>JAQGHM010000127.1 GCA_028291615.1 Phycisphaerales bacterium | reverse complement strand
AGGAACGGACAACGAGGCAAGCCGCGGGCATTGACGATTGTTTGGGCGGCGAATTTGGAGAGGTTGTCAGGACGGGCCTTGTGCCCCGGTCGGCGAAGAACATCCAGAAGGTGAATCGAGGCGGCGCGCTGCGTCTCGGCTTCGTCCCCCTGATCGACGCGGCCCCGCTGATCGCGGCGGCGGAGCTGGGGTACTTTGCCGACGAAGGGCTGCAAGTCTCCCTCGAGCGCCAGATCGGCTGGGCCAACGTCCGCGACAAGCTCGCGTTCGGCCATCTCGACGCGAGCCACGCGCTTCTTGGCCTGCCGCTCGCTGGCGTACTCAATCCTGAATCGCACGGTGAGGAGTTGGTCAGCCTGATGTCGCTCTCCAGCGGCGGGAATGCGATCACGCTGAGCATGGAACTGACCAAGGCGGGCGTGAACTCCTCGGCGAGCCTCGCCCGTTGGATTCGCGATCCGCACCGCGAGAGTGTGCCGGTCATCGCGCACGTCTTCTCGTCATCGATGCATCACTATCTGCTTCGTGACTGGCTCGACGCCGCGGGCATCAACCCGGATCTGGACGTTCGCCTTTGCGTGATCCCGCCGCCGCAAATGCCGCAGCATTTGGCTGACGGGCACCTCGACGGCTTCATCGTCGGTGAGCCTTGGAACACCGTGGCGGCGCGGCAAGGATGTGGGAGCGTCGTCTGCCCGACGACCGACATCGTCCCCGAACACCCGGAGAAAGTGTTGGCGACCACGCGGCGCTGGGCGGATGACAACGCCAGCGTGCTGACGCCCCTGATCCGCGCGATTTTGCGAGGCTGCGCCTATTGCGCCGACCTGCACAACGTCGGATCGCTTTCCGAAATGCTCGCCCGGCCGCGCTATATCGGCGTGAGCGCGGACGTGCTCGCCGCCAGTTTGTCTCTGGACCGTTCGTTCGGCCTCAACCCGCGCTTCCTATCCGTACGCCCGGCAGATTGGACGATGCGATCGTTCTCACTCGATCACACGTTTCCCAGCCGCACGCATGTGGCGTGGCTGCTGGAACAGATGGTTCGCTGGGGACACGCCCCGTGCGACGTCAATGCGATTGAGATCGCCGACCGCTGCACCGATAGCCAACCCTACCGCCGCGCGGCCGAGTCACTTCATATCGCCTGCCCGATTGACGAGTATCCGACGATGCCCCTGCGCGGAGGCCGGATATTTGATGCACGCATGCAACTGCCCACGCCCGTGCCCGCTTGAAAGGAACTATGAATCTGAACAATCCGACATCACGAGTTTCTCGACGACAAATGCTCAAGGCGACAGGCCTGGCCGGCGCCGCGGCGCTCCTTGGTGGCGCACTCGCCGGATGCGACTCCAAGGCCGATTCCAAGGGAGCCAGCACGGGCGGCGGCGGCGACGGGCCCGAGACGCCGAACCTTAACTTCGGCATGATCGCGCTGACGGATTGCTCGCCGATCGTCATCGCCCATGAAAAGGGCCTTTTCAAGAAGTACGGCATCAACTCAAAGGTGACCAAGGGGGCGAGTTGGTCGGCCATTCGCGATGGCCTTTCCAACGGCGACATCCAGGCGACGCACATGCTCCTCGGCATGCCGATCGCCTCGACTATGGGACTGCTCGACGCGCCGAAGAAGTCGATGGTCATCCCGTGGTTGCTTAATCGCAACGGACAGTGCATCAGCCTCAAGTCGGATCTGAGGGGGAAGGTCGGCGCTGATCCCAAGGCGCTCAAGCCGATCGCTGATGCAGCCAAAGCCGCGGGGAAGCCGCTGGCCTGTGCGATGACGTTTCCGCCCGGCACGCACGCGATGTGGATGCGCTACTACCTCGGTGCTGGCGGCATTCATCCCGATAAGGACGTGTCCTTGATCGTCGTGCCGCCGGCGCAGATGGTCGCAAACATGAAGATCGGCAAGATGGACGCCTTCTGCGTCGGCGAGCCGTGGAACGCCCGCGTCATCGCCGACGGCATCGGATTCACATCTGTCAGCACGCAGGATATGTGGCCGGACCATCCGGAGAAGGTCTGCGCGTTTACCGCTGAATTCGCGGAGAAAAACCCCAAGACGGTTAAGGCGGTGCTGAAGGCGCTGCACGAAGCCAGCGTTTGGCTCGACGACATGAACAATCGTCCCGAGCAGTGCCAGATCGTCTCCAAAGCCACGTACATCAACTGTCCGCCCGAGATCATCCTCGGCCGCCTGCAGGGCCATTACGACTACGGCGACGGCCGCAAGAAGGAAGATCCCAACTACATGATCTTCTCGAAGCGCAACTGCAATTACCCGCAATACAAGTACGCCGCCTGGTTCATCAGCCAATACCGCCGCTGGGGCATGGTCGGCCCGGGCGTGGATTACATGGGGATCGCCAAACAGGTGATGCGCCCCGACCTCTACGAAGAGGCGATGAAGGAGATCGGCTACGCCCACGGCGGCGCGAGCATGACATCCGAGACCTTCTTCGACGGCAAGGTCTTCGACCCGGCGAATCCTGAAGCTTACGCGACTGGTTTTGAAATTCACAACCTGAAGGCTTGAACGGAGTCAGCATGAAGTACGACGTGAAGAAAATGATGATGAACGGCTTGGTTTTCCCAGCCGTGGGCATTGGCGCGGTTATCGGCATCTGGGCGATCTTGTCGCAATCGGCGGCGCCGGATCTGCCTTCGCCGCTGCGCATCTGGCAGGAGAGCAAGCTCTACGTGCTCGAGCCATTCACCTATCGCGGCGAGCTCGATCAGGGGATCGGCCTGTTCACCTGGTTGTCGCTGAAGATGGTGCTGAAGGGGTACGCGCTGGCGCTGCTGATCGGCACGCCCACGGGGTTCATCCTCGGTTCGTCGAAGCTGTTCACGAAGATGTTTGATCCGATCTTTCAGATCTTGCGGCCGGTGTCGCCGCTGGCTTGGTATCCGCTTGGACTGGTGCTCTTCAGCCAGGCGAGGAACAACACGTCTGAGTTGGCCGCCCTCTTCACGATCGCGATGTGCGCGATGTGGCCGACGGTAATCAACACCGCGGTGGGCGTGCGGGCAATTCCGCAGGATTATCTCAACGTCGCCAGGGTGCTGAAGCTTTCGCCCACCAAGCGGCTGTTCAAGATCCTGGTTCCGGCGGCGCTGCCGTACATGTTCACCGGGTATCGCCTTTCGCTCGGCCTTTCATGGCTCGTGATTGTCGCTATCGAGATGTTGTCAGGCCGGCCGGGCGTGGGCGGGTTCCTCTGGCAGGAATACAGCTCACTGATCTATCCGCACATCATCCTCTGCATCATCACGATCGGCGTTGTCGGGTTCGTGCTCGATCGCCTGATGAGCGTGGTTGAGGCCAACGTCAATCACATCCTCAATCTGCCCGCCCTGATTCAACGCGGACTCGCAGCCATTTTCGCCCGCCGACAATTGGAGGTTTCCCATGCCGTTTCTTGAACTGCAAAACGTCTCGAAAGGCTACGGATCGGAGATTAGCCGCACCGATGTGCTGCATGACATCAACTTGACGGTCGAGCGCGGGGAGTTCGTGGCGATCGTCGGGTACAGCGGCGCGGGAAAGACGACGCTGATCTCGATGATCGCCGGCCTGCTCAAGCCCGATCACGGGACCGTCAAACTCAATGGCGCGGTCATCACCGAGCCTGGGCCGGATCGCGCGCTGGTATTCCAAAACTATTCGCTGTTGCCGTGGCTGAGCGTCTTCGAAAACATCCTGCTGGCGGTTGAGCAGGTCTTTCCGCAGTGGCCGCGCCCCAAGCACCTCGCTCACACCGAACAATACATGGCGATGGTGAACCTCTCGCCCGCCCGCAATAAGAAACCATCCGAGCTCTCCGGCGGCATGCGGCAGCGCGTTTCCGTCGCCCGCGGCCTGGCGATGGACCCCCAGGTGCTGCTGATGGACGAACCGCTCGGCGCGCTCGACGCCCTCACGCGCGCCACGCTTCAGGATGAGATCGAAAACATCTGGGAGCGCGACAAGAAGACCGTCGTGCTCATCACCAACGACGTTGATGAAGGGATCCTGCTCGCCGACCGCATCATCCCGCTGAGCGCCGGCCCCGGCGCGACGCTCGGGCCCGCGGTCACGGTCGATCTCGCCCGCCCGCGCGATCGCAAGGCCATCAACCACGAACCGCGCTTCAAGGAAATCCGCAACGAGATCATCACGTATCTCCTGGGTCCAGGAAAACGGTCTGGCTTGCCCACTTCAGTGGGCATGAAAGCGCAGAAACCCCCTGTCCCCAACCTCAAACCCGTCGATCTCGACGCGCGCAAGTTCAGCCTCTTCCGCGGCGGGCGCAAGAACGTCGAGGCCGCCGTATGAGAAATCCAAAGAAATACTGCGAGATCTGGAAGCTGCAGAAATCCTTCCCGTCGCCGAAGGGCCCCGCGATCGTCGTCAAGGATTTCGATCTCTTCCTCCGCGACGGCGAATTCGTCAGCCTGATCGGTCACAGCGGCTGCGGCAAATCCACCGTCCTCTCGATCCTCGCCGGCCTAACCACCAAGACCGCTGGCTCGATCATCCTCGCCGACAAGGAAGTCCGCGGCGCGGGCCCCGATCGCGGCGTCGTCTTCCAGGCGCCCTGTCTCCTTCCGTGGATGAGCGCATTTGACAACGTTATGATCGGCGTCGATCAGGTCTTTCCCTCCGCCCCGCGCGCCCAGCGCCGGCAAATCGCCGAGCATTACCTCGAGCTCGTCGGCCTCGCCGATTCGGTCCACAAGATGCCCGCCGAACTTTCGCAGGGCATGCGGCAGCGCGTCGGCATCGCCCGGGCGTTTGCGTTGTCCCCGAAGATGCTGCTGCTCGACGAGCCGTTCGGCATGCTCGATTCGCTGACGCGGCTGGAGTTACAGCAAGTGCTTCTGGAAGTGTGGCGCGAGCGCAAGATCACGGCGCTGATGGTCACGCATGACGTGGACGAGGCGCTTTTTCTCTCCGACCGCATCGCCATGATGACCAGTGGCCCGGGCGCAAACGTCGGCGACATCCTCGAAGTCCCCTTTGCCCGCCCGCGCGATCGCAAAGCCGTCCTGGAACATCCCGACTATTACCGCCTGCGTGAGCACCTGATCGGTTTCCTCGAAGGCCAGGATCATCGCAAGCCCAAGCCGGTCGCCGCCGAGGAGCCACTTGCGATTTCCGCCGCCGTATTGAGTCCCGCATAAGTGTGAGCGAACCATGATCAACGAAACATTTACCGAAGAACAACGGCTGTACCTTGAAGGTTTCGTCGCCGGCAGTTCGTTGAAGAAGCAGATCAGTTTGCCGCAGATCGACGGCGATGGCAGCGGCGGCGGTGCAGAGGCGATTCATCGCGCCGCGCAGGACCGTTTCGTCGCCGCGGGCAAGAAACTCGCCGCCGAAGAAATGGCCAAGCGCGCCAAGAATGGCGTGGATATCTGGGACCAGGTCGTCGCCCACGCCCGTGACGGAAAGTTCCCCAAGGGCACCGACGTCTTCCTCTTCAAATTTCAAGGCCTCTTCTACGTCGCCCCGGCGCAGGACTCGTTCATGTCCCGCCTCCGCTTCCCAGGCGGCATCGTCTCTTCGCACCAGATGCGCGGGCTCGCCGATCTCGCCCAGGACTGCGCCGGCGGTTACGTCGATGTCACTACCCGCGCCAACCTCCAGCTCCGCGAGATCGGCCCCCGCCAGACCGTTCCGCTCCTCATGGGCCTCAGCGAACTAGGCATCATCAACCGCGGCGCGGGCGCGGACAACATCCGCAACGTAACGGCCAGCCCCACCGCCGGCATCGACCCGCAGGAACTGATCGACACCCGCCCGCTCGCCCGCGAGCTGCACCACCACATCCTCAATAACCGCGAAATGTACGGCCTGCCCCGCAAGTTCAACATCGCCTTCGACGGCGGCGGCGCGATCTCCGCACTCGAAGACACCAACGACATCGGCTTCACCGCCGTCCGCGTCGGCGCCGGTAAGTCGCTCGAACCCCGCGTCTACTTCCGCCTCACGCTCGGCGGCATTACCGGCCATAAGGACTTCGCTCGCGACACCGGCGTCATCTGCAAACCCGACGAGTGCACGTCCATCTCGCACGCGATCGTCCAGGCGTTCAGCGAGCATGGCGATCGCACCGATCGCAAAAAGGCCCGCCTCAAGTACGTCCTGGATCAAATGGGCTTCGAGAAGTTCATCAAGGAATGCGAGCGGCACCTCGGCCGCGAGATGACGCGCTTCCCGCTTGATGAGTGCGAGCAACGGTCGCCCGTCGCGAAGCACGGTCACGTCGGCATCCATCCGCAGAAGCAGCGCGGCCTGCACTATGTGGGCGTCGTCCTGCCCGTCGGCCGCATCAGCGCCGCCCAGATGCGCGGCCTCGCTCGTATCGCTGACCGCCACGGCTCGGGGACGATCCGCCTGACGGTCTGGCAAAACCTGCTCATCTCCGACATCCCCACGGATGCGCTGGACGAGGTAAAGCTTGAGATCGAATCGCTCGGCCTCGACTATTCCGCAACCAACGTTCGCGCCGGCCTGATCGCCTGCACCGGCAGCGCCGGCTGCAAGTTCGCCGCCGCCGACACCAAGCGCAATGCGACAGAGATCGCCGATTACCTCGAATCGCGCCTGCGGCTAGATACGCCGGTCAACATTCACCTGACCGGCTGCCACCACTCCTGCGCCCAGCATTATATCGGGGACATCGGCCTGATCGCGACCAAGGTCTCGCTCCCCGCCACCGAGGAATTGGTCGATGGGTATCACCTGTTCGTAGGCGGCGGTTACGGCGAAACCCAAGCCATCGCCCGCGAATTGTATCGCGACATTCCCGCCACGGAGGCGCCGCAGGTGGTCGAAGGTCTGCTGCAGTCCTACCTGGAGAATCGCACTTCGTATCGCGAGAGCTTTATCGAATTTGTTGTGCGCGTTGAAATCGATCGATTGAAGGAACTGCTCGAACAATACGTCGTTGCCGCCTGAGGAGATTGACGATGATGATGGTTCCCACACTGCCTGAAACCGCCCCTTTCTCTCCTGCGCAGCGCGCCTGGTTGAACGGGTTTTTTGCAGGGCTTGTCAGCTCCACTGGAAGCGCACCATCGGGGGGGGAAACGGTCGCTGTAGCGACTCCGACGATGACGGAAGAAGAATCCTTCCCCTGGCACGACGCCGCTTTGCCAATCTCCAAGCGTCTCGAACTCGCCAAGGACAAACCCGTCGAGCGCCAGATGATGGCGGCGATGGCGCAGCTTGACTGTGGCGCTTGTGGTTACGTTTGCCAGACCTACTCCGAAGCCATCGCGCGGGGCGAAGAGAAGAACCTCACCCTCTGCACCCCCGGTGGAAAAGAAACCGCAAGCAAGCTCAAAGAACTGATTCAACTGAGAATCAAACCTACGCCGGGACAGAGCGAAGAGAGCGCAGCGACCGCAGCGCCGTCCCGGATCCCCCCCGCGCAGTCCACCCACTCCCGCAAAAACCCCTACCCCGCCCGCCTCATCGCCTCCAATCCCCTCAACAAACCCGGCAGCGACAAAGACACCCGCCACGTCGTCCTCGATCTCAAGGGCTCCACCCTCTCCTACAAGCCCGGCGACGCACTGGGCGTCTGGCCCGAAAACTGCCCCGACCTCGTCCAGGAAATCCTCGAACTCCTCCACGCCAGCGGCGCTGAAGACGTCCCCGCCCCCGACGGCCAACACACCAGCCTCCGCGAAGCCCTCCTCCGCGACTACATCATCACCCAACCGACCGAAGACCTCTTCAAACTCTTCGGCCAACCCGAAGCCGAGAACGTCGCCGTCATCGACCTTCTCCGTCAGCACGCGCGCAAGCTCACCGATCTCGCCAAGTTCGTCGCCGCGCTCTCGCCCCTTCAGCCGCGGCTCTACTCCATCTCTTCCTCCCTCCTCGCCCACCCCAACCAGGTTCACCTAACCGTCGGCGTCGTCCGCTACAACAGCATCCACGGCACGCCCTGCAAAGGGATCGCCTCCACCTATCTCTCGCAAGGCCTGCGCCCCGGCCAGAAGGCGCGCGTCTTCGTCCACGCCAGCGCCAAGTTCGCCCTCCCCGCCAGCGGCGACACGCCGATGATCATGGTCGGCCCCGGCACGGGCATCGCCCCCTTCCGCGCCTTCCTCGCCGAACGCGGTGCCGCCGGACACAAGGGCAAAAACTGGCTTTTCTTCGGCGACCAGCGCCAGGCCGCCGACTTCCTCTACGAAGACGAAATCCAATCCTTCCAGTCCAGCGGCGTCCTCACCAACCTCTCCACCGCCTTCTCGCGCGACCAGGAAAAAAAAGTCTACGTCCAGCACCGAATGCTCGAACAAGGTAAGGAACTTTTCGAGTGGCTCGAGCAAGGCGCGCACTTCTACGTCTGCGGTGACGCCAAGCGCATGGCCAGCGACGTGGACAACGCGCTGAAGCAGATCGTCGCCGAGCAGGGAGGGATGAGCGCCGAAGAAGCAACCGCCTACGTTGCTAAACTGACCAAGACTAATCGCTACCAGCGCGACGTGTACTGAACCGTGAACCCTCCATTTGTCCCGAGAAATTAAAACCCTCTGTCCCTACTGCGGTGTAGGCTGCGGCCTCCTCGCCACCAGCGACGGCGCGCGCATCTCCAAAGTCCGCGGCGACCCCAAACACCCCGCCAACTTCGGCAAGCTCTGCCCCAAAGGCGCGAGCGTAGCGCAAACCGTTGATGTCGCGACGCGACTCAGATCAGCTTTCGTCCGTGAGCGCGAAACGGAATTCACTCCCGTCTCCCCCTCCATCGCCATCCGCCACGCCGCCCAGCGCCTCAATCAGGTCATCCAGACCCACGGCCCCGAATCTGTCGCCTTCTACCTCTCCGGCCAGATGACCACCGAGGCCCAGTACCTCGCCGGCAAGTTCGCCAAGGCCTGCCTCCGCACCAACCACTGCGACTCCAACTCGCGTCTCTGCATGTCCAGCGCCGCCGCCGGGATGAACCTCTCCCTCGGTTCCGACGGCCCCCCCGTATGTTATGACGACATCAATCACGCCGACGCCTTCTTCTTCATCGGCTCCAACGCCGCCGAGTGCCACCCCGTCACGTTCGCCCGCGTGAAAGAGCGCCTCGATCGCGGCGCCAAGTGCGTGGTCGCCGATCCGCGCAAGACCGCGACCGCACAGGCCGCCCACGTCCATCTCGCCGTCCGTCCCGGCACCGATCTCGCCCTCCTCAACGGCCTGCTCCACCTCCTGCGCAAGTGGGACAAGCTCGACGCAACATATATTGCGAATCACACCGACGGCTGGTCCCAGCTCGAGCGCATCCTCCCCGATTATTCCCCCCCGCGCGTCGCCCTGATCTGCGGCATCGAAGAGGCCGACCTCCTCGCCGCCGCCCAGGTCCTCGCCGGCGCCAAACGCTTCATGACTTTCTGGACCATGGGCGTGAACCAATCGGTCCTCGGCACCTTCACCTCCAGCGCCATCATCAACCTCCACCTCGCCACCGGCCAGATCGGCAAGCCCGGCGCCGGCCCGTTCTCGCTTACCGGTCAGCCCAACGCCATGGGCGGCCGCGACGCCGGTTACATGTCCCACCAGCTCCCCGGCCAGCGCTTCATCGCCGACCCCCAGCACCGCGCCCAAATGGAAACCTTCTGGAACCTCCCGCCCAATCACCTCCAGCCCCATCCGGGCTACGATGCCGTGCGTCTCTTCGATGCGGCTGCAGCCGGCGAGATCAAGGCCATCTGGATCATCGGCACCAATCCCGCGGCCAGCCTTCCGAATCTCAAGTCCGTCCGCGCCGGCCTCGAAGCCGCCGAGCTCGTGATCGTGCAGGATGCTTACAACCCAACGGAGACCAATCGCTTCGCCCACGTGCTCCTCCCCGCCGCCATCAACCTCGAACAGAGCGGCACCTTCTGCAACTCCGAGCGCCGCGTCACGCTGATGGAACCCGTCGTCGCCCCGCCCGGCGACGCCCGCCCCGACTGGTGGTGGGTACAGCAGATCGCCCAGGAGATGGGATACGGCAGGGGGATGAGCTTCGCGAATGCCGCCGCCATCTTCGACGAGTTCGCCCGCTCCACCGCCGGCCGCCCGAATGATCAAAGCGCCCTGCACCACAAGCTCCTCCGCGAGCGCGGCCCGCAGCAATGGCCCTACCCCGCGATGGGCCAAAGCCAATCACGCCGCTACGAGGACGGCCGCTTCCCCACCCCCACCGGCAAGGCGCGGCTCCTCGCCCGCGAGCACGTCGAATTAGACGACCGCCCCACCCGCGCCTTCCCCCTCATCCTCACCACCGGCCGGCTATTGAACCAGTGGCACACCCGCACCAAGACCGGCAACGTACCACTGCTGAATAAGCTCGACCCCGCGCCGTATTTGCAAATGCACCCGCAAGACGCCGGTGAGCTAGGCCTCCACGACCGCCAGCACGTCGCCGTCGCCAGCCGCTTCGGCGAGGCCACCACCTTCCTCAAGCTCGACGACTCGATCACCCCCGGCGTCTGCTTCATGCCGATCCACTGGAACGATCTCTGGGCCCAGGGCGCCAGCCCCAACGAAGCCGCCAGCAACCTCCGCGACCCGATCAGCAAACAACCGGCGCTAAAAGCCGTTGCCGTTCGCGTCACGCCTGCCAACATGACGCCGACAACCCCTCCCCAACTTCCCGCTGCCACGCACGCCGGCGCGTTGCGTTGACTTTGCCCGGGTGCAGCCTAGGATGCGAAATTATCACCTGGGCCGAGTTGTTCCCTCCGCAGGCCCACCGCTTAATTGAGACAATCAGCGGTTACCCAAAAGGCCTCCGGTCGCGTTCAAACGCGCCTCGGGCTGTCCGTAATTCTGGTGCGACAGAAAGCGAGATACCGGTTGAATGCTCCCGCGCTGACTAGCAAACTGAGACGCCTCGTAAAAGGGAGGCTGCGACCCGACGACGCGACCGACCTCCAAAGTCCGCGCTTCGAAGAGCAGCCCCTTCGCTCGGAGTTGTATAGCGTCGACCAACTGGAGCGGCATGCGAAGACGGTCGCCGAATCGCACCAGCTATCGACGGTGGCTGCGCCGGACAAGCTCCTTCCCCGGCTCGATGACAACGAGCGGGTGCTGGTGCAGACCTACGACCTCGTCACCGCGGCGGTCGCGGCGGGCCGGCGGGTTTCGCCGGCGGCGGAATGGCTGCTCGATAATTTTTACCTGATCGAAGAACAGATCCGCACCGCGCGGCGGCACCTGCCCAAGGCCTACGGCCGGGAATTGCCGCGGCTGGCGAATGGCCCAACAGCGAACTATCCGCGGGCGTACGCCATCGCGATCGAGTTGATCTCGCACGTTGATGGGCGGCTGGACGCGGTCAGCCTCGACGCGTTCATCGCTTCGTATCAGGCGATCAAGCCCCTGAAACTGGGCGAACTCTGGGCGGTGCCGATCGTCCTCCGGCTGGCGCTGATCGAGAACCTGCGCCGCGTCGCCGTGCGGGTCGGGGCAACGCGCCGCGATCGCGATCTCGCCGACGAGTGGGCAGGGCGGATGGTCAGCGTGGTTGAGCAGAGCCCGACCGACCTGATCCTGGTCATGGCCGACATGGCGCGGGCGGATCCGCCGTTGTCGGGGGCGTTCCTGGCGGAGCTGACGCGGCACTTGCAGGGGCAAAGCCCGTACTTCGCCTTCGCCAGCACATGGCTGGAACAGCGCCTGTCGGAACAGGGTCTGACGATCGAACAACTGGTGCGCGCCGAGGGGCACGCCCAAGCCGCGGATCAGGTCTCGATCGGCAATAGCATCACCAGCCTGCGGTTCCTCAGCTCGACCGATTGGCGCGAGTTCGTCGAGCGGCACAGCGTCGTCGAGCAGACGCTCTGCAGCGATCCCGCGGGCGTCTACGCGGGCATGGATTTCGCCACCCGTGATCGATACCGCCACAGCGTCGAGCAGATCGCGCGTCGCAGCCGCCTGTCCGAGGACGAGGTGGCGCGCAAGGCAATCGTCCTCGCCGAGGCGCGAACGCGCGCCCGGCATGACGATGTCGGCAGCGTGGACGACCGCGCGGCCCACGTCGGGTATTACCTGATCGATCGGGGGCGGCCAGCGCTGGAAAAGGCGACGGCCATGCGTCGGTCAGCGCGGATGATGGCGCGGAGCATCGGCCGGCAGTTCCCGCTCTTTCTATACGTCCTGCCGATCCTCGCGATAACCTCGGGCGTAACGGCCGCCTTTCTCAATCTGGCATCGCGACACGGCGGGGGAATTCTCGCGCTCTGGCTGCTCACGATTCCGGTCGTCATGTGCGCCGCCCAGTTGGGGATTGCCGTCGTCAATTGGTGCGCGACTGCCATCGTGCCGCCGCGGCCGCTGCCGAAGATGGATTTTCGCGAGGGGATTCCGGCAAAGCATCGGACGATGGTCGTCGTGCCGACGATGCTCTCCGACGCTCGCGCGGTGGAGGATCTACTGGAGGGGCTGGAGGTGCGCTACCTGGCCAACCGGGATGACAACCTTCACTTCGGCCTGCTGACGGACCTGGAGGATGCGGGCGTCGAGGTTCTGCCGGGGGATGAGGAACTGATGCGGCTGGCGGCGGAGGGCATCGAAGAGCTCAACCGGAAATACGAGGCGGATCGCTCCGACATCTTCTTCCTCTTCCACCGTCCACGCCGGTGGAACGCGCAGGAAGGGGTATGGATGGGATACGAGCGGAAGCGCGGCAAACTTGCTGAATTCAACGCGATGTTGCGCGGCCCGAGCGATCGCTTCTCGCACGTGGTGGGGAACGTGGCGGTGCTGCCGGGCGTGCGGTACGTCATCACGCTGGACACCGACACGCAATTGCCGCGCGACTCGGCGCGACAGATGGCCGGGGCGATGGCCCACACGCTCAACCGGCCGGTGTTCGACAAGAAACGCTGCCGGGTCGTCGAGGGATACAGCATCCTCCAACCCCGCGTCGGCGTGAGTTTGCCCAGCGCGCAGCGATCGTGGTTCGTCCGGCTGTTCGCAGGCGATGCCGGCGTCGATCCGTATACGCGCGTGGTGTCGGATGTCTACCAGGATGTCTTTGGCGAAGGATCGTTCATCGGCAAGGGCATTTACGATGTCGATACGTTCGAGCTGGCTTGCGGTGGGCTGCCAGAGAACACGATCCTTAGTCACGACCTGCTCGAGAGCGCTTATGCGCGCTCAGCGCTGCTGAGCGACGTCGAACTCTACGAGGAGTATCCATCGCGATATCCCGCCGACGTAAGCCGCCGGCACCGCTGGATTCGGGGAGATTGGCAGATCGCGGCGTGGTTGCTGCCACGCGTTCATTCGCTGGCGGGGGGATCGGTGCCAAACCCAGTGTCGCGCCTCTCGTGGTGGAAGATCTTCGACAACCTCCGCCGAAGCCTGGTGCCGGTTGCAATGCTGCTGCTTCTGCTGGGCGCGTGGCTATTGATGCCCGCGATGGCAGGGGCGGCGACCGCGCTGGTACTGGTCACGGTCGGAGCGGGGTCCATCCTTTCGCTTCTAGATGGTCTGGCGCATAAACCGTCCGACGCGCCCCTCCTCTCCCACCTCCGAATCATCAGGGATGCGCTCGGCAAACATCTGGCCCAGTTCCTCTTCACGCTGGTGTTTCTTCCCTACGACGCGTTTGTCAGCGTCGACGCGATCGCGCGGACGGGCATCCGCGTGCTCTGGTCCAAGCGCAACTTGCTGGAATGGAAGACGTCGAGCGATGCCAGCCGCAGCGCCCGGTCCGACCTGGTTGGATTTTTCCGATCGCTCTGGTTCGCGCCGATGGTCGCGCTGGCCGTAGGAACGCTATTGGTGCTGTTCAATCATCGGACCCTGCCCATCGCCGGCCCGCTGCTCTACCTGTGGCTGGTTTCACCGATCGTCGGCTGGTGGCTGAGCCGGCCGCTCACTTCCGCCCCGGCGCGGCTTACGGATGACCAGCGCGTCTTTCTCGAAAAGCTCAGCCGCCGCACCTGGCGCTACTTCGAGACGTTCGTCACCCAGGAGGACAACTGGCTTCCCCCGGATAACTTCCAGGAACATCCGATGCCGGTGGTCGCGCCGCGCACCAGCCCAACGAATATCGGCATGGCGCTGCTGGCGGACCTGGCGGCGTACGACTTCGGCTACTGCCCCGTCGCCTGCCTCGTCGATCGCATCGAGAAGACGTTCGGCACTCTGGCGAAGATGGAGCGCTACCGCGGGCATTTTTATAACTGGTACGACACGCGCTCGCTCAAGCCCCTGCCCCCCGCCTACGTGTCGATGGTTGACAGTGGCAACCTCGCCGGACACCTGCTCGTTCTGCGCCGCGGTTTGATCGAGTTGGTCGAGACATCGGTTCTGCCGCCGCGACTCTTCGGCGGTCTGCGCGACACGGTGCGCGTCCTGCTCGATGCCGCGCGAGGCGAGCATCCGCCCGGCGGAGCAACACCGCGCCCGCGCGTGAGCACGGACATCCTGCGGAAGATCGAGCGAATCGAGGCGGACCTCGAGTTTCCGCCGATGACGCTGCGCGCGTCGTTGTCGCTGCTGTCACGCCTGGCAGATGCGACGGCCGCAATCAAGGCCGGTACCAGCGGCGACCCTGAGGTAAGCTGGTGGGCGAGCGCCTTGGCGCGAGCGTGCGCGGATCATCACGCCGACCTGACGCACACCGCCGCCTGGGCGGCGATCCCGCCATTCCCCGAAACTCCGCACGATGGCAACCCCCAGCTTCATGAGATCCGCGATTTGCTCACGCGGTTGGACGTAGGCCCAACCCTTGCCGACGTCGCCGGCCTGCAGGGGACGGCATTGCCGCTGCTCGATGCGGCGGTGGCCGGCGCCGATGTCGCGCTGGCCAACGCGCTGGCGGAGTTACGCAGCGCCATCGTGCTCTCATCGACTCGCGCGTCAGCACGAATCAAGGCGATCGGACAGCTCGCACAGCAGTGCCACGACCTGGCGGACATGGATTTCTCGTTCCTGTACGACAAGTCACGCGACCTCTTTTCGATCGGGTACAACGTCGCCGACCACCGTCTCGACAACAGCTTCTACGATCTCCTCGCGTCCGAGGCGCGCCTGGGCAGCTTTGTCGCGATCGCGCAGGGCCAACTCGGGCAGCAGCACTGGTTCGCGCTGGGGCGATTGCTCACGGCCACAGGCGCTGCGCCGGCGCTCCTGAGCTGGAGCGGCTCGATGTTCGAATTCCTGATGCCGCTCCTGGTAATGCCCACCTATGAGAACACGCTGCTTGACCAGACCTACCGCGCGGTCGTCAAGCGGCAGATCGGTTACGGCAAGCAGCGCGGCGTCCCGTGGGGCATCTCCGAATCCGGTTACAACACCACCGACCAGCACCTGACCTACCAATACCGCGCGTTCGGCGTGCCGGGGCTGGGTCTCAAACGCGGCCTTGCGGATGACCTGGTAATCGCGCCCTACGCGACCGCGATGGCGCTCATGGTCGCGCCCGAGGCTGCATGCCGAAATCTGGAACAGCTCGACGCCGAAGGCCAGCAGGGGGCCTACGGGTTTTACGAAGCGATCGACTACACCCCGTCGCGCCTGCTTCCCGGCACCACCAGCGTCACGGTCCGCCAGTTCATGGCCCACCACGAGGGGATGAGCCTCTTGTCATTGGCCTACGTGCTCCTGGACAAGCCGATGCAGCGCCGATTCGACTCCGATCCGATGCTGCGCGCCGCCGATCTGCTGCTCCAGGAGCGCGTCCCCAAGGCGAGCACGCCGGTCTTCCCGCACGCTGCCGAAGCCGGCACCCGGCACAGCGCATCGGCCGAAGAAGAGGGGACGATGCGCGTCTTCACCGATCCGGGCGGGGCCGCGCCCGAAGTGCACCTGCTCTCCAATGGCCGCTACCATGTCGTCGTCACCAGCGCCGGCGGCGGGTACAGCCGCTGGCGCGATCTCGCCGTCACGCGCTGGCGCGAGGATGCGACGCGCGACGCCTTCGGCAGCTTCTGCTACCTGCGCGATGTCGAATCCGGCGCGCTCTGGTCCACCGCCTGGCAACCCACGCTCAAGCCGGCCCGCGGGTACGAGGCGATCTTCACCCAGGCCCGCGCCGAGTTCCGCCGCCGCGATGACGGAATCGAGACCCACACCGAGATCAGCGTCTCCCCCGAGGACGACATCGAGCTGCGGCGGGTCACGCTGACCAACCGCTCAGAGACCACCCGCACCATCGAGGTCACCAGCTATTGCGAGGTCGTCCTCGCGCCGCGGGCGCAGGATCTGGCGCATCCGGCCTTCAGCAATCTGTTCGTCCAGACCGAGCTGGTTCGCGAGCGCCAGGCGATCCTCTGCACGCGCCGCCCGCGCTCCGCCGAGGAACATCCCCCCTGGATGACCCACCAGATGACCGTGCGTGGCACCACGGTCGGCAGCGTGTCGTTCGAAACCGACCGCATGGCCTTCATCGGCCGCGGCCGCAGCACCGCCGCCCCCGCCGCGATGGACGCAGTCGCCCCGCTGACCGACAGCGAAGGGTCGGTGCTCGACCCGGTGCTCAGCATCCGCCAGGTCGTCCTGCTCCGCGCCGGCGAGACCATGCGCATCGACCTGGTGACCGGCGTGGCCGAGACGCGCGAAGGCGTCACCGCCATGATGGACAAGTACCACGATCCGCGCCTGGCCGACCGCGTCTTCGAACTCGCCTGGACCCACGGCAACGTCTTGCTGCGCCAGCTCAACGCCAGCGACGGCGACGCCCAGGCCTACGGCCGCCTGGCCGGGTCGATCGTTTACGCCTCCGCCCTGCGCCGCGCCAAGGCCGCGATCCTGGCGCGCAATCGACGCGGGCAGTCCGGGCTCTGGGGGTACGGCATCTCCGGCGACCTGCCGATCGTGCTGGTCCGCATGCGCGACATCGCGCGGATCGAACTCATCCGTCAGGTGGTCCAGGCCCACGCCTATTGGCGGATGAAGGGCCTTGCTGTCGACCTGGTCATCTGGAACGAGGACGATTCGGTCTACCGCCAGACCTCCCAGGACGCAATCATGAACGTCGTCGCCGCCAGTCCTGAGGCGGCGCTGCTGGACAAGCCCGGCGGCATCTTCGTCCGCCGCGGCGAGCAGATGTCCGAAGAGGACCGTGCGCTTCTGCAGACGGTGGCGCGGGTCGTGCTGCTCGACGAGGCGGGGACGCTGATGGAGCAGGTCGAGCGGCGCGGCCGCGCTGAGCTGTCGATCCCGTCGTTCAAACCCGTGCGCCGCCGTCCCGAGCCGCCGGTGGCGACCGAGGTGCCGCAGCGGGACCTCACCTTCTTCAACGGCCTGGGCGGCTTCAGCGCCGATGGCCGCGAGTACATCACGATCCTTGGCCCCGGACAGACCACGCCCGCCCCCTGGGTGAACGTGATCGCCAATGCGCAGTTCGGCACGGTCATCTCCGAGGGCGGCGGCGCCTACACCTGGTCGGAGAACAGCCACGAGTTCCGCGTCACCCCCTGGTACAACGACCCGGTCTCCGACGTCAGCGGCGAAGCCTTCTACCTGCGCGACGAGGAGAGCGGCCGCTTCTGGTCCCCCTCGCCGCTCCCCGCGCGCGGACACATGCCATACGTCGCCCGCCACGGCTTCGGCTACAGCATCTTCGAATACGAGGAAGACGGCATCGCCACCGAGCTCTGCGTCTACGTCGCCACCGATGCCCCGGTGAAGTTCGCCAAGCTTCGCGTCACCAACCGCTCGGGCCGCGCCCGGCAGTTCTCGGTCACCGCCTACTACGAGTGGGTGCTGGGCGAGCTGCGCGACAAGTCGCTCATGCACGTGGTGACCGAGCTGGATTCGGCGACCGGCGCCCTCTTCGCCCGCAACGCCTACAACACCGAGTTCGCCGCTCGCGTCGCCTTCATCGACAGCAGCGAGACTGCCCGCACCGTCACCGCGGACCGCACCGAGTTCCTCGGCCGCAACGGCAGTGCCGCCAGCCCCGCCGCCCTCCGCCGCGTGCGCCTGTCCGGCCGCCTTGGCGCGGGCCTGGACCCCTGCGCGGCGATCCAGGTTCCCATCGCCCTGGCGGATGGGCAGACCAAAGAGGTTTCCTTCATCCTCGGCGTCGGGGCGGATGAAGAGCAGGCGCGGCAGCTCGTCAACCGCTTCCGCGGCCTCCCCAGCGCCCAGCGCGCCCTCGAGGGCGTCTGGCACTACTGGAGCCATGCCCTGGGCGCCGCCTATTTCGAAACGCCCGACCCCGCCGTCAACTTCCTCGCCAACGGCTGGCTCGTCTACCAGACCCTCGCCTGCCGCATGTGGGCGCGCACCGGCTACTACCAGTCCGGCGGCGCCTTCGGCTTCCGCGATCAGCTCCAGGATGCCATGGCCCTGGTCCATGCCGAGCCGGGCCTGCTGCGCGAGCACCTGCTCCGCGCCGCGGCGCATCAGTTCCGCGAGGGAGATGTCCAGCACTGGTGGCACCCGCCCATCGGGCGCGGCGTGCGCACCCACTTCTCCGATGACTACCTCTGGCTGGCGTTTGCCACCTGCCGCTACGTCCTGACCACCGGCGACACCGGCGTGCTCGACGAAAAGGTCCCCTTCCTCAGCGGCCGCCCGCTGCGCCCCGAGGAAGAAGCCTACTACGACCTCCCGCGCGTCTCCGACGACATCACCGCGCTCTACGACCACTGCGTCCGCGCCATCGACAACGGCCTGCGCTTCGGCGTCCACGGCCTGCCGCTGATGGGATGCGGCGACTGGAACGATGGGATGAACCTGGTCGGCCAGCACGGCAAGGGGGAGAGCATCTGGCTCGCCTTCTTCCTGTTCGAGGTGCTGACGCAGTTCGCCGATCTCGCCCGCCGCCGCGGCGATGTCCCCATCGCGGACCGCTACACCGTCGAGGCCGGACGCCTCCGCGGCCACATCGAGGCCAACGCCTGGGATGGTGAATGGTACCGCCGCGCCTACTTCGACGATGGCACGCCGCTCGGCTCGGCGACCAATGAAGAATGCCAGATCGATGCCCTGCCGCAAAGCTGGTCCGTCCTCTCGGGCGCTGGCACCAGCGAGCGCTCGCAGATCGCGATGGCCAGCGTCGATCGACGCCTGGTGCGGCGCGAGGCGCGGCAGATCCGCCTCTTCGACCCGCCCTTCGACAAGTCCGCCCTCAACCCCGGCTACATCAAGGGGTACGTCCCGGGCGTGCGCGAGAACGGCGGGCAGTACACCCACGCCGCCATCTGGACGGTAATGGCGTTCGCCGCGATGGGAGATGCCGAGCGGGCGTGGGAGCTCTTCAACCTGATCAATCCCGTGCGGCACGGTTCGACCGCGGCCGACGTGGCGGTCTACAAGGTCGAGCCCTACGTCGTCGCCGCTGACGTCTACGGCGTCTCGCCCCACGTTGGGCGCGGCGGGTGGACCTGGTACACCGGCTCGGCCGGGTGGATGTACCGCCTGATCACCGAGTCGCTCCTGGGCCTGCACCTGGAGGCCGACAAGCTGCGCTTCAACCCGCGCATCCCCGCCGACTGGCCGGAGTACAAGATCCACTACCGCTACCGCGAGACCGTCTACCACATCACCGTCAAGAACGGCGGAACCGGAAAAACCGTCCGCCGCGTGACCGTTGACGGGGTTGAACAACCGGACACGCAAGTGACCCTGATCGATAACCGCATCGACCACGCCGTCGAGGTCGAGCTGTCTGGAAATCCCCCGGCAGATGAGCTAAACCCTCTGCGATGAATAGTGCTGATCCAGCGTTGCCGACATCAGGGCAATCCAAGTGAAGACGCGAAAGATGGGCCTGGACGCGGTGCGCGCCGTGGCGATCTGCCTCGTGCTCGCCGGCCACTTTCTTTTCGCGTATACCCAGGTCTCGCCCAGCCTGCTCTTCGTGTTCGGCACGCTCGGTGTTGAGATCTTCTTCGTGCTCAGCGGTTACCTGATCGGCGGCATCCTGCTCAACTCGATCCGGGCGAACCAGAACGTGGTGACGCCGGGGCTGATCGCGACGTTCTGGTATCGGCGATGGATGCGGACGGTGCCGAACTACGTGCTGTTCGTCATCGTTTACCGTTTGATCGAGGGGCCCGTCGGCCTGCGGCGGCTGGCGTCTTACTTAGTCTTCACGCAGAACCTGGCGTGGCCGATGCCATCCCACCCGCAGTTCTTCATCGTCTCGTGGAGCCTGACGGTCGAGGAGTGGTTTTACATCACGCTGCCAGTGCTGATCCTGGTGCTCTATCGCCTGACGGGGCGGGTGCGCTATGGGTTCCTGATGTCGGTGGGGTTTCTGCTGCTGGTGCCGATGGTGCTGCGGCTTTCCTTCACGCCCGGACGGCCCTGGGACATGTACGCGCGGAAGATCGTGGTGCTGCGCCTGGATTCGCTGATGTGGGGCGTGCTCGTGGCGGCGCTGGAGCGGTATCGGGCGGATCTGTTTGGGCGCCTGACGCGGTGGTGGGTCGCGTTGCTTGGCATTTCGATCGTGCTGCTGTCGGCGGCATTTCTGATGAAGCGGGTTGAATTCGCCGATGGATCGGGCGATTTTCTGGCGCGGCGGATCCACCTGTTCATCCTGCCGTTGATCAACATCGGCTGCGCGCTGGCGCTGCCGCTCTGCTCCGTGCTTCAGCGGCCCTCGGGCGTATTGGGTTGGATCACGCTGCGGATCAGCCTCTGGTCGTATTCGCTCTACCTCTGCCACGTGGCGGTGATCACGCTTGCGGAACGGACGAATTGGGGAGAGGCGACCCGGGGAATCGTGGCGCTGGTGGGATGCTTCGCGGTCGCGGCGGGGGTGTACTACTGCTTCGAAGCGCCAATCCTCCGACTACGCGATCGCCCGCGGCGCGCCAAAGCGCTGGAGGCGACGCCGGTCGCTGACGCCTCGTAGGAATTGACGCGCATCACTTCAACGTCGAAAGCCACTCGAGCAAATCCGCCGCCTGCTGCGCCTCCAGATTACCGAGAAGACCCTCCGGCATCGTCGAGACCCCCTGGATATGGAAACTCTTAACCTCCGACATCGGCGTGCGGATCACCTCCAGCGCTGCATCCTTAATCACGATCTCCGCGTCGCTGCGGCTGACCAGGAAGCCGCTGAGCACGTCCCCATCGGTCTTGACGACCGTGTAGGAAGTAAAGCCATCAACGATGGATTTCGACGGCTCGACAATGTTTTCCAGCAACTGCGCTTTGTCATATTTAGCGGCGATCTTGCTGAGGTTGGGCCCGAACTCGCGCCCCGGCACGTCCCCAGCGGCATGACAGGTGGCGCACTGCGCGACATTGAGAAAGACGTCGCGCCCGCGCCGCGCATCACCCGCCATCGCCAGAAGTTTCCTGCGATCGATGGTAGCGCCCAGCGTGTGCGGCCGGGCCATGTCGCGGCCAGTAAATCGATCGAAGAGGTCGCGCGTAGCCGGAACGGAACTGGCCAAAGCGCGGTCAATCACGCGCGACCGCATCGCAGGCGGAACGTCGCCGCTCTCGATCCCGTAAAGCGCAGCAAGCGCGCCGCTGGTCGAGTTGAGAAGCTTTTCCAACTCCGCACTGTCGGCCGACGGTTTGGCCGCAGCGCCGACGGCGTGAGCGACCAAATCGCGGCGGCCCTGCGCTTTGGCGGAGTCCATCTCCGCAATCCACCGCCCGACCAGCGAAACGCCCCGGGCATCGACCACATCCGAGCCGATGTGCGGCATGCGCCCCGTGCCGTTCTTGGCCATCCGATAAAGCAGCACCGATCGCGCCGGGTCGCCCGGCGCGACAATGCGCGGATCTTCAATGCCAAACGCGCCCAGCAGCGGAGGCTGGTCGATCGCCCGAGTCTCCGCCGGCGCACGCTCTTTGCGCAAGTCGATCGAAGCCGATCCACCCCCATGCTGGCGATGGCAGTGCGCGCAGTTGGCATGCAGGTATGATCGGGCGCGTTCGCCAAGGCTGGCCGATTCGTCCAACGGATCGACCATTGAAAACAACGCCGGCGGCGGCGGACCCTTGGCCTTCGTATCGTACTTCGGCGGGAGCAACCCCATGCGCCGCAGCGCCGTCACCTGGTTTTCCGGCGCGCCCCCGTCGTAACTGCACGTTCGATCGAGCTGAGGCTCATGATAACCCACGACATAACCAGCGTGGATGCCGTGACAGGTGAGGCATTGCGTCCGCGAATTGAAGTGCCAAGTCTGCTGACGCTTGCCGCCGAGAACAGATTCGTCCTGCACCGTCAGCGGCATCTCCGCGCCCCCTTCATCCACAAGATCCGCGTCGGATTGATCTTCCCGCCAGCGATAGCTGTACCCGTGCCACTGCCGCCCGTCGAAGTGCAGGAGCTGCGTCTCGAGCTTCCGCATCGAATCAGGCGCGCTCGCTTTCCTCACCATCGAGAAGGTGCGGACCAAAACGCTGTCCTTCGGGAAGCCCGGGTAAAGCCGCTCAAAGACGTCATCCGTCTGCCAGCGCACGGCTTTATCCTGTGGCACCGCGACGAAGCGCTGCGCGGTCGCCCCATCGACCCACTGCGGCGCTTTAACCGAATAAGGAACCACGCCCGCCGCGGGCTCCTGCCGCGCAACGTCCTTGAAAATGCCGCTGGCGCCAAGCGTTTTCGGAAAGGTCGACCCAGTCTTGGCAGCCGGGTTGGGCGACAGCTCGTAAAGCCCGCCGCCCTCATAATCGGCGATGTACAACTCACCATCCGAATCTTCGCCAAACGCCACGATGCGCTGATCGGTGATGGCAATGAGCCGATGCGGCTCGAGCTTATCGTCGCGGCTAAGCTTGGCCGCCCAGACCCGCCGCGTGTCCCAGTCACCAAAGATGTAATGCCCCACGAGCTCCGGCAGACGCTTGCCGCGATAGACGAATCCCCCGGTGATCGACATCGCCTCCGCATGCGTCAGCGCCAGCGCCGGCGGTAAAATCGGCGTCGGCCCGCGCTTCCCCTGCGGATAGATCGGATTCGGACCTTCAGTAATGCTCCAGCCGAAATTTCCCCCCGACTTCGCCGCGTCGATCATCTCCCAAAGCTCCCACCCGACGTCACCGACCCAGAGCTGGCCCGTCGCGCGATCAAAGCTCATTCGCCACGGATTGCGCAGGCCATAACACCACACTTCGCCCCGCGCCCCAGCCAGCCGCACGAACGGATTATCCCGCGGAATGGCGTACGTCTTGCCCGCATCGGCGTGGTCAACGTCGATCCGCAGGATCGACGCCCGCAGGTCGCTGATGTCCTGTCCGGTCTGGTAAACGTCAGGCGGATACGGGTCCGCCTGATCGCCGCTGGAAATGTAGAGCATTCCGTCCGGCCCGAACTTGATGCACCCGCCATTATGCCCGCCTTGCTGCCACTCGATGAGCCGCGTTTCGCTCCCCGGCTCTACGCGCGGCACATCCCCCTCCATCACCACCTTGAAGCGCGACACCCGCGAGCCCACCGGCTCGCTCGGTCGCTTCGACATCGCCAGCGTATAACAAAGGTAGACGAAATGGTTCTCAGCGAACCGCGGATGAAACGCCACCCCATAAACCGCCTCGACCCCGCGCGCGCCGGGCACAGACTTCCAATCCGTAACGATCTCGTGCAGGTTGACAAAAAGATCCGGCTTAACCAGCTCAGGATCCTTGCGAAACGACACCACCTTAGCCGATTGATCCGCGACAAAGATCCGATCCATCCCCGGCGCAAACGCAACATCCACCGGATGGCTGAACTTCAGCTTAGGATAAACCCGCTTAAGCTCGTAAGCCGGCGGCGCACCGGGCGCGCCCGTGACATTGCTCGAATTCCACGGGACGCGTTGAGGTTCACCCAGCGCCGCCGCGTGTCCCGCGACAAACACAAGGGCAATTATCCACCGGACGACGGAGCATCGCCGATCCCAATCCTGCGCCATTGTCAGACTCCTGGAGTTACTTCCGCCCGCTATCCGGCCCCAGCACGTCCCCCTCCACCTTCACCCGCGACTGCTCCTCCTCGCTCATCTGCATCACCCGCGGCGCGCCGCCGAAGTTCTGCGTCCAGCGGTCCCGCCACCGCCCGACGCCAAGCGCGTTCTGCCCGCCCGCAAAATTCTTGTGATGCCCCGGCGAATCGAACCACAGCCAGAACGTCGCCTCGCCCGTCCCCGTGCCCGACGCGATGTTCTCCCCCGCCCCGCCCGCGTAACCGGCGTTCTTGCTCCGCATGCCAAAATCCTTCTCCGACGCAGTAGGCGACTCGTGCGAAAAATAATTCTTCTCCACCATCTCCTTGCTGTGCCGCCGCGCCGCCTGCACCAGCCGCGGGTCCGCCTCATACGGCAGCAGCCCAATCGCCTCCCGATAGACGTTCACGAAGTTGAAATCCTTGATCTCCTCGGCGTCCATGAACTGCTCCATGTGCCGGTTGTTCCACGCCTCGATCTTGCGCGACACCCCGAAGAACCACAGCGGCTTAAGCGACTCATCCCGCGGCGGTTTCCCCCATTCCATCCCCGCCGCCTGGTCCACGAACGCCCCCACCGCCTTCACTGCCGCCTGCTTCAGCTTCGTCTCAGCGTCCACAGTAAAGCTCTTATCGTTCGCCGGCGCAACCTCGCGCCAGATCCGCACCAGTTCCCCGCGCCGCCCCATTCCCTCCACGATCGCCATCCGCATCCCCCACGCCTGGTTCATCCTCGCCGTCATCGGGATGAGCTGGTCGTAATACTCGTGCGCCTTCTTGATCGTCTCCGGCTTGGCCTTATCCAAGACAGCGACATTCGCCCGCGCCTCGGCGCGCAGCGTATCGATCCGCGCCTCGAAGTCCGCCGCCTCCTTCCCATCCCCGATCCCCGCCACCGCCGACTGGATCAATTCCTGATCGCGCGACAGCACGGTCTTCAATACGCCGATCAGCGTAGGCCGCGCAACGTTCCCCATTCCTTTAAGCTCGCGAATCGCCGGCAGCGCCACCGCCGAATCGGCCGTCAACGCCCGCTCCTTCAGCGCCGCGATATGTTCCTGATCCTTCTTCCCCGCCGCGCCGGCCGCCGGCTTCCCCTCCGCCACTTCCTTCAGCACCGAAGGCGGAATCGGCAACCCGCCGCCCGGCACCGCCGCCCATGTCGCCGCCGCCCCGCCACAAATCGCCGCCGCCACGATCACCCATCGATGTCTCTTCATGCTGATTTCCTGTTGCGAAAAAACGCGCGCACTGCTCCCGCCGCCATCGGACAAGCGAGGCGTCAGTATAACCGCAAACGAGTCGCGTTATCCTCAGATCGAACGGGCTCCTAACTCGCCATGAACATAGCGATCCCAAAGCCGCGTCGCCGTTTGCCATGGGTCAGGCGTCGCCACGCCCTGTTTGGCGAAGAAGCGGCAGACGTTCTCGACGTCGCGGCAGAGCAGCGCGTAGCTGTTCGCGTTCATCCGCGCGTCCACGGCCTGCGGCAGGTCGATGATCCGCGGCCGAGCATCCCAATACAGGATGTTGAACGGCGAGAGATCGCCGTGGATGCGGTGGAAGTCCAGCATCCGCTCGACCTCCGCCAACACCGCGCGCAGCGCCGCGGCCGCCGCCGCCGGAGGAAGCGCCGCGTGCCGGAGCTGCGGCGCGCCGCCCGCCTCGTCGCCGATCCACTCCATCAGGATCGCGCTGCCGTTGCACGCGACCGGCCGCGGCACCGACACGCCGGCATCGAACAGCAGCCGCTGCGTCGCGTACTCCGCCGCGATCCACAAGTGCTGCTGCACCTCGCGTCCGAACTCCGAGCGGTTCGCCACCGCCCGGCGGACCCGCGCACTGCCGATCACCCGGCCATCCTGGTAAGCCTGGTCGTTGCGAAAGCTCCGCCGCTCCGCCGCGCGGTAAACCTTCGCCGCATAAAACCCCGGGCCCTTACGCGACGACGACCCCGCACGGCAGCGGAACACGGTGGCCTCCTTCCCGCCGCGCACCACCTCCATCACCTCACCGATCACGTTCTGATCCAGAAAGCCGTCAAGCGACGACAGCAAAAGTTCCTGTTCTTCAGGAGACATTGAATATCCTCAAATAAGTTCATCTTCATCAAAACAACCTCACGAAATGTGCAGATTCGGACTTTCATAGTTCAAACTCCTTTCAGCTGCGGGTTGCGAAACGCGAGCGCGCGCGAAGACGCGCGTTGCGTGAGAATGCGTGTCAGCAAAAAAGTTGGGAAAGCGCGAGTGCGGCGATCAGGCCGCGGTCGCCCCGAGGCGCGGAGACACGGCGGTCGATTGTGATGCGAGCGTGCTCATATGTCGCGCCTTTCTCCCCCCGAATGTGCGGCCAGCATGCCACGCGGCCCGAAGCGCGTCAATTAAAACCTTTCGCGATCGGCAGTTTCCTCATACCCTCGCCCGCGTGCGAATCCTGCTCACCGGATCATCAGGCCTGATCGGCCGCCACCTCCAGCCGGTCCTTCGCGCCCAGGGACATCAGGTGATTGGATTGCTCCGCCACCCGCCAACCGATTTCCACCCCCACGCCCTCTACACCGATCTCGCCAGGCCCGACCTCGCGCTCCTCGATCAATTCGACGCCGTCATCCACCTCGCCGGCGAAAATGTCGCGCAGCGCTGGACCCGAAAACGGCGCGCGTCGATCCTCTCCAGCCGAGCCGACTTCACCGCCGCCCTCTGTCGCGCCCTGGCGCGCACCGATAACCCGCCCGCGCACTTCCTCTCCGCGTCCGGCGTCCACTACTACGGATACCGCCGCGACGATCCGCTCACCGAAAACTCCTCCCCCGGCGACGGCTTCCTCGCCGAAGTCTGCCGCCAATGGGAAGCGGCATCCGCCGCGCTCCCCCCAACCACCCGCGTCGTCCACATGCGCATTGCCGCCGTCCTTGCTATGGACGGCGGCGCACTCGCCAAACTCCTCCCACCGTTCCGCTTCGGCATGGGCGCGGTCATGGGCACTGGCCAACAGATCATGAGCTGGATCGCACTGCCCGACATGCTCAGCGCCATCACCCACATCCTCAAAACCCCCGCCCTCACCGGCCCCGTCAATCTCGCCAGCCCCCACCCCGTCACCAATCGCCAGTTCACAAAGACGCTCGCCAAAGTGCTCCACCGTCCCGCCCTCCTGCGCATCCCCGCCCCCATGGTCAAAGCCGCCTTCGGCCAAATGGCCGTCGAAACCATCCTCGCCAACCAAAACGTCGTCCCCACAATACTCCTAGCCACCGGCTTCACGTTCGATCACCCAACGCTTGAGAACGCGCTGCAAGTCCTATTGAAACCACAACCAACAACTAGCAACCAGCAACTAAAACTCAACTAATACCCATGCCCGACAAACCCTCCAAAATCGCAATCATTGGCGCAGGCTCGGTCGGCGCAACCATCGCCTACGCCTGCCTCATCCGCGGCGTCGGAAAATCGATCGCCCTCTACGACACTAACGCCGCCAAGGTCAATGCTGAGGTGCTCGACCTCAACCACGGCCTGCAGTTCGTCCCCATGGCCACCCTGGAAGGCTCAACCGACCTCGAAATCTGCCGCGACGCCGACGTCCTCGTCATCACCGCCGGCGCAAAACAAAAGCCCGGGCAGACGCGCATGGATCTCGCCTCCGCCAACACCGCCATCTGCAAACAGCTCATTCCCAAACTCCTCGCCGTTGCCCCCAACGCAATCCTGCTAATGGTGACCAACCCGGTTGACGTCATCACCTATGTAACGCTGAAAATCTCCGGCCTGCCGCGCAACCGCGTGCTCGGCTCCGGCACCGTGCTCGATTCCTCGCGCTTCCGCTTCCTGATCGCCCAGCGGCTCAAGGTCGCCGTGCAGAACGTCCACGCCTACATCGCCGGCGAGCACGGTGACAGTGAGATCCCCCTCTGGTCCAGCGCCCACGTTGGCAACATCCCGCTCCACGAGTGGGCCGTCCCCGGCCACGGCAAGCTCACCGTCCGCGACCGCACCGAGATCTTCCAAAATGTCAAAACCGCCGCCTACCAGGTAATCGAAGGCAAGGGCGCCACCAACTACGCCATCGGCCTGGCGACCGCGCGAATCCTGGAAGCCATCCTGCATGATGAAAGCCGCGTCCTCCCCGTCAGCTCGCTGCTTACCAAATACCACGAGATCGACAACGTCTGCCTGTCGCTCCCCTGCATCGTCAACCGCGCCGGCGTAGAACCGCCGCTCCCTGTGCCCCTCAACCCCGCCGAACTCGCAGGCCTGCAGAATAGCGCCGAGCAGATCAAGCAAGTCGTCGCCGCGATGGGCTTCTAATTTCCTCTAGCCCGCTCGCTTGCGGGCCGCCTCCAACTCCCGCAGCGCCGCACGCGCATAAGCGCGGGACGCCGCATCCGACTGCTGGCCCGCCGCCTCATCCAGCATCTCCAACGTTGGTTTGCGCTTCACGTACCCCGACTCCAGCGCCGCGACCAATCCCTCGCGGACCGCCATATCCCGACGATCCACCGCGCGCCGCAGCGCAGCGGTAATCTCCTTCGGCTCCACGCCCAGCTCTTCAAGCTGCCGCGCAGCGACCATCCGCCGGATCAACACCTCGTTGCGAAGCTCCCTCAACAGCGGCGGGATCTGCAATCTGATCAAAATATCGCTACGGCCCAGCAATTCGGCGGCGGCATAACAGACCGAGTCGTCGGTGTCCGCCAGCAGCGCCTCAAGCGCCGGGCTCACGCCGTCGCCCGTGATGCCCGTCACCTTCAGCACGGAGCAGGCCGCGAAACGAACCCGGACCTCCCTCGCCTCCAATAGCGGCACGATCTGCGGGTTGATGATCTTCGGATCGAGCTCGAGACGCGCCAGCAACTGCGGCGACTGACTGACGCCCGCCTGAACCGTCTCCTTGAGGACGGCATGACGATCGAAACGGGCCACGTCGGCAGCAATCAACCCCGCGGTGCGGTCGCGCAGGCTCCGATCGTCCGCGCACAGCAGGCCGACCGCCTCATTCCGCGCATCGTCCGGCGACTTGGCCAGGGCGGTCAACAGTTGGGCAAGTTGCGCCCGCTGACCCGTCGGAACCGCGCCCAGCGCCATCACCGCCTCAGCGAGGGGAGACCTGTTCGCGGACCACGCAACCAGCGTGAACATCGCCTCGGGATATCCCTGGATCAGCCGGGCAAGTGTCAGGTCGATTGCGATTGACCGCGCCCGCGGGCCCATTGTCTCCAGGCATCGATCGGCGGCCGCGCTCACATGTGGAAGCTGCTTTGGCAGGGTTACTGCCCGGACCAGGCCCTCGACGACTCCGGGGTCATTGCTGTTGGGGCGGAACAGCTCGTTGGCGTGCTTTTGCATGATGGCGCGGGCATCGGCATCTTCGTCGGCGATCCCGGCGAGCACCAAAGGCACGGACGCCGGCCCTTCAAGTCCGAGCGCATCGCCAAGCCGCAGCGCCAGCGTTCGCCGCTCGGGCTTGAAGGTCGAAAGACCTGCTGCCAGCGCGTTCAGGAGATCCGACTTCGTCGCGCGATCGATGCCGATGATTTCATCGGTCGGGCAGGCGTGCGTCTTGTTCCACAAGAGCAGGGCGGCCTTAACGCCCGCCCGGTGCCACTCCCCATCCGTGTAAAAGCGCGGACTACCGGCGCGGGTCCCATCCTCCCAGATTTCGACTGACAAAATCCACGTCCTGAGGCGCATGCGGCCTTCATCGAAGCTCGAATCCTCAATATTTCCGCGCAGGCATACCGCCTCCGAATAGCCGACGAGTCGGATTAACGTCCCGAACGCCATTTCGCGAATGTGCGGCTGATCGTACTTTGATTGGCGGGCCAGCGCCGGGATCGCAAGAATGGCCGCGTCGCCGAGATTGCGCAGTCGGATGCAGGCATCAAACTTATCCGCGCTCGCGGCATGGGGGTCCAGCAGGACCAACGCAGCCGGGAGCACCCTCAGCCGCTCAGCAGCCGTGCCGCGGGCAGGCGTCGCCGTCGCGACGATGAACACGAGTCCCAGGTAGATGAGCCATCGTCGGTTCATGGCGGGATTCGAGAGCTTTCATTTCACGGACGCGATCTCGCGCAGCGCGGCGCGGGCATACGCTCGCGGGGCGGCGTCGGATTCGTCAGCCATGCGCTGCAGAACCTCTAGCGTCTTCTGGTGACTGGCGTGGGCGGCTTCCAGCGCCGCGATTAAACCCTCCCGCGCAGGCATATCCCGGCGATCCACCGCCCGCCGCAGCGCGGCGGTAACTTCTTTCGGCTCGATCCCCAGATCGTCAAGCTGCCGAGCCGCGATCATCCGCCGATCGATGATGTCGCTGCGCAGGTCGCGGAGGATCGCCGGCACGCGCATCCGTGCGAGGACGTCCTTCCGATCGAGCAGCGTGGCGGCGGCGGCGCGAATGTTATCGTCAGGATCTTCCAGGAGAGGCTCGAGCGCCGGGCGGATCTGCCCTCCCTGGAGCCTTGTGATCTTGAGTACGTTCAATGCGGCCTGGCGGACGGGAGATTGCTGGCTCTTCAACCATTGCACGAGACGCGGAGTGATGACATCCGGATCGATATTCAGCAGCTTTAGCACTCTGGGCGATGGTGAGTTCCCCAACATGATGATCCCATTGAGCACGGCATAGCGGTCGACGCGGGTGGGATCGGTCACGCCAATCAGCGCGGCGGCGTTGTCACGCAGCGGCTCGCCATCAGCGCTTAAAAGCTGAATGGCGCGATCGCGCGCTTCGGTTGGGGCGATGGTCAAACCTTCAAGGAAAAAGGAGAGTTGGGTGCGGTCGAACGGCTTGGCGTCGGGAGATATCGCGATGACGGCCTTGGCGAGAGGCGTCTGGTCCTGGCCCCAGCATTCGAGCAGCGGCCTGGCGCGGCTGTTCCCCTGCATCACGTGACGGAGAGCGACATAGACGGCGATCTCCCTGGCGGCGGGGCCCATGGCGGCGAGTCGATCCATCGCGGTGATCGTCAGGCGCACCGAGGGCTCGGGCTGGACCAGCGACTGGACAATCCCTGAGACGATCTTCTTGAACATCTGGGTGTCTTTGGCATCAGGAATAAAAACGCGGGCTGCCGATTCCGCTGCGAGGGCTCTGATCCCAGCGTTTTCACTGGCGAGTGCGGCGAGCAGTAGGGGGACGGCCTCGCCGTCATCGACCGACATGGCGCGCACGAGCTCCGCGGCACTGCGCATGTCACGGGGACTAAGACTGGGTGTGAGGTTCGAAAGGACGGCGAGGAAGTCGCGCCGGGCCCATTCATCAAAGCCCATGCTCTTGGGTGGAGGCTGATGCGTCTTGTCCCAAATCCTCAGGGCGGCGAAAACGGCGGCACGCTGAAATTCGGGGCGGGCTTCATGGAAGAAGAACGCGGCACGCGGCATCTCCTCCCACGTTTTGGCGGAGTCGAGCCACTTGCCAAGGAAATCCGCGGCGACCACGGCATCGTCGCGCGTAACCTGGTCGCGGAGACGCTCGGCTTCCTTTTCACCGACGAGCCGTACAAGGGTTTGCAGCGCCAGCGCCCGGATATGCGGTTGATCGTACTTCGATTGCCGTGCCAGCGCAGGAGCGGTCTCGGTCGTGATCTTCGCCGTGCGGGCGATCTGCGTAACAGCGTCGAATTTGTCGGCGCTGCCGGCGTGCGGATCGAGCAGGATCTCGACCGGATCGGCGGCGCGCGACTGAAACTGAACGAAAAGCGAAACAAGGGCCGCCACGAGGAGCAGGTGGATGCGGTGGTTCATCGCAAGTTCCATGATACCGCCAGCGTCCGCCCCAAGGTTATCAATTTTTTTCTTGACTACCGACTACAAGTGTAGTTACTCTCGTTTACAGTTGTAAACAAGGAGCGTGCACCGGATGCCGAAGTTGCCGCAAATCTCAGACGCCGAGTGGGACGTGATCAAGGTCCTGTGGGACCGCGGTGAGGCCGGCGCGCAAGAGGTCACCGAGGCGCTGGCGGTCGGCCGCAACTGGCGGCCGCAGACCGTCAAGACGCTGCTGAATCGCCTCGTTAAGAAGGGCGCGGTGGCATACGTCGAGGACGGGCGGCGATTCATCTATCGCCCCAAGGTCTCGCGCGACGCCGTGGCGCGGGCGGAAAGCCGGTCGTTCCTCTCGCGCGTCTTCGACGGCGCGGTCACGCCCGCGCTGGTGCACTTCATGAAGCTGGGGAACTTGAGCAAGGCGGACATCGAGGAACTGAAGCGAACGCTCGATCGGGAGACCAAACCATGAACGGCGAAGCGGCCTGGGGATTGGCGGAAACGTTCGGCGCATGGGCATGGCGGGCAAGCTGGCAGGGGGCGGCGCTGGCAGCGGTCGTCGCCCTCCTGCTCTGGGCCGTCGGCAAGCGCATCTCCCCAGGTTGGCGGTTCGGCCTTTGGGGACTGGTCCTCCTCAGGCTCGCGATGCCTGCGGTGGTCGAGGTGGATCTGGGGAGAAACGAAAAGCGAGTGGCGACCAGCGAGAAGGGACATGCGATGGCCGTGCCGGCGCAGGCGAAAACGGGGACCCCGGCCGCTTCACCAAACCCGTCGCCAGAATGGAAGGAAGGAGAACTCGCCGCAGCGCTTGCGGAAGCGGATATGAACATCGTTCCGTCCGTTGCCTCCACCGACAGCGAACCGCGCGCGATCGCAACGATCATGGCCGTTTGGCAGAACTCCAAGCGATACGTCATCGGGGTCTGGTTGACCGGCATGGTGTTGCTTGGGATACGCGTCGGCTGGTCAAGCATTCGCCTCGCGCGGGCGGTTCGTCGCATGCGCGTGATCGTCGACCCGCGGGTCACCCAGGTGCTCGAAGCCTGTTGCCAGGAGCTGAGCATCCGACGGCCACCGCTGGCGCGGGAGTTGCCGATAGGTGGCGGAGCGCCGGCGCTGGTCGGTTTCCGACGCCCCACGGTGCTTCTGCCGGCGCACCTGATCGCGCAGATGCCGGACGAACAGTTGCGTCTGATACTGATGCACGAGTTAGCGCACGTGAAGCGCCGCGACGTGCTCGTGAACTGGCTCGGCACGCTGGTCGCCGTGCTGCACTGGCCCAACCCCGTCTCCTGGTGCGTTTTGTGGCGCATGCGCGCCGAGCGCGAACTGGCGTGCGACGAGCTGGTGCTCCGGCGGCAGGACGGCTCCGGCGCGGCATACGCGCGCACGATCGTCGGACTGGTGGAGGCAATGTCATCGTCGGCGTCCGTGGCGAGCAGCGCATCGAGCGGGCGCGTGCCCGCCGCCGCCGCCGCCGCCGCCGCACAAGCCCTCCCCGCCGGCGCGGTTAGAATTCTCGAAGGCAAGGCGCAAATCCAAAGGAGATTGCTCATGATCGCGAAATTCGATGCAACGACGGGCCGGCGCTGGCCGGCGGTAGCGGCAACAGTGGCACTGGTCGTCGGCGCTTTGGCGCTCTCCGGCGCAACGCGGGCGGCGGACCCGCCCACAGCAGATCCCACGACCTCGGCGACCAAGCCGAAAGTACAGAAGACGACCAAGGCGGTTGAGTCCAAACCAATCGGTGCGCCGGTCGCACCCGCACCCGGCGCAGCGCCGGGAACGCCCCGCGCCAACTCGGGCACAGTCACCTACCAACTCGGCGCAATCACGCTCTCGCCCGAGCCCGCTTCGCCAGAGGACGAGAAGGCCAACGCACGCACTGCCGAAAAGCTGCGCAAACCGCTCGATAAAATCGATTTCAATGAGGTCCCCCTGCGCGACGTCCTCGACTACATCCGAGACGCCACCGGCGCCGACCTCCTCGTGCAGTGGCCGGCGTTGGACGAAGCCGGCGTCGCCCGCGACGTGCCGATCACCCTGCGATTGCACGAGCCCATCGCCGCCGACGGCGTGCTCACGATGATCTTCAAATCCGCCGCCCTGCCCCTGCGGTACGAAATTGAAAAGGGTGTGGTAGTGATCGGCCACTCGTCCGCGCGCGGCGCTGTGATCACGCGCGTGTACGACGTCACCGACCTCGTCGCGTCACCCCCGCCGCCGCAGCCCGGCGCGTTCGGCGGGAGCGCCGGCGTCGGCATAGGCGGAGAAGGTCCGCCCCCCCCGGCCGCGACCGAGGTCGACCAACTCATCAAGCTGATCATGTCCACCGCCTCCCCTGAAACCTGGCGCGAGGCCGGCGGTGACCTCGGCGCCATCGCGTTCTTCAAGAGCAAACTGGTCATCAAGACGACCGAGCCGATCCACAAGGAGGTCGCCAACCTCCTCGAAATGCTGCGCGAAAAACCGAAGCCCACTACCGCAGAGCGGCCGAAGTAGGACGTCGCGCCAACCGTTTCAAAACCCCTGAAATAAGTCCCTCACCGCGGGCGGCGCTTCACGCGCCGCCCGCGGCCTCATACACTAAACAACACGCATGAAGCTCACCTTCAACATCGACGCTGTCATCGAAGGCAATTCCCGCCTCACGGACGCGCAGGCCCTGGAGCTTTACCAATCCGCCTCCCTCCACGACCTGGGCGCATGGGCCCACGCTCGAACCCTGCACATGCACCCCGAGGATTACCGCACTTACGTTATCGACCGCAACATCAACTACACCAACGTCTGCACCGCCAAGTGCACGTTCTGCGCCTTCCGCCGCGACCACGAGGACGCCGACGCCTACACGCTCACCTACGAAAAGATCGGCGAGAAGATCCGCGAGCTAGTCGCCATCCGCGGCACCCAGATCCTCATGCAAGGCGGCATGAACGATCAACTCCCCATCGAGTGGTACGAAAACCTCCTCCGCTACATCAAGCAAAACTTCCCCACCGTCCACATCCACGCCTTCAGCCCGCCCGAGTTCATCGAGTTCGAACGCTTCTTCAACATGGACGTCCGCCAGGTCATCCGCCGCTTCAAAGCCGCCGGCCTAGACACCATCCCCGGCGGCGGTGGAGAAATCTTCGCCCCCCGAGTCCGCAGAAGAATCGGCATCGGCAAATGCACCGGCGACGACTGGCTAAGAGTCATGCGCGTCGCCCACGAAGAAGGAATGAACACAAGCTGCACGATGTTGATCGGCCACATCGAGTTCGTGAGAGAGCGCATCGAGCACATGTCCGCGCTGCGCGACATGCAGGACTATGCGCTGGCATTGCCGATTGCCGATTGCGAATTGCCGATTGGATCAAGCGAGACGCGCGAGCAGGTGATTAACCGCGTCAGCCAACGTCAACCCGGCGTCTTTGCAAAGTCATCTTCGGATCTCAATTCAATCCGCAATCCGCAATCCGCAATCGGCAATTATACCGCCTTCATCCACTGGCCCTTCCAACGCGAAAACACCCCCCTCGGCCGCGCCAAAGAATGGGACGCAGAGATCTACGGCCCCTACGACGACAGCACCAACGAAGACATCCTGAGAGGAAGAGTCGTCCGCATGGCCGGCGCCGACGAATACCTCCGCACCCTCGCCATCGCCCGTCTCTTCCTCGACAACATCCCCTCCCTCCAATCAAGCTGGGTCACCATGGGCCCCAAGGTCGGCCAACTAGCCCTCTTCTTCGGCGCCAACGACATGGGCAGCGTCATGATGGAAGAAAACGTAGTCAGCGCCGCCGGCGCAACCTACAAGTTAGAAGAACGCGAGATCTGCCGCCTCATCCGCGATGCCGGATGGACCCCCGCCCAGCGCGACCAGTACTACAACGTCCTCCGCAGATACGACGGCCCTGATTCCCCCGACCTCCTCCCGCGCCCCAACCCTCCGGTGCGCGACGTGAAGAAGATCGACAAAACCTTCATCGGCGCAGCGCCGGGCTTGGACGACGGCGCAGACCGCAGCATGAAGGTTCAGTTGCCCCTGCTCGGTGACCGGTGACCTCCGTGCGCCTCCTCCCCGACGACGCCCTCCTCCCCGATTGCCGCTTCGACATCTCCCGCGGCTCCGGCCCCGGTGGACAAAAGCGCAACAAGACCTCCAACGCCGTCCGCCTCACCCACCTCCCCACCGCCATCCACGTCACCGCCACAGAGTCCCGCTCTCTCGCTGAAAACAAGAAGCGCGCCGTCCGCCGCCTGCGTTTCAAACTCGCCGCCGACCTGCGCGAGCCCATCGACCTCGCCCACTTCGAACCCCCCGATTGGTTCCTCACCCTCCGCCGCCAGACGCGTGTCGAGGTTTCTTACCGCCATCCCCTCTTCGCCCCCGCCCTCGGCCTCATCCTCGATCTCCTCCAAGCCCTCCGCGGAAACCCTGCCGCCGTCGCGATAAACCTCGGCGTCTCCACCAGCGCCATCGTCAAATTGCTCGAAGAAGAACCCATCTTCTGGGTCGCAGCCAACCGCATCCGCGCTGATCTCGCAATGCCCGCCCTCACCCATCGCCGTTGAGACTGAAAATAGATTGTCCACCGCCGGTCCGGAATGTTAGGATCAGGCAACGCTCGCGAAAGGGACGGATGCCCACTCGATCAAACCCATCGCTCATGCAATCCCTCGAACCCCGCCTCCTTTTCGCCGGCGGCCCCTCGATCGGCGATCTCGATTTCTCCTTCGGCGACCACGGCCGCGTCTGGTCCATCGGCGACGAGCACCAGTTCCCCGCCAACCTCCTCGTCCAGCCCGACGGATCAATCCTCGTCGCGGCGGGGTCCGACCAGAACCTGCAGGTCTTCCGCTTCGCCCCCGGCGGCGAGTCCACCGGCCTGGGCGAAGCGCCGTTTCCAGTAGGCGTTTCCGCCCGATCCCTCGCGCTCCAGGACGACGGCAAGATCCTGGTCATAGGCGACTCCGTCAGCAATGATTCCCCCGCCCAGATCTCATTCGCCATCGCCCGCTTCAACGCCGACCTCACCATCGACACGTCGTTCGGCGTCAACGGCATCGTCACCACACCCTTCCCGCGCCAGGTGATCCCATATGATCTGTCCATAGGCCCCGGTGGCCGCATCGTCGTCGCTGGCAGCACTCTCGACACCAACATTGACAGCCCACAACACATCGCCGTCGCCGTCTACCACGCCAACGGCTCGCTCGACACCTCCTTCGACGGCGACGGAAAAAAGCTGATCGACCTCGGCGCCAACGCCACTGGCTCAGGCTCAACGTTCGATCGCTTCCTGGGCGTAGTCATCACCCCCGCCGGCAAGATCGTCCTCGCCGCCGAGTCCGACCTCTACGACGTCGCCAGCGGCGCCTACGGTGCCCACGAGGTCCGCGCAGAACTGCTGCGCCTCAACGCAAATGGCACGGCAGATACCAGCTTCGGCGCCGGCGCATCGGTCAACGGAACCGCCTACGTCGTTCTCCCCGACACCGTCCAGGCGTACATCGGCGGCTTCGCCCAGCGCGACGACGGCCAATACGTCTTCGCCGCCAACCTCAACGACGACTATGCCCCCGACACCTGGCAATTAACCCTCACGCGCTTCACGGCCGAAGGCGCCATGGCCCTCGCCCCCTCCAACCCCGTCGCCGTCGGCGCATCGGTCGGTCAAATCCTTGTTCGCCCCGACGGCAACTTCTACGCCGGCCTGTGTCTCCTCTCCCCCAACGGTGCGCTCCTGGCCAGCCCCGGCGGGCCCGACATTGGCGGCTTTGCCTCGGCGCTCCAGCCCGACGGCAAGATCCTCTTCCTCGAGGAAATCCAGATCGTTGAGGGCACCGAAGATTTCGTCAAATCCTTCCATTACATCCGCCTCTCGCGCTACGAAGGCCAATCCACCGCCGAGCACCTCTTCGGCCCCGCCAGTTACAACGACCTCGCCATGGACACCGCCGGCCGCGTCTACGCTGCCTGGTACGACACTGCCGCCAAGTCGCTCAAATACGCCGTCCGCGACAAGACCGGCATCTGGTCCGACACCCAGATCATCGACGCCGATTCCCCCGACGTCGGCAAGTTCGTCTCGATCGCCCTCGACGCCCAGGGCATGCCCTCCGTCGCCTACCAGGACTCCGCCAACGCCGACCTCAAATACGCCCACTTCAACGGCCGCCGCTGGGTCCGCCAATCGATCGACACCTCCGGCAATACCGGCCTCTGGACCTCCCTCGCCTTCGACCGCAGCGGCGCCCCCGGCATCAGCTACTACGACAAAACCCACGGCGACCTCCGCCTCGCTGTCGCGCGCGGCAAGCGTTGGTCCCTCGCGACCATCGACGCCGCCGGCGACGTCGGCCGCTACTCCAACCTCGCCATTGACCCCAACACCCGCCGCTGGGCCATCGCCTACGAACAATCCTCCACCGGCCAGGTCCGCTACGCCCGCCAACGCCTCCGCGGCACGTGGGAGCAGAACGTCGCCGCCGACACCCAATCCCGCGCCCAATACCTCTCCCTCGCCTACGACGGCAATGGCCACCCCGCCATCAGCTACTACGATCTCCATGAGAACAGCCTCGCCCTCGCCGGCATCAGCCGCAAGGAGCACTGGTATTCCCAGCCCATCGCCGCCGGCGGTGGAATGTTCTCCAACATCCTCTTCGGCTCCCCCGACGCCGAGGCAAACTTCGGCTTCGGCGCCGCATCCGAATTCATCTTCTACTCCTCCACCGACAACCGCCTCAACGCCGCCTTCGCCGGCGACGGCGAACTGGTCGATTCGATCGTCAACGTCCGCGTCTCCGGTAACACCGGCGGCACGTTCGCCACCGCCGTCACCCGCCCCTACCGCAAAGGCCACGCAACCGGCTACAACGCCAACGCCCTCGCCTGGATCGACGCCGACGGAAACCTCATCGTGCAAGGCCCGTGACCTGCGTTTCTTTCCCCCACGCCGGGCTCGAAGCTGAAAGCGACGACCCGGATTCTTCGCGCCGCGCGCCAATTTTACCGGGAACCACAACGCCCCTCGCGCGTCTATATCCGTGGGTCTTCAACCGCCTCACCTCCCGCGGAGCCAACCAATGAATCCGTTTCGTTCCCTCGCTGCCACGTCACTGCTTCTCCTCCTGCTCACCACCCCCGCCAGCGCCATGATTATGGTCGGCAAAGGCAACGCCCCGGTGAACGATTCCGGCTGGCCCGCCGGCGCGCTCGCCGTCGCCAATCTCAAAACCCGCCTCGGCTGGTGGGAAGGCCCGCCCTTCGGCGGTGGCGAATGGTGCTTCCTCTACCGCGGCGACACCGCCGCCCTCGAAGAAGCAATCAAGAACTTCGCCGGCATCCGCGCCCCCGCCCTCCAACTCTTCCTCCACGAGGGTCCGCAAAACAGCCAGTTCCTTTCCGACCCCAGCGACCCCAAGGCCGACACCCACTACGACTGGTCCTTCACCGTCTGGAACCCGCGCAGTTGGCATCAACTTTACAACGACCCGCGCAGCACCTTCACCGCCGACCAACCCAACTTCCGCAAACCCGTCGATCCGCCAAGACTCGACGTCTACCTCACCGAGCGCATCGACTGGAAAAAAATCACCCTCCCCGAAGGCGTCCAACTCATCGACGAGCGCAAAGCCGCCGGCGCTAAGCCCGCCTCCGGCGGCGTCATCCGCGGCGACGTCTTCGACATGGCCACCGCCAAGCCCATCAACGGCGTCACCATCCAACTGGAGAAGCAGGGGGCCAAACCCAACACCTGGGAAACCGCCGCCTCCGCCATCTCCAACGCCAATGGCCGCTTCGAAGTCGAGAAGATCCCCGCAGGCCATTACCGCCTCACCGTCTCCGCAGCCGGTTACGCCCCGCGCATGCTCGGCTACGAAGAAATCAAAAACGGCACCGCGCAAAAGCGCGTGATCGAACTCTCCACCGCCGCCAAGCTTACAGGCACGATCACCGACCCCGCTGACGGCCACCCCATCGCCGGTGCAACCATCAGTACGGGCAACAACATGGGCATCGACGGCCGCGGCTACCCCGCCCCCAACCGCGTCGAGGTCAAAACCGACGACAAGGGACAATTCACCCTCATCGACGTTCCCACCGGCTTCGCCCAGATCTGGGCCACGACCGAGGGCCGCTTCCAAATCGATCCCTTCAAGCTCTTCCCCGTCCCCGAAACCAACACGATCGCGATCCAGATGGTCACCACCGGCGGCATCAAGGGAAAGGTCGTCGATGCCAAGGGCAAACCCAGCACCGGCGGAACCATCCACGCCTCCCCACCCGGCGACCCCGTCGGCAAGTGGGGCGGCTCCATGAACGTCGAGCCCGACGGCGCCTTCGAATTCAAGAACGTCCCCCCCGGCCCCTACACCATCTCCACCCGCCCCAGCTACCCCGGCATGAAGCCCGACCCCACCGCCCAGCAAATCACCGTCACCTCTGGAAAAACCGTCGAGGTCACCGTCAAGAAGTAGACAGATGCCCCATTCAGGGCAATTGTTCGAGTTTTGCCCCTCGCATAAAACTCTGCTCCGCCAGACGAGTAAGTCGTCAGCGTGAAACGAAAACCTCAAGACGTCTCGCGCAGTGGGTGGCGCGGGACGTTTTTCTTTTGTGCATCAATCGTCGTCCCGCCGCACCAGCGCCTCATCCCCGCGCGGAAGCGTAATACTCAGCTTAGGCGTAAAGTCCGGCTTATTCGCCGCCCCCGCCTTCGCCAGCAACTCGCCACGGCTCGAAACCTCAAACCGCTGGTGCAGCGCCTTCACGTAATTGTGAATCGTATGCCGCGACAGGTCCAGCCGCGCCGCCACTTCCTTCTCGCTCCGCCCCGCCAGCAGCTCGCTCAACGTCTGCGACAACCGCGGCGGCAGATCCTGCGTCGGATTCGTCACCTTGCGCAGCGCATCCTTCTTCCAAAGCCGCCCCAGCTCCACGTGGAACAACCGGATCAACCGATGCTCCCCCGCGCTGAAATGCTCGTCCCCAAACGACCGGTGCAACCCAAGCTGATCCACCGCATTAATGTGCGGCAGGCAATACTGCGAAAGCACAAACGACCGCCCCCCATAAACCGGTTGAATCGGCCGCACCGGGATCTCCACCTCCGCGTCCTCCGGCGCTTCAGGCACCTGCCCCGCCGCCAGCCGCCACGCCTCAAGAGTCTCGTCATCCCGCTCGCTGTGAATATCCCACAGGTTCCCCTCGCTGTCGCAGCTCCATCCGATGTCGATGATCCGCAGCTTCCCCGGCACGCGCGTCGTCTGCGCATGCACTTCCGACGAAACCACAATCTCCGCCGAGAAAAGCTTCCGCAAACGCCTCACCATGTGAGGCCGCCAGATCTTGGGGTCCTCCCCCAGTTCCCGGACTTCGCCGATCAACCGAAAGACATTGCGGACGTCCCGCAGACGCAAGGGGCGTGAGTGCGACATGATGCCGCTACTCTACCGCAAGCGCGCCACGCCTCAATCGCTTTTTGCCGGAAATGACCCCTCATAACTCCCGCCCTTTTACGATTATTGCGTCTGGGAGTGCTGGGCGGACGGTTGATAACGTCGGATATGGGATTGACCGACCCTATGAATGAAGGGACGCCAGATTGAAGTGGAGAGGAGCGCGCCAGAATGGGTTGTAACGGTCTCGCATTGATGGAAGGCTTGGAATCGCGACAACTGATGTCCACAGTTCTCACTTCAGGCGGCCTCTGCCTCCCCCCGGGCAGGCCGTCCACGCCTGGTCAAACCCAACCCCCGCCGCCGCCACCCCCGACTCCCACACCCCCGGCTACCGTCCCAAAACATCGCCACCATCGTGCCGCAGCCGGCGCGCAACCGCTCGTCGCCCTCGTCCCGCTCCTTCTGGGCAACTGGTCTACCGATTCCCTTGAGGTCACGGTTTCCCAGTCCCGAACCGGCGAACTATTCGCAAAAGCCTCTTTTACCGGCGCAATTCCATTCCAAGGCTCTGCCCAACTGACCTACACCAGCGCCACCGGCCAATTCGCCCTCTTCGTCGTCTCCCCCAAGCTGGTCGTTAAATTCTCCGGGACCCTGGTTACCACCAACCGCGAGACCCCCGAATTCCAAGGCCTCCTCCAGTCCTACACCCGCCGTGGGGCCTTCAAAGGCTCTTTCACCCTTCAGAAAACCGAGCTTCCCGTCAATCTCGCTTAAATGTGCCGCTTGGGAAGTTCAGGGGGATTAGGCAACTCATTTGCAGTGAAATGGATCAGCCTGTACCCTACTGCGGCGTACCGGGCAGTGTTTTTGGATTTGCCGTCGGTCCCACCGGAGTGTGGAACTGAATCCGAGAACGGGGTTCTGGAAGAACGGCCCGGACACCCGAAGGCCGCACGTCGCGCAGATTCTGCCGGTGCCGCCTGATTGTGTCCGCTCCTTTTCGTCTCGCCCTCTTCTAGTGTTGTCCCCTTTTTTGGTCGATACCCTGTCTTAGTGCGTGATTGTTGCGCACATCCCGCTGTTTTCGAGCGTTTTCAGGAGTCGTCACGTGATCTTTGACCGCCTAATGGGCCTGTTCAGCATCGACATGGGGATCGATCTGGGGACCTGTAACACCCTGGTATGCGTCAAGGGACAGGGCATCGTCCTAAACGAACCCTCCGTCGTGGCCGTCAAGAAGGGGACCAACCGCGTCCTCCAAAACGGCAACGCCGTCGGCCTCGTCGCCAAGGAGATGCTCGGCAAAACCCCCGGCAGCATCACCGCCATCCGCCCCCTCAAGGACGGCGTGATCTCCGACTTCGAGATCACCGAGGCGATGCTCAGCTACTTCATCCGCCGCGTCCACGGCCGCAAGCATTTCATCGGCCCCCGCGTCGTTATCGCAATCCCCTCCGGCATTACCGCCGTTGAAAAACGCGCCGTCCTCGACAGCGCCGAGCGCGCCGGCGCACGCCGCGTCTTCCTCGTCGAAGAACCCATGGCCGCCGCCATCGGCGCCGGACTCCCCGTCACCGAACCCACCGCGTCCATGATCGTCGACATCGGTGGCGGCACCACCGAGGTCGCCATCATCTCCCTCGCCGACATCTCCGTCTGCCGCAGCGAACGCGTCGCCGGCGACGACTTCGACGAGGCGATCGTCGGCCACATGCGTAAGACTTACAATATGGCCATCGGCGAGCAAATGGCCGAGCGAATCAAAATCGAAATCGGCTCGGCCGCCCCCTGGGGCGATGACGAGCCCAGCATGGAAGTCCGCGGCCGCGACATGATCTCCGGCCTCCCCCGCAAGACGATCGTCACCGCCGAGGAAATCCGCGAGGCCCTCCAGGAGCCCGTCACCCAGATCGTCCAGGCGGTCACCCAAACCCTCGAACAAGCCGCCCCCGAACTCGCCGCCGACCTCGTCGATAACGGCATCACGATGGCCGGCGGTTCTAGCTTGCTTCGCGGCCTGACCACGGTAATCTCAAACGCCACAGGCCTCGACGTAAAACTAGCGGAGGATCCGCTAACCTGCGTCGCCAGGGGCACCAGCGTCTACCTGGAGAACCTGGAACTCTGGAAAGACACCATGGAAAGCGACGCCGACGGGATGTGACGAGAAGTAGGCAGTAGCCAGTAAACGCCCGATCGCCTCCGCTCTTTTCTGCCTACTGCCTTCTGCCTACTGCCTTCTGCCTACCGCCTACTGTTTCGAGACACGGATGTCGAAGACTCGGTTCAATCAACTCTTCGTCGCCATGATGCTCCTGGGGCTCGTCGGCTCCCTCTTCATCTCGCCAGCAGTCACCGGCCGCGCCAAAGGCAAGGAGGAACTCCTCCTCTATCCCATCATCAAGCCCGTCCGCGTCATCGCCTCGATGCTCCGTTCCAAATACGGCCACAAAGAATTCCCGCCCGGCGAAACCACCGTCCGTAAAGACCCAGAATTAGCCGCCGAAAACTCCGACCTCCGCCAGCAGATCGTCTTCCTCACCCGCCAGCTCGAAGACCTCCAACTCGTCGAATCCGAACGCAAGCACCTGGGCAAACTCCTCGAATACTTCAAGCCCGTCTCCGTCATCGCCGGCGACGCCTCCCCCGGCCGCGAGTCGCTGACCATCCTCCCCTCTTCAGGCGTGGACGTCTCCCCCGGCTCGCCAGTCATGGGCGCCGATGGCTTGGTCGGTCGCATGGCCGACGGGCGTCGCGTGCGCCTCATCACCGACAAGGACTTCACCGTCACCGGCCATTTCGGCCGTTGGGAAAACGGCCAGTGGCAATCCCTCGCCACGCCCAAGCCCTCCGTCCGCGGCATCGGCAACGGCCAGATGCGCATCGACAACCTGACCAACGAAGACGCCAAAGGCCTGCGCGCCGGCGACTGGGTCGTCGTCGCCGACACCACCGACTATCCGCCCATCATGCAGGAACGACAGATCGGCCAGATCGACAGCATCCGCGCCATGACCTCCAAACCCCTCTTCGCCGAAATCATCGTAAAACCCAGAACCGACCTGCGAACCCTAAAAGAAGTGTTGCTGATGAGGAAAACTGGCAACTAACAACTAGCAACTCCCAACTCCCCAACCATGCGCTGGCTCGCCTACCTCATCCTCGCCTACCTCGCCCTCGGCGTTCAACTCGCGCTCAGCGGTTACGTCGAGATCGGCGGTGCAGCCCCCAATCTGATCCTCCTCGTCGTCATCTTCCTCGCCGTCAACGCCCCGCGCGAGCAGGCCCTCCTGGGCGCATTTCTCCTCGGCCTCATGCAGGACATGCTCACGCTCCACCCCATCGGCACCTGGGCCGTTGCCTACGGACTGGTCGCGATGTTCGTCGTCTCGATGCAGGAGGTGGTCTATCGCGACCACCCGCTCACGCATTTTTCCCTCGCCCTCTTGGGCGGGATTTTGTGCGGCGTGGTATTAACGTTTCACGAGTGGGTTTATCCCTTGCTCCACGGCAAAGGCGCCGGGCAGGGGGGTGCCGTCAGCCTCTTCGCCGGCGCGCTCTACACCGCAGTCCTCGCCCCGATCGTGCTCGGAATACTCCAGCGCATGAAAACCACCTTCGGCTTCCGCCGCCGCGGCGGCGCGCAGTAACTTCACCAGGGATGGTGCCCGATGTTCGAACGGCGAATCAAGATCCTCCTGGGCATCCTGGCCGGCTTCACCCTCATGCTCATCATGCGCGCCGGCTGGCTGCAGATCGTGCAAGGCTCCGACTATGACCGCAAGGCCGCCGACGCCGGCCGCCGCCCCTCCTACCTCGAAACCTTTCGCGGCCGCATCTTGGATTTCAAAGGCCGCGTCGTCGCCGAAGACGCCCCCTGCATCGACGCCGCCGTCGACTACCGCGCCATCGACCCCGACGCCAAGGAGAGCCAGGAGTGGCTCGCCATCCAGGCCCGCAAACGCCTCGTTGATCGCGGAATCCTCAAGGGCGACCGCAACGATCGCGCCCGCCTCATCGACGGCGAGATCGAGCGCGTCAAAGCCGATCTGCAATTCATGTGGACCGCGATGGCCCGCGTCTCCAATCAAAAGCTCGACGACATCGAGCAGGTCAAGGAATCGATCAAGCGCCGCGTCCGCATGCGCCAGCGCTACATCTCCTACAAAAAATACGAGGCCGCCAAGGCGCGCCACGACAACGAGAAACGCGAACCCTCCCCCGCCTGGTACAAGTGGCTGGTCGATGACACGCAAACCACCGGCCCCCAGGTCGACAGCTTCAACGTCCTCGTCGCCGAGCAAACCGAAACCCACGCCATCCTCCACGCGATCGACAACGACACCTACGTCGCCCTCGACAAGCTGCGCGAACGCTGCCCCGGCCTAGAGCTGAAAAAGGGAATCCGCAGAAACTACCCCTTCCAGGACGTCGCCTGCCACGTCATCGGCCAACTCTCCCCCGTCATGCGCGAGGACCTCGAGAAGGACCCCAACCTCGACAAGGACGAATCGAAAAAATATTTCTACAACGACTACATCGGCCGCAGTGGCATCGAGCGCCTCGGCGAGCGCATGCTCCGCGGCTCGCGCGGCACGCAGATCCGACAGGTCGGCAGCGACGCCGTCCGCGAGTCCACCCCAGCCAAGCCCGGCGACGACCTCACCATCACGCTCGACATGGACCTCCAGATGCGCATCCAGGAAGCCTTCATGCGCTACGAGGAGACCGGCGACAAGACCAACCCCGGCCATGACCTCCGCGTCCAGCAGATGAAGATCCACGAGATGCACGGCGCAGCCGTCGTCATCGACGTCGCCACCGGCCAGGTCCGCGCCATGGTCTCCTACCCCACCTACGACCTCAACCAGTTCGACTCGATCTACGCCCAACTCCTCCGCGACGCTAAGAACCAACCTCTGCTCAACCGCGCCACCCAATCCACCCTCGAGCCCGGCTCAACGGTCAAGCCGCTCGTTGGCCTCTCCGCCATCACCGCCGGCCTCGCCCGACCCGACGACACCGTCGAGTGCACCGGATACCTCGTCATCGACGGCCGCGTCCGCCGCGAGGGCCGCTGCTGGGTCGCCTCCAAGTTCGGCAAAATCCTCGGCGAGGCCGGCGTCGCCCACCATCCGATCCCATCCAGCGCCGCACACCCCACCGGCTTCCTCACCTTCGCCGACGCCCTCGAACGCTCCTGCAACGTCTTCTTCGAAACCATGGCCGACCGCCTCAAGATCGACGGCCTCAACCACTGGATGCACGAGTTCGGCCTCGGGCGAATCACCGGCATCGGCATCGCTGAACGCGAAGGCCGCGTCCCCGGCGATGTGCCCGTACAGTACGCGCGCTCCACGACCTGGTTCAGTGGCATCGGTCAGGCCCAGGTGCTCGCGACCCCGCTCCAAATGGCCAACGTCGCCGCTACCATCGCCCGCCGCGGCGTCTGGGTCCGCCCCCACCTCCTCGCCACCGAATCCCCCGACGTCGAGCGCCGTGATCTCCACCTCCACCCACAGGCCCTCGACGAAGCCGTCGAAGGCATGATCAACGTCGTCACCGGCCCCGCCGGCACCGGTAAGATCAGGGTCCCCGCCGGCCTGCAGGTCGCCGGTAAGACCGGCACCGCCCAGGCCGCCCGCTTCACCATCCGCAAACTCGACGACAAGGGACAGCCCTACAAGACCGAAGATAACAAGTGGGCGCGAGATTATTTCGAGCCCAGCACCCCCGAAGCCCCCAACCCCGACATGCCCTGGTATCGCGGCAGCGGAAACTCCGGCACCGACCTCGGCCACGCATGGTTCATCGGCTTCGCACCCGCCCACAACCCCACCCTCGCCTTCGCCGTCCTCGTCGAGTACGGCGGCGCGGGCGGCAAAGACGCCGGCCCCGTCGCCTCCGCCATCCTTGAAGCCTGCGTCGAACACGGCTACCTTTCCACCTCCGCGGCAAAATAAACCCGCCCTCGCGAGGCGCATCCGTTTGGAGTGGAATGAGTAGTTTCCCCGAGCCCCAGGATCCTGCCGCGGCTCATGCCGATCCTCTCCCTCCTGCCCCACCCCCCGCCCCGCGCGAGTTAACCCCCGCCGTCCGCCGCCGATCCTGGACCGAGCGCCACGTCCGCATCTGGTGGCTCCTCGCCTTCGCCATGACCGCCATCGCCGCCTACTACGCCCTCTCCCGTTATTATTCCTGGTCCGGAGAAACCGGCCTGATCCAGCACGGCGAGAAGATCCAAGCCGAGATCATGGGCTGGGCCCCCGGCCTGGACGCCCCCAGAGGCAAAGTCGTCAGCGCCACAGACCCCGTCGATATCCAGTACACCTACAAAGGCCAGACCTATCGCTCCTTCAGCGTCCTCGACGGCCGCACCGATCAAATCGTCACCCGCTCCACGGTCCCCATCTTCATCGACCCCAAGAACCCCGCCCGCTGGACCGCCCGCACCCAGCCCGCCTCGCTCATCCACGAGATGCTCTCCGCCATGATCCTGCTCCCCTTCGCCGTCGTCCTCTTCGCCCTCGCCCTGATCCGCCGCCGCCAGGTCCTGGCCATTTACCGCGACGGCGAGCCCGTCCTTGCCGAAGTCGTCGGCGTGCATCATTCCGCCGCCGCCCCATTCTCGCGCCTCCTGCGCTGCGCCGTCCATGTCGGCCAGCAAGTCCGCGTCATCAAGATCCTGTTACCCGCCCATAAAGCCCCAGACATCAGCCAGCCCCTATGGTTGATTGCCCCACCCAACCGCGCCGAGCAGGCAATTCCTGCGGCCTTGTTTGAATAAAGAAACAAGTCACAATCCCCGATGCTAAAGGAGGCGCCCCCTCGGTACCCCTCCCCCCGGCGCACGGATGCGAAAATTCTGGGAACAACTCTCCATCGCCACCAACTGGCCCGTCCTCGTGGCGGTGCTGGTCCTCTCCCTCACCGGCGTCATCAGCATCTGGGGCGACGCCCCCGAAGACGGTCACAAACAACTCGTCTTCATGTTCATCGGCATCGGCTGCATGATCGCCTTCCAGGCCGTCAATTATCAGGTTCTAGGCCGCTTCGCCTGGGGCTTTTATATCCTCGCCAACTTGCTGGTCCTCTACACCGTCGTCGGCACGATCGTCCACGTGCCGGGCGTCAAGGTGATTAACGGAGCCTCCAACTGGATCAACCTCCCTGGCTTTTCCGTCCAACCCGCCGAGCTCGTCAAACTTGGCTTCTGCGCCGTCATGGCCCGCTACCTCCGCTTCCGCTCCAATTACCGCACCTTCGCCGGCCTCTTCGTCCCCTTCGCCCTCTGCCTCGGGCCCATGGCCCTGATCATGAAGCAGCCCGACCTCGGCACCGCCCTCACCTTCATCCCCGCCCTCTTCGTCATCCTCTTCGTCGCCGGCGCAAAGCTCTGGCATCTCATGGCCATCATCGGCCTCGGCCTCGCCTTCGCACCCATCCTCTGGTTCAGTGGAACCTGCAAGGACAAAGGCTGCATGATCTGCCCCCACGTCCCCGTGATGAAACACATGCCCCAGTTCGTCAAGCACTACCAGCGCGAGCGCGTCTACGCGATGTTCTCCGACGACCCCTCCATCCTCCAGGGCGTCGGCTATCAGCAGGAACACGCCGTCATCGCCTTCGGCTCAGGCGGCTTCAGCGGTAAAGGCATGGGCAACATCCCGATCGGCCGCCTCGTCCCCGAAGCCCACAATGACATGATCTTTGCGCTCGTAGGCGAACAGTTCGGCTTCTGGGGCGTCGCCGTCGTCCTCGGGGCTTATTTCGCCTTCTTCACCGCCGGCATCGAAATCGCCGCCTCCACGCGCGAACCCTTCGGCAAGCTCGTCGCCATCGGCGTCATCACCCTCATGGCCGGACAAGCCTTCCTCAACATCATGGTCTGCCTGCGCATCTTCCCCGTGACCGGCGTCACCCTCCCCTTCCTCAGCTACGGTGGCAGCTCCCTGGTAACCAGCTTCATGGCCGCCGGCCTCCTCCTGAACATCGGTCAATCCCGCCCCATCGTTATGGCAAAAGACGCCTTCGAGTTCGACTGACCCGCCCCCGCTGGCACAACCCGCTAAAAGTCGCTTGACTTCGACGAGCTCAGTCGAGTCGCGGTTTCGCACGTTACCTCGCACGCAACCACGTTTTCTCAAACCGCAGATCCCCAAATCTTCCATTTCCCCCGATCCCCGCTAAAATCCCCCGCTACTGCTCACCCCCAGCACCCAAGGAAACGATGACCGACAGACTCCAGGACGCTCCGGCGCCAGACCAATCCGCCGCTCAAGACCCGCAACCCGCCGCCGCCGCCGCCGCCGCGCCCACCGAAAGCGCGCTCCCCGAACTGCCCCAGGCCTTCGCCGCGCTGGGCGTGCGCCCCTCGCTCCTCCGCGGACTCGCCGACGCGCAATTCGTAACCCCCTCCGAAATCCAGGCGCTCCTCATCCCCCGCGCCCTCGCAGGCGTAGATATCCTCGGCCAAGCCCGCACCGGCACCGGCAAAACCGCCGCCTTCGGCATCCCCATCCTCCAGCGCGTCACCAAGGGCATCGCCACGCAAGCCATCATCCTCGTCCCCACCCGCGAGCTTTGCGTGCAGGTCGATGCCGAGCTCAAACGCCTCGGCCAGCACACCCCCATCCGCATGGTCCCCGTCTACGGCGGCCAAAAGATCATGGCCCAGATGAAGTTCCTAAAACACGGCCCCGAGATCCTCGTCGGCACCCCAGGCCGCGTCATGGACCTCCTCGAACGCCGCATCATCAACTTCAACAACATCCGCTTCGTAGTCCTCGATGAAGTGGATCGCATGCTAGACATAGGCTTCCGCGACGACATCCGCCGAATCCTCTCCAAGGTAAAAGGACAGCGCCAAAGCGCCGGCGCCAACGACAACGAGCGCCGAGGTGACGGAGACTCTGAATCTCAGGACTCAGGACTCAGCACTCAGGACTCTTCCTCCCGCTCCCACCAGACGATGTTCGTCTCCGCCACCATCAGCGACGAGATCGAACGCCTGGCCCGCACGTACATGCGCGAACCGGTCGAGAAATTAATCGCCCCAGGCGCAGACGACAAACCGACGGTCGAGAGTGTCGAACAGTATTTTTTAAGCGCCAACCCCTGGGACAAATACCGCCTCCTCAAAGCCCTCCTCGAACAGGAAAACCCCGAGATCGCCATCATCTTCTGCCGCACCAAGCACGGCGCGCAAAAGCTCGCACACAAGCTCCACCAGGACGGCATCGAGTGCCGCGAGATCCACGGAAACCTCGCCCAAAACAAACGCGACCGCGTCATGAAGAGCTTCCGCGGCGGCAAGTTCGACGTCCTCGTCGCCACCGACCTCGCCTCCCGCGGCATCGACGTCGCCGACATCACCCACATCATCAACTACGACATCCCCGACGACCCCGAAGCCTACGTCCACCGCGTAGGCCGCACCGCACGTATGGGCAAGGAGGGCAAAGCCTTCACCTTCGTCAGCCGCGACCAGGGCGAACTGCTGACGAAAGTCGAAAACCTCATCAACATGATGATCCCGCAAGCCATCCTCGAAAACTTCAAACCCAACCCCCAGCCCCAGGACTGGACCGACGCCAAGCCAGGCTTCGGCGGCCCCACCCCAGGCCCCTCCACCCAAAAACCCACCAGCGAAACCACCGCCGAAGTCGCCAACCACCCCACAGTCCCCCTCGCCCCCCCGCGCAGCCTGGGCGCAAGAATCCCCATAACCCGCCGCCACCGCAAACGCCGCTAACCCCGCGCACAAATCCAAAGTTGGCTGGGTTGCTTCAGCCTGAACCCACCAATCGCGCTGCGCCCACAGCGCGCCCACGCCCGTCTCCCTCTCCCGCACGCACCCGCAGCGCATTCGGCGCGCCAACGTCCCCCGCGTGTGGGAGAGGGCGCGGGGCGAGGGCCGTCCGACAAAAGTGGCGCGACGCGCGAATAGCCTCGCGGCCCAAATCCAGCCGCGGAGCGGCGACCAGATTGTAGCCCATGGCGCAAGCCATGGGTCTACAACAATCACAATACAAAGCCCCGGAGGGGCGGCAGATGATCATTGCACTCCCTCTGCAAGCACAGGCTGTTCATCGGCCGCCACAGAGCTGGCTCGCCCCGGCGAAAAAGGTTATGCCCGCAGCCGGCGCCGCAGGTCATCGACGGCCTCGCGCCACTCGGCCCCAACGCCATCGTCCCACAGTTCGCGCAATTCCGACTTCTTTCCCAACACCCGCGCGATGACTGCCTCCGCCCGCGCCAGCATGCGCGGCTGCGGATCAATCGGGTGCGCCGCCACCCATGCGTCCACACCTTCGGTGTAAGCGTTGTTGTACCCGGGCTCGCCTCGGAGTCGCGCCAGAACCTCACACGCGGCCAGCGCGTCCGTCGCGTCGTGCGCATCGAGGCAATCCCCGCCCGAATCCTCCACCACCTTGAAGGCCGCCTCGACAAGTGACAAATCGTCAACGTCGTCCAAGTCCGAGGCCCAGTCGCACGCTTCGTCGTTGTCAAATGCCAATACGCCCCAAGCACCCATTGCATCTCCTTCAAGCCTGAGAATCAGGACGGGGACAATTCTCCAAACTTTGGACGATTCTCCAAACAGCCGCGCAAGCTTCCTCTCACCCAGCCCTTCGTTCGCGTACCGCGGCCGGAGCACTGTCAGTCTTCGAACTCCGAGCGAAGGGGGACGAACAAAGGGGGTCATAAGCCATCTTTAAGAAATGGTTTATGACCTTAAGAACCCTTTTTCAACTTCACTTTGGGTGCATTATTTTGGAAACCCCTCCCCAGCCGTCTTCAGAAACAAATCCCGCGCACCCCACTGATCCCCGCTCCCGCATTGCACCATAAACACGGCCACCATCCCCGTCTTCGGATTAACCGACAGATCCGTCCCATACGCCCCGTCATGCCCGAACATCCCGTTGCGAAGGTGGTAGCCCAGGCTGTAATTCACCTTCGTCTTCCCAGTTTGTTCCCTCTGCAGTTCTTCCATGGCGGCATGTGACAGATATCGCTTCCCATCAAGTTCCCCATCGTTCGCCAGCAGCAGCCCGTACCGGAAAATATCGTGTGTGGTCGAGAACAGTCCGCCCCCGGCCTCAGGGTAACGGTGAACGCGGTCGCTGAGCGGCTTGGTCAGAAACCCAATGCCGCCATGAACGTAGCCGGTCTTTTCTTTATTAAGGCTATAAGTGCCGGCCAGCCGCGCCACCTGCGCCTCGCTCGGCCAGAACGTGGTCTCCGTCATTCCCAGCGGATCGAAAAATCGCTTCTGCAGGAATTCCTCGTACGGCATCTGGCTGACGATCTCGACGATCCGCGCCGCGATGTTCATCCCCTGGTTGCCATACTGGTATTTCTCCCCCGGCTGCCATTGCAGCGGGCCCGTGACCGAACTGATCGCGCGAGCCTTGAGCGACGTCCCGTCCGCCCCCGTAATCTGCTGAAGCTCCGACAAGCCGGTCAGCCCACTGGTGTGGCTCAGGATCTGCCGGATCGTCACGGCGTGCAGAACGGGTTTAAGCAGGACATGCGAGCTGTCCCTTTCTTCAGCCACCATCCACTTGCCAAGCTGCGGAATGAATTTGCTAACCGGGTCGTCCAGGCTGACCTTCCCCTCATCCACCAGCATCATAATCGACGCCCCGACAAACATTTTCGACATCGAAGCCATCCAGAAAACGTTGTCCTGGCTAATCGGTTTCTTCGCTTCAACATCGGCGTAACCAGCGAGGTTCTGGTAATGCACTTTTCCGGTCTTATCGGCGATGATGGCGATGTAACCAGCGAGTTTGTATTGATCGAGGTAGGGTTGTAGGGCTGAAGTAACTTCCGGGCTGGGCGGCGGGTCCGGTTGGGCCGCGGCGGTGGAGCGGCCGGAGAGGATCAGAGTTAGCGTGAGCAGGAGATGAGTAAGCGTGGGTTTCATGAATCGGGATGTGTTCATGCGGGCTCATCCTATCGTGAGTCCTCGAAATGGCGATAGCATATCAGCGGGTCGTGGCGCCTTTTCTCGCGCCCCACTTCCTACCGCTCATCGCCTGCTTGCGTGCTTGTCTGCTATCATGGCGGCCATGACGGATTTTCCCAACCAAGATAACCTGGGACCGTTACCCCAATCCGATCGACAAGCTGAATTGCAGCGACTTAGTTTCAAAAAGCTTGCCGGCTTGCTCGCGAATCAAGATGAGCTGTTGCTACGCGAAGAGCCAACGGAGGACCGCGGAGTGGACGGTTCATTCGAGGTCAAATTGCCGCAGGGCTACACCAACATGCGCAGCCAGGTGCAGCTAAGGTCTAAGGATTCTGTGGACAGAAATGCTGATGGCAGCATTTCGCTGTCGGTGCAAGCCTCAAACTTCAATCACCTTCTTAACGGTACGTGTCCGATTTACATTCTCTACGACGCGTTGGGCGACCAGTTCTGGTACACCTGGGCCCATGATGAATCACGGAGGCTTGCTCAGGAAAACCCCAGTTGGCGCGAGCAGAAGTCGGTTACGCTTCGGTTCCGCGCGGCGCTTGATCTCCAAGCCGTTCCAGCGATGCGCGATCGAATCATGCGAGAAGCCAAGCTTGGTCGGAGAACGCAAGACAGCCTCGCGAGTGGGTCGATCACCGAGAGCGTAAGTATCTCGATCGACCCACGTACCCTTGAATCGGTGGATAGTATTGGCGCATACGACATCCTTTTCAAAGACGGCGTAACGATTGTGGCGAGTGGTTATCCACGCGAAGCGTTGAGACTAATGGGGCTGCTGAACACTACCAAGAATCAAGATGCTCATATCGCTCTCGTCGCCGCCTATGCATATCTCGAATTGGGGCAGTACTTTCATGCCCGGGCTTATGCGGCATCAGCGGGGGCCGGTGCGAGTGCATTATCAGAGTCTGATCGCGGCTTCCTGGACGGGATCACAGACATCTGTGAGTTTCGTCTGGGCACTTTAAGCGCCGACGACTTCGAACGCCGCGCCTACTTGCGCGAACAAAACGCAACCGAACCGATTCGATCGTTCAACCGCTTGGAAAGGCTTCGCAGGTCTGTCCTTGGCGTCGCGGACCCGGCCGAGCGAAGTCGCGTCGCCCGCGAATTGAAGGAGACGGTAGAGGAAATCCTGCGTAATCCCCACTCCTCACAACCGATGAAGCTGCATGCGCGAATCGAATTGCTGCACAGCGAAGGGACTGAGCAGACGCTGGAGACAATCCATCAGTACTTTCGAACCGAGATGCGCAAGCAATTTATCGGCGTTCACCAAAACACGACCGATAGCCCAATAGAGTTGCAGCGGCGCCAGCAGGCTTGGGCAAACGCGGCCGACGCCACGGTTGCCGAAGCCGTTAAACTTCGGCATCCGCTCGTCATCGCGCAAGCGATGTTCACACGGGCAGCTATATGCATTTCTAAGCTGATGACGACCCGACTTATTGATTACTACACGGGTTGCCAGAGTCCCACCTCGTCTGCATGGATCTCCTTCGTGGAATCGGAACTCAGGGTAACATCAGATATCTATCACCGATCAGGCTCCGAGGAAGGATTGCTGCGAACCAAAATGGCGCTTGCCGATCTCCTTGAGCTGTCGAATCGGCTCGATGACGCCAAATCGCTGGCCAATGAGATCGTCCCCCGCGCTGCTGCGCTGGGCTTCACGGAGGTCTCACAACGCGCTCAGAATCTTCTCGATGGAACAACTATCCTATCGGAAGCGAAACGCACGGAAGCGGAAGCGAAAACAGCGGATCCGGATAAGGATTGGATTGGTACATCGGACAATGAGTTGAGAATGCGTGCTCGAGGTCTTTTAGAAGCACGTGGCTTGGGACCCGAGCGCCTCCCTGCGATCGAACGAGATTACTTCGCGACGAGATACGCCGCACGCGAACGAATCGAGTGGTGCCAGCATCTGCAACTTCAGCAAGACCTTACTCACCTCGCCAACTCCGAAACGGCGTATAGGCGGGACCCCAACCGCGTTTGCTTGTGCAAAAAGCATGGATGGCGCTCAGTCTTCGAGATGCCCGATTACATCGGGGTTACGGCGGAGTTCAAAGGTCATTATTGCAGTGACTGTCCGGACCGAAGCCCAAAATCGGTGTGAAAGACGGCGTCGACGACATGAGCGCCGCCTAGGCTTATTCACGGAAAACTGCCCAGACGTGGAGCGATCGAAAGGGACGGGAGCTGTCAATTTTCCCTGTGAGTTAACCACCTCCCGCCTCTCCCTCCCGCAGTGGGCTGTAGTCGGTACTCCGACGTAAAGCAGCCCACCGAGGTCCGCCCTTGCACAAGGGAACTTCCTATAAAATCTATCCAAAACCCCGCGCCCGCCCCAACCCCGCTACGCCCTCCCAAAATTCCAGCCATTTTGGGTGTCATTTTTCGTCTGGACTTTCCGTTCGGGCTCTGTTAAGATACCGTCGGTTCAACAAAAGGGGGTTTAGGTCATGACCATCTCCAACCCGCACGATCACGCCGCCCCCCGCGCCCACGTTGCGCCTTGCGCGCCTGAGTTGTGCGGCAGCACTCATCGGAACGTCAACCCCAACCCCATCGCGCATTACCAAACAAACCCAACCAACCCCATTCCCACTCAAAAAACCAAGATCCTGCCCCCAACCCCCGCTCAATTCGACAATCAAACCCAACCAAACCCAAGCCGCCTTCCCCAAACCCGATGCGACCAAATGCGACCAAATGCGACGTATACGCAAAACGCGAAATTCCACCCGCCCATCTTAACCCCACCCCCACCCCAATTCCGCTTGCAGCCGCAACCCCGCCACCCCATGATACCCCTCCATCGAAAGGAACCCCCATGCGCCACCACCTGACCTTCCTCATCGCCCTCTCCCTCGCCACCCTCACGCTCGCCACCCTCACCCTCGCCGCCGACAAGCCGGCAGCCGTTGACAAAGAAGAAGGCTTCGTCTCCCTCTTCGACGGCAAAACCCTCGACGGCTGGACCCCGCAAGACAAATCCATGGCCGACGCCTTCACCATCGATGACGGCTGCATCCTCACCCACGGCGCCTTCACCCACCTCTTCTACTCCGGCCCAGTCAACGACGCCAAATTCAAAAACTTCGAGCTCCGCGCCGAGTTCAAGATGGGCCCCACCTCCAACTCAGGCATCTTCTTCCACACCGAAAACCCCGGCGCCAAAAAGAAAGTCGAAAAGGGTTACGAGTGCCAGATCTGCGGCGACTCCTTCACCAAGGACCCCAAGAAAACCGGCTCCCTCTACGACGTCGAAGACGTCAAGGAATCCGCCGCCAAGGACAACGAATGGAGCACCTACGTGATCCGCGTCGAGGGCAAGCACATCGTCCTGATCGTCAACGGCAAGACCACGATCGACTACACCGAGCCCACGCCCCCCAACCGCAAAAAAGGCCGCGAAGGCCGCGTCATCTCCAGCGGCACGTTCGCCCTCCAGGCCCACGACCCCGTCAGCAAATGCTGGTTCCGTAACATCCGCGTCAAAGTCCTCCCCGATTAAAGTTTAGCCGGCCCGCTTGCGGGCCGTGTGATGTACCAAAGGGCCAACGTCATGGAACCGCGCGTCAGCCTCATCACCCTGGGCGTCAAAGATCTCGAGCGCTCGCTCAAGTTCTACCGCGACGGCCTCGGCTTCCCCACCACCTGGACCCCAGACAAAGGCGTCATCTTCTTCCAGACGCGCGGCCTCTGCCTCGCCCTCTACCCCTACGAAGAACTCGCCAAAGACGTTTCCCCAGCCTTCGAAGGCATCGAGCGCGCCAAGTTCTCCGGCATCGCCCTCGCCCACAACGTCCGCCAGAAGGAAGAAGTGGACGAGATTCTAAAGCTAGCCGAAGCCGCAGGCGCCAAGATTGAAAAGCCCGCGCAGAACACCTTCTGGGGCGGCTACAGCGGCTACTTCTCAGACCCCGACGGCTACCTCTGGGAAATCGCCCACGGCGCATTCCAGTTCCGCGAAGACGGCAGCGTCATCGTCCCCTGAACTACTCGCCCGCTGCGCTGACGTCCTGCAACTCCGTCCGCCGCAGCTCCTTGCGATAGCGCTTAGGGCTCGTGCCGACGTACTGATTGAACACCCGGATCATCTTCACAGACCCCCCAAACCCGCACTCAGCCGCGATCACGTGGATCTTCTTGTTCGTCGTCTTCAGCAGCATCTGCGCGTGCGTAACCCGCCGCCCGTTGATCTCCTGCAGGATCGTGCGCCCCAGGTGCTCCTTGAAGCGCGTCTGCAACCGCCGCAGCGACAGCGAAGTCGCCCGCGCCACGTCGCGCAGCCCCACATGCTCCTTGAAGTGCGCGATCACGAACCGCAGCGCCTTGGCCACCTCAACGTCCTCCACCGCCAGCATGTCCGTCGAATCCCGCTGCACGATCCCCACCGGCGGAATCTCGATGATCCGCTCCGGCCGCGGCGCACCCGCCATCAATCGATCCAGCAGCGCCGCCGCCTCATACCCCAATCGTTCCTGGTCCGCATCGATGCTCGAGATCGGCACCGAGGCCGGCACGCAGCGGTACTCGAAGTTGTCGATCCCCAGGATCGCCACCTCTTCGGGCACCAGGATTCCCGCGTCTTCGCACGCGCGCAAAGCCCGGATCGCGATCCCGTCATTAGCTGCGAGAAGCCCCAGCGGCAGCGCCCCACGCTCCGGCAGCGACGGAATCTGATCGAGGTGCACGTCCCAGAAGGCCAGCCCGCCCGCCTCGGCGGCGCGCTGCGCCGCCGCCATCCGCTTGGACTTGATCACGTTGTCGTTCAGCCAGGCAAACACGTCGTTCTTGTAGCCGTGCCCGACGTAATGGTCTATCGCCATCTGCGCGATCCGCTGCGAATCGGTGCTGACGCGCGGGAAGTCGGAGAGGGATTCATATTCCCCGATGTCCACCACCGGCGCCTTCGCCTGCTTGAGCCAATCGACGAAATGTTCGCTCGGCCCGTGCATGGAGATGATGCCGTCGCCGTCCCACGTCTCCGGCAGACTTCGAATCATCGTGTAAGCATCTTCCAGCGCCCACCCCGCCTTGGCGGCGTACTTCGCGACGCCGCTGTGGTGGCGGTAATCGTAATACTGCAGGACCAACAGCACCCGCTTGCGATTGCCCGACCGTCGCACCCCCGCGCGACGCCCCGGCACCTGCACGTCTATGTTGCGGTCATTGAGCATCGTCGCCGACTCCCCGGTGGTGAGTTTCGTTTCGAGCGGTTGGGATTGTACACGCCGATGTGGTTTCGTAAATGAGGAGAATCTAAGAAGGATGAAAGCGAAAGGATGAATCGGAACGATGCCTCCATTCCATCATCTGGCCGTCATCTTTCATCCTTTGATTTCTTTGACCTGCTTGCGATAGCGCTTGGGGCTCGTGCCCACATATTGGCGGAAAACGCGAATGAGTTTGACCGAACTGCCAAAGCCGCACTCGCCTGCGACCACGTGAATTTTCTTGCGCGTTGCCGCCAGCAATCCTTGCGCGTGCTTCACGCGCCGGCCGTTGATTTCCTGGAGGATCGTGCGGTCGAGGTGTTCCTTGAAGCGCGTCTGCAGCCGCCGCAGCGAGATGTCCGTTGCCCGCGCCACGTCGCGCAGCCCCAGGCGCGTGCGAAAATTCTGCACGATGAACCGCAGCGCCCGCGCCACCTCCACGTCCGCCACCGCCGCCATGTCCGTCGAATCGCGCTGCACGATCCCGATCGGCGGCACGCGGATCGCGCGCTGCTCGAGCGTCTTGCCCGACATCAGCTTGTCCAGCATCGCCGCCGCCTCGTAACCGACGCGCTCCTGGTCCGGATCGATGCTCGACAGCGGCACCGAAGCCGGCTCACAGCGGTATTCAAAGTTATCCACCCCGATCAGCGCCGCCTGCTCGGGAACCAGCACCCCCGCGTCTTCACACGCCCGAAGCGCCCGCACCGCGATCGCATCGTGCGGCGTCAGCAAGCCGATCGGAAACGCCCCCTCCGCCCCCAGGAGCGCGATCCGCTCCAGCGGCACGTCGTAAAACTTCAGCCCCCGCGCCTTGGCGGCGGCTTCCATCGCCTCCTGCCGGCGGTGCTTGATGATCGTATCAAACGCCCAGGCGAAACCGACCTTCTTGTACCCCCGCTCCGCAAAGTGCGCGACTGCCAGTTCCGCGATCCGCTGGTTGTCCGTCTGCACGCGCGGAAAGTCGCTGATCCCGCAATCTTCCCCCATGTCCACCACCGGCACTTTCGTTTGCTGCAGCCAATCGACGAATTGCTGACTCGGGCCGTGAAATGAGATCACCCCGTCTCCTTCCCAGCTTTCGGGAAGGCTGCGCACCTGCGTATAGGCGTCTTCCAGCGCCCAGCCAGCCTCCAGCGCGTAGCGCGCGACGCCGAGGTGATGGCGGTAGTCATAATACTGCAGGAGCAGCAGCACCCGCTTACGGTCGTGTCCGGCCCGGTGAGAACGCATGAGACCGCCTCCCCGGCGTTAAACCGCCGGCTCCGATACAAATGGATTCGAAGGTCCCTCTCCCGTGAAGCCGAACAGTAAGATAACTTTCAACCTAAGGCAATTGTTCCCGCCCTCAACGCACAGGCCCGCGCGCCGCGCCCCTCCCTCGCGATCTTGAAAGCATGCCGCGCTTATGCGACAATATCTCACGAGTTCGATATACGATAAAAGTCAGCAGGCCGCCGATGAAACCCACAACGTGCTAGTTCCCGCGTGCGACGCAGCCTTTATTTAAGGCTGTCCGACCCGCGGTACTGGCATGAAACACGGTTCACCCGGCGGCCTTTGCATTTTAATTTTTCTTCTTTCCAACTTTTCCGCGCGGAGTCCATATGTCCGTCAACGTCGCGATTGCTGGCGCCACCGGCGCCGTCGGCCAGGAATTTTTAACCGTCTTGGCCGAGCGAAATTTCCCGATCAAGCAATTGCGCCTGCTCGCCTCGGGCCGCAGCGCCGGCAAGACCGTCGAATTTCGCGGCCAGACTTATACGGTTGAAGAACTGACGAAAGACTCCTTCAAGGACATCCAGATCGCCTTCTTTTCCGCCGGCGGATCGATCAGCAAGGAATTCGCCCCCGCCGCCGTCGCCGCCAAGGCGATCGTGGTTGACAACACCTCCGCCTTCCGCATGAAGGAAGGGATCCCGCTGGTCGTGCCCGAGGTGAATCCCGAAGCCATCCACAAGCACAACGGCCTGATCGCCAACCCGAATTGCTCGACGATCATCATGAACGTTCCCGTCTGGCCTCTTCACAAGGTGAATAAGGTCAAACGGATCATCGTGAGCACCTACCAGGCCGTCAGCGGCGCCGGCGCGTGGGGCTTATATGAGCTCGAGGCGCAGCTCAAGGCGTACGCGACCGGCCAGCCGATCGTGAAGGAAAAGTTCCCGCACCAGATCGCGAACAACATCTTCAGCCACAACACGAAGATCGCCGAGAACGGCTACAACGAAGAAGAGAACAAGATGGTGCAGGAGACCCGCAAGATCTTCAACGACCCGAAGATCATGATCACCGCCACCTGCATCCGCGTGCCGATACCCAGAGCCCACAGCGAGAGCATCAACCTGGAGTTCGAGCGCCCGATCACGCCGGACGAAGTGCGGCGAATCCTAAGCAAGGCCCCGGGTGTCACGATCGTGGACGATGCCGCGAGCAACCATTTCCCAATGCCTCTTGAAGCAAGCGGCCAGGATAACGTGCTGGTCGGCCGAATCCGCCAAGACATCAGCCGCGAAGACGGTCGTGGCATCGAACTCTTCGTCAGCGGCGACCAGATCCGCAAAGGCGCAGCGACCAACGCGGTGCAGATTGCGGAGAAGTTGATCTGAGCCATGGCACAGGTGGCCGCGAGACTCATCTTCTGGAAAGCCAATACCGGCGCCGATAGCGTCAAGACCGGCAAACAACTCTGTGCGGGGGTCGTCCCGTCCAACCTCGCCGCGATTGACGGTCCCAGCCTGTTCGCACAACTGAAGTCGGTGCGAGGTTTTGCCCGAGTTGGCATGCGGGATCAATTGTTTTTTCTGGAAAATGCGCGTGCCGAAGTCAGCATCGAGGGCGTCATTTACGAGCGCCACCTCGACGTTCGCTTTTATGGCAATTTCGAGGTGCTGGCGAAGCCGCTGTTCAAATTCATGAGTCGTCAGGGGCTGTTGTGTTACGCCGATGGCGATCGAGAAATGCTGCGTGAGTGGCCAGCATTTGAAGAGCCCGACATTGACGTCAACTATTCCGCGCGGATGCAGCGCGTTCTCGCGCGGCAGAATAGAGTGGTACTTGAACAGGAATCGGATCCGAAGCGGCGGGCGAAGATCATGACCGCGTTCCTCAGAAGCGACGAGTTTCAACGCGAGATGGCGCGCGAGTACGACATTGAAAAGCAGACGAAGCGGGGTAAGGGCTGAGCGACGGTGTCGCAGGCGTCATCACCAGTTCATTTCGGGTACGATTGTGCAGTACCGCTCTCCGGTGATGGTGGGATTTACGGGAGGAAGAGGTTTTGATCATTCGTATAAGCCGCTTCGTTGTATTCGTCGTCGTCCTCATGCTCATCGGAACGCGTTCGCTCGCGGCCGACTGGCCCGCGGGCATTCCAATCGACGAGTTCCCCATCAGCTACTGGTGCGGGCCAATGCCGGAGTTCGCGACGCTCGAGCGGTACCGGGAGATCAAGGAGGCGGGGTTCACGTTCGTCATGCCCATGTGCGCGGGCGCGGACGTGGAACTGAACCGGAAGATCCTCGGGTTCTGTCAGCAGGTCGGGCTCAAGGCCTTCGTCGCCGACGGTCGCATGCCGCTGGGCGTGCCGGACGACGCGGCGAAGAAGCGGATCGACGCGATCGTCGCCGATTACGCGAAACACCCGGCGTTCCTCGGCTATCACCTCGTGGACGAGCCGGGCGCAGGTGCGTATCCCGCGCTGGGGCAGACCGTCGCATACCTGAAGGAGAAGGACCCCGAGCATCCCGCGTTCATCAACCTGCTGCCGAATCACTGCCCGCTGGCCGCGCTGGGGACGAAGACCTACGAGGAGTACCTGAGCCGGTATGTGAAGGAAGTGCGGACGCCGTTCTTCAGTTACGACAACTACTTTTCGGCACTGCCCAAACCGGAGCCGAGGCGGGTGTGGGTTGAAAACCTGGAGATCGCGCGAAAGGTGTCGCTGGAAGCGCGGACGCCATTCTGGCAGATCATATTGGTCACGCAGCACTTTGGGTACGCCAGCCCAACCATCGCCGACCTGCGGTATGAGGCGTTTCAGACATTAGCGTACGGTGGGCGCGGGGTGCTGTGGTTTACCTACTGGTCCCCGGAAGCGACGGACAAGACGGCGAAATGGCGGCATGCGATGATCGACCCGGCCGGCAAGCGCGACCCGCACTTCGACGAGGTGCGGACGGTTAACGGCGAGCTGCAGGCGCTGGGGCGTGAACTGCTGCGGGCGGAGTCGCTCGCAGTGACGCAGATGAAGCAGGGGGCGGTGGACGTCACGCTCGGCCGCTTCAAGGCTGCGGATGGGGCGACGCTGCTATTCGTGGCCAATGCGGACCGCAGCAGCGGCGCAGCGGACGTGGCGGTGCCAGTGGCAGGGGACAAGGCCGAGCAGTTTGACATTCACGAGAGAGCCTGGAAGCCGATCCAGGTTGATCGGGTCGATGACAAGCCGGTAGTGAAGGTAAGTTTGACCGCGGGCGGCGGAGCACTGCTGCGGTGGCGATAGCGGCATTGCCTGTCACGGCGCGGCCAGCGTGTCGAGCCAGCTATCCAGTTCTTTTCTCGGCAGCACCGCCCGCCCGATGGCCGATCCCACCTCGCCTTTCTTGAACGCGTTGTGCCGCCAATCGTATCCGCTGTACATCCACACCACCTCCTCCGCCGTCACCACCACGCTGCCGAACAACAACATCCGCGAATCAAACCGCCCCTCATCCCCCAGCGGTGCGCAAGGCGTCCGCGTCCGCGCCCAGTTCACGCCGTTGTGACTCCACGCCCACTCCGGCTGAATGACCTGGCTCTCCGCGTGAAACGTGAACAACAGCCCCAGCCAAAACCCGCGATACCGAAATACCTGCATCCCGTAAAACTGCTCGTCCCACGGATCACCGTGGCCGTGATCCGATTCGATGACGATCTCCGTCGGTGTCCACGTTACGCCGTCCGGGCTGCTCGCGTGGCCGATCAGCCGCACCCATCCGGCGGCGTTATCATGCTTGATCACCTGACGCGGATCGGTCGCCTTCCTCACGCACGCCGCGAAGTACGCGTACGATCCATCATTGTTCCGCACTACATCGAACGCATCATTGCTCTCGCGCCCGGCCCCCGCTGCCGCCTTCACCGCATCTTTGGCAAACCACGCCGCGATCAGCGCCCGCTCCGGGGACGCGGCAAACGTCCGGCCGTTATCCTCCGATACATAACGCCACATCCCGCTCTCGCCGTCCCCGCCGTTCCGCCAGACGAACATTACGATCCGCCGGTCCGATGCGCGATGCACGCTCGCGTGATAGAAATCCGTCGTCTCCCCCTTCGCAGGCAGCACGACATTCTCTTCCGCCTTCACCCACGTCCGTCCCGCGTCCTTCGACTCCGCATAACACACCCGCAGCCGCTCCCCTATCGGCCCCAGCGCCCCGTTCGTATACCACAACCGCCAGCGCCCCTCCTCCACCAGCAGCCCCGAGTTCATCGACACGATCCGCCCCTCCCCCGCCCGATCCGCGCGCAGCACCGGCTCGCCCGCCGTCCGAAACACCGGCGGCGTCACCTCTCCCTTGAACCACCCGACCGAAATCAACCGCTCGCGCAGACTCGTCTCCGCAAACCCCGGCTGCCCATGATCGCGCCAATCGTAATACGTCAGCAGCGCATGCCCCTTCACGAACGTCACGCTCGTATACCCAAAGCTCCCGCGCGGATCTTCCTCTACAAATCGCGGCGGTCCCCACGTCCGCCCGTGGTCCGCCGACGCCGCGAACATGATCCGGTTTCGCCCCTTCCACCCGCCCTTGGCGTTGTCGCACCAGAACATCCAGAGCGCGCCTCCGCCGCCCGGCTCGCGCGCCACCGTTGACGGCGCAGCCGGCGCCGCCAACTCCGTCGCGCGAAAATCCGCCCATGTTTCCCCACCATCCCGCGACCGCGCCTCGTACAAGTGCCCCAGCCCCGTCCGGATCGTCATGTAAATCGAGCCATCCGCGCACTCAGCCACCCCCGGCTCCATCAGCGCCTTCCCCGCCAGCGCCACCTCATTGCTCTCGCGCCAGGTCACGCCGTCATCATCCGACAGATAGCAAAACACCCGCTGGTCCTGAAACGATTTGCCGATGTCCCCCGGCACCCACGCCGCCGGCACGATCAGCCGGCCCTTCGCCCTCCGCAGCACCCGCGCGTTGTTCACCACGTGATACCCGTCGCGACCACTCACGCGCACCGGCTCGCCCCACGTCCGCCCCTCGTCGCTCGAGATCATCTGGTAAACGCGCGTATCGCTCGTCGCCTTACGCCCGCGGCCGAGGAAGAACAGGTGCAACCCGCGCCGCGTGCGCGCGAAACTGACGCTCATCACGTCGATCACGTCGTCCCACGGTTTGCGAATCGCGTGCGGCGCATCGTCCCAACTCAGCCCGCCGTCCAGGGAGAACATGCCGATGATGGTCCCCGTCGCGAAATCCCCCGCCCCCTCCTTCCGCGCCACCGCCAGCAGCAGGCGTCCGTCGCTCAGCTCAACGACATCCCCCTCGCTGAACCGCGGGAATTCCTTCGTCGCGACAAGCACGCGCCGCGAGACCCCCGGCAACACGGTCGGCGGCGGCGATACGGGCATTCGCTGCGTCGCAGGCGTTGGGTTCGGCATGCCCGCCAACGATACCCCGGTGTATGCGCGAAAGAAAACCCGCCCCCGATCGGCCGCTGCGCGCCAACCGGGTAGGATTTGTATTGGGCCCAACCCTGGCAAGGAGGCCGATCGGATTTCACGAAGTTGTCAGACCGTGGCCAACCGGCTCGCCTAAAGTGTCACACACCCAGCAAGAACCCGCGCGTCCCAGGCGCACGTGCTCCCACCCACACCTTCGCCTACAATCCCCCGCCCATGAACGCGATGGACGTCCAACCTCCGATGGCTTCAACCCCGCGCCGCGGCTTTCTCGGCCTGGGCATCGCCAGCCTCGTCTTCGCGCTCGCCTTCCTCCCCGCTCCGCTCGCCGTCCTTTACGAACTCAACGACGAGTGCCTCCGCATGACCTCCTGGAGTTCAGGGTTCTCGACCTGGCAGACGCTCGTGCGCCTCCCGCCCATTCCGGTCAGCCGCTATCCCTATCTGCTCGTCCGCACCGCGGTAATCGCCGCAATCCCCGCAACGCTGCTGCTCGGCGTCGCAGCCTTCGCCAGCTTTCGCTCGCGCCGCTGGTCGATCCGCCTTCACGCGCTCTACGTTCCGATCCAACTCATCCTGATGACCGTGCTGCTGATCGGCGCTCACCGCTTCTCCACCGCCCTTGACGCCGCCGCTGCCTCGCGCGACCTCGCGATGCGCCTCCCCTATCACTCCAACGTCCGCACCACCGCGGTCCTCATCGCGATCCCCGGCATCGCCTACCCGTTCGTGCTCGTCTTCGCCTACTGGCTTTACGGCCTCTCAAAAACCCGCCGTCCCGCCAGGTAAATCGCCAGCACCTGCGTCTCCCGGATCTGCTCGACCGGACAAGTCAGCAGATCCCGATCGAGCACCGCCAGGTCCGCAAACTTCCCCGCCTCGATCGAGCCGACCTCATTCTCCTTGAACAGCAGGTGCGCATTGTTGATCGTGTAAAACCGCAGCGCCTGCTCGCGAGAGATCGCCTCCTCAAGATGAAGGGGCTTGTCATACCAGCGCGCCGTGCGCGTGATTGCCGTCGCCATTCCCAGGAATGGGTTGTAAGGGTTAATCGACCGCAGCGAGCCGATCTTCTGCATGTGATCTGACCCGCCGCCCGCGATCGCCCCCGCCTCAAACAAACTGTGCAGCGGCTGGAAATATCGCAGCCGGTCATAACCGAACTGCTGCACCAGCGTCCGCGTATCCAGGTAAAGCCACACTGGCTGCATATCCACGACCACGCCCAGCCGCACGATCTCATCAATCGCCTCGCGGCTCATGAAATTGCTGTGCGTAATGCAAGGCCGCACCGGCGCGACCGGCGTCGTTTTGTTAATTTCGTCGTACACGCTCAGCAGCGTGTGCACCGCCCCGTCGCCGACCGAATGTGCCGTAAACTGCAGCCCCGATTCGATCGTCGTCCGCACGATCGGCAGCAACCGCTCGCGCGGGATGAACAGCACGCCGCGATAATTAGGATCGGTAATCCCATACGTCTTGCTGACGCCCCACGGCTCGCGCATGTACGCGCTGCCCGTGAGCATGCCGCCGTCCAGGAACATCTTGATCCCGATGACATGCAGCATCGGATCCGGCTTGCGCAGCGGATGCGCCGCGGCCGCGCGCACGCGGTTCTGGATCGACTCCAGCGTCCCAATGTGATCGACGTGATACGACGCCGCCAGCCGCACCGACAGTTCGCCGTGATCGAGCATCTTCTTATAGCGATCCAGCGAAGCCGGCGTCGCCGACCGATCACCGACGGTGGTCAGCCCCACCGAATTGTAATCCCTGAACAGCTCGACCGTCCGGCGGTAAGTCTCCTCTTCGCTCGCCTTCCGCCCGCTCTCCTCCACCTTCACGTACCGCGTCGCCGACCGCAGGATGCCCGTCAACTCACCCGCCGCATCCCGCTCGGCGTAACCCGGCCCGCCGTCGCTCACCTTGAAGTCGCGGTCGATCCCGCTCAACTTCATCGCAAGAGAATTAAGCGAACAATCCGGGCCCGTAGCGAACAGCACTGGATTGTTCGGCGCAGCCGCATCCAGTTCAGCGCGAGTCGGATAACGCGGCTCGCGCAACCGAGTGATAAACACCTGCCGCACCGCGATCCACTTCCCTTCCCCCACAACCGCCGCCCGCTTCTTCACGTAGTCGAGTATGTCCTCGACCGATTCCATCTCCGGCAACGCATGATCGAATTCCGTCATCGCCGCCGCAGGATGAACGTGCGAATCGATCAACCCCGGTATCATCGTGCGCCCCTTGAGATCAATCACCTCCGTCCCCGCCCCTTTCAACGCCAGCGCCGCGTCATTCGATCCAACGACCACGATCCGCCCCTCGCGCACTGCGACCGCCTGCACGATCGAGAATGCTATATCAACGGTGACGATTCGCCCGTTGTGAAGTATCAGGGCCGCCGCCGCCTCCACCGCGCCCGCCGCATTGGTGCCCGCCACCAGCAGGAGGCCGAAGAAAACCCCCCACACGCCGCGCCGCATCACACCCGTCGCACGCATAGCCATCCTCGCTTCCGCAGAATTCCCCCATGCTCCCCGCACGTTCGCAATCTTGCAACTTAACGTTTCGCCCCTCGTCATTTACCGGGTATTCTGGCAGATAGAGATCGTCATCCTGAGGTCCGCGTCACGACTCAGAGAGGTTCGCATGTCTCTCGTACAACGGTTTGCCGTCATCGTCGCGTTGCTCTGCTCACCCGTCCCGCTGCGCGCTGCCGACCCGCCCCCCGACAAGAGCATCTTCGACTTCGGCAACAAAAAGCCGCCCGCCGCAACCGACAAGACCGTCGCCGACCCCACGGCCCGCGCCACCGTCAAGACCGCCATCAAGGAGACCAACCAGGCCATCCTCCGCGGCGACTACGACCAGGCCGTCAAGTCCGCCACCGCCGCCGATGCCGCCGCCCGCGCTGCCAACGATCCCGCCCTCGCCGCCACCGCCGCCCAGCGCCTCACCGACGTCCGCCTGCTCCAGGCCGAAGCCGCCAAGGCCGCGCCCGCCATCGCCAAGCTTGCCATCGCGCCCGACGACGCCGGCGCTAACGTCGAGGCCGGCCGATTCCTCTGCTTCTGGCGCGGCGAATGGGACAAGGGCCTGCCCCTGCTCTCCAAAGGTTCCGACTCCGGCCTCAAGGCGATCGCGCAGGAAGACCTCGCCGCCGGCGCAGACGTGCCGATGCAGTTCGCCGTCGCCAACGCATGGTGGGACCTGGCAGCCAACCTGGAAGGCCCGCCCCGCGCCTACGCCCAGGACCGCGCCGCCGAAGGGTATGTGAAGGTGGTCGCCAAGCTCGAAGGCCTCAATCACGTGACCGCGCAAAAGCGCATCGCCGAAGCACCCGTCCGCCTCCCTTTCCCCAAGTCGACCGATGTCGCCGTCGCCACGACCGACGCCAAAACCCAATCGCCAATTCAATCCAGATCGTCGCCGACGATTTCGTCTGCGACATCTATCACAACGGAAAGGTCATTCCCGCCGAAAGCCGCAAGCTCGAAGCCGAGGTCTACGGCGCACAGGTCGAGCGCATCACGCTCGACCTCAAGCCCGGCGACTGGGTCGTCTTCAACGTCGCCAACAACCGCCTGCGCTGGAAGGGCGCCTACTACTTCGCCGCCGCCGGCCTCACCGAAGCCGGCACCCTCGCCTTCGCCAGCGAACTGCGCTCGGGCAACTGGAGCGCCTGCGACGACCTGAAAGAAGTCGCACGCTTCGTCGCGGAGCGTGACCACCTCACCGACAACAAACCCCAGGCCGTCCAAAAGCCCTGGGACCAAGGCGACCAGCGCATCCGCAAGGCCAACCCCGAGTGGAACGGCCAGCCCATCTGGGGCGACCCCGCCTCGCGCAGCACCTGGCTGAAATACGTCGTCCCGGCAACGCCGTGAGTTCGCCATCGCGTCCCGCCGATTGATTTGTCACCCCCAATCCGCTATCAAATCCGGATGCAGCACGACGAAGTCATTCCGATCCTCGATTTTGGGTCCCAATACGCCCAGCTCATCGCCCGCCGCGTTCGCGAAAAAGGCGTCTACTCCGAGCTCGTCCGCCCCGACATCTCCGCCGCCGATCTCAAAAAGCTCAACCCCAAAGGCATCATCCTCTCCGGCGGCCCCTCCTCCGTTTACGATGCGGGCGCGCCCAAGTGCGACCCGAAGATCTTCGACTTGGGCGTCCCCATCCTCGGCATCTGCTACGGCATGCAGCTCGGCGCGCAAATCCTCGGCGGACAGGTCAAACCGGCCAAGGCCCGCGAGTACGGCCGCGCCAAGCTCCACGTCTCCAAGGCCGATCCCCTCCTCAAGGGCATGCCCAACGACACCACCGTCTGGATGAGCCACGGCGACCAGATCTGCGACCTTCCGCCCGAGTTCGAAGCCATCGCCACCACCAGCACCTGCCCCTACGCCGCCGCCCGCCACAAATCCGGCCTCTTCTACGGCGTCCAGTTCCACCCCGAGGTCACCCACACCCCGCGCGGCGAACAGATCTTCCAGAACTTCCTCTACGAAATCTGCAAGTGCGCCGGCGCCTGGACGATGGAAAGCTTCATCGAGCAAACCGTCGCCCGCATCCGCCAACAGGTCGGCACCGCCAAAGTCATCTGCGGCCTCTCGGGCGGCGTCGATTCCTCCGTCACCGCCGCGCTCCTTCACAAAGCAATCGGCGAGCAGCTAGTCTGCATCTTCGTAGACAACGGCCTGCTCCGGAAAAACGAGCGCGACCTCGTCGAGGCCACCTTCCGTCAGCACTTCAAGATCAACCTGATCGTCAACGACGCCACCGAGCAATTCCTCTCCAACTTGAAAGGCGTCTCCGACCCTCAGGAAAAGCGCAAGATCATCGGCAAGGAATTCATAGAAGCCTTCAAGCGCGAAGCCGAATCCATCGCAGGCGCAAAATTCCTCGCCCAAGGCACGCTCTACCCCGACGTCATCGAATCCGGCCACGGCTACGCCGGCACCGCCGCCAACATCAAGCTCCACCACAACGTAGGCGGCCTCCCCGAGCAACTAGGCTTCGAGCTGGTCGAACCGCTTCGAGAACTCTTCAAGGACGAAGTAAGAAGGGTCGGCGAAACCTTAGGCCTCCCGGAAAACCTCGTCTGGCGTCACCCCTTCCCCGGCCCAGGCCTCGCAGTAAGAGTCATAGGCGACGTAACCCCAGAAAAACTTAGAGTCCTCAGAGATGCCGACGAGATCGTCCTGGAAGAACTGGTCACCCACAACCTATACAGAAAAACCGCCCAGGTCTTCGCCGTGCTGCTCCCCATCGGCACCGTAGGCGTCATGGGCGACTCCCGCTCATATGAATCCGTAGTCGCCATCCGCGCCGTAGAGAGTCAAGACTTCATGACCGCCGACTGGGCAAGAATCCCCTTCGACGTCCTCGCGACGATGAGCAACCGAATCATCAACGAGGTGCGCGGGGTCAACCGAGTCGTCTACGACATCAGTAGCAAACCCCCCGCGACGATCGAATGGGAATGACGAGGCTTGGTCACTTCAGTGACCGAGTTCTTTCCCGCGCAAATACCTGTCGATAAGGCACCCCGCCCAAAAATGCCTTAAGCTCCAGCGCCCGCGTCACTCCGCGCTCCAGTTCCACGTTCATCCGCGTATGCGGGTACTCGCGCCAATCCCTCCGCAATCCATGACGCACCGCCTGTGTCAGCGTATACCGATAAGCGCGACGACACTGCTTTTCGTCTCGAATGCACCCATCGAAATAATCCTTCTGCCCCCGATCCACCCAAAAAGGCACGAGACGAACCTCATGCAGATCATTCACAAGCTTCGCGACCGACCCATGAATCTTCCGCATCATCGGTCCCAGTTCATCCCCCACGCGAAGGTACCCCAGCGTGTGGTAATGATTATTCAGAAGCGTCGTCACCCATGGGGTAAACCCATGCGCCTGTGTATAGTGGTCGAAACGATCCCAGAAGATTCTCATCGCCTCGTCAGAATTGAACATCGCGCGCCCATCACGACACCGAGACGTGATGAAGTAGACCTGGTTGTCACGATACCAGTGCTCAAACCGGTGACGCCCCTCGTAAATGCGCTTTTGCGAAGGACGACTCTTACGAGTCCACGCCATGACCAAAAGCATAAGACCAAGTCACTAAAGTGACTAGGCCCTGACACCTTCACGAGGCTCGGTCACTTTAGTGACCGAGTCCCCCCGAGGATGGGCGCGCCATCCCCAAACGTAAAAAAGCCCCGGGAATCATTCCCGGGGCTCTCAAGTCATTTCTACTGACTACTCGAATTCAATAAAACTCCGCGCTAACGTCAAACTGCCCATCCGCGCGGACCTTCGTAGAAACCACCCGAACCGCCGACGACAGCTTCGCATCGTCCCCGCCCGTCGTGCGCAACTGCTTGATCGTGCCCGGCCGTAGCGGCACCGGCGACAAAAACCGCAGCCCCGTCAGCACCAGATCCGAGATCTTCAACTGATCCTTCGTATCCGTATCAATGCCCACTTCGCTCAGCGTCGCCTGCGTCAGGAACGAACCCTTCAGGCTCGTCCGACGGTTGTTCGTCAGCATGTGGCTCTTGTCCGCCCGACCCGACTGGCAGGCGTTCGCCCCCGCCAGCCGCGGCCCGACCGGCGCGGTCCCCGGCGCCGTCAGCTTGGTCGATTCCTTGCCCGTCGGCGCCATGCGCTTGGGGGGCGTCGCCACCGCGGTCCCACCACCGTTGCTGCCGCTGTTGATGATCTCGTCAAACACGTCATGAAGATTGTTCTGTGCCATGTGAATGCTTCTCTTTCTTGTGCCCCAATCGGGGCGGGTTTAAGTTTCCGACTCTAAGTTCTGACTTCTGATTTCTGGTTTCTGACTTCTGGTTTCACTCAAGCGCCCTTAACAGCGCGCCACGTATATCCGTGCGGTTCAAGCTCCTTCGCCTGAAGCGACTTCATTTCCGTCTGATAGCTCGCATCCTTGCTGCTGCTGAACCCCTTCACGCTGACCACGCTGTACCATCCTTTGCGCGTCCAGCCCGGTAGGCTCTGCTCCACCGTGCACGTCACCCCGTGCTCCGCCAGGCGAGCCGCTGCCCGCTTCGCTTCCGAAGCCTTCGGAAAGCTGCCGAACACGAAGTACGTCTGACCGATGATCCGCCCCTCCGGGGCCTTGGTCTCGATCGCCACCGGCGCTCCGGTCGCAACCATCGGCGTCGTCGGCGCCGTCGTCGGAGCAACCGCGGCCGGTGTCCGCACCGGCGTCGAGGTCACCAGCGGCGCAGGCTTCGTCGGCGTGCTCACCACCACCTGCACCGGCTTGGGCGTCGCCACTTTCGCCGCGGGCGTTGCCACCACATGCTTCACCGGCGACGGGTCGCGATCCGCCGGCGACACGATGCTCGGATGCGTCTCCGACGCCTTCGCCGATTGCGGCCCGCTGTGCGACGCGTTGCGCGATAGCGCCACCACGCCGATCAACAACCCGCAGAACGATGCCACGCTCACACCCGCCACCGCGCGGGTCGTAGACACGTACAGTTCGCGGTTCGGATGGTCCATGCCAACCTTCATCCCAAACCGCCCCGGGCCCTTCGAATCCTTCGCCGGCCCGGCGGTGGTCGCCGCCGCAGTGATCTGCGCGTCCGTCTCGCTCTTGGGCGCTGTCTTCGCGGCGCCCGGAGCCATTTCGTATTTCTTCTCGCTCATGATCCACTCTCCATTCCCTGCTGACACTGTCCTGACTGTCCTTGTAATTCTCTTCAGGCCCCCGGGTCGCCCCGCCGGTTTCCACCGGCGGGGCAGGCCCGTATTGCCTCGCCTTTGCCGCCCTATTTATTCAGAGCCGACCCACCGTCCGTGTGGGCCGTAGCGTCATGCTGCGCCGGGGTGGCTTTCTTAGCCGTGTGCCGACCGGTGCTCATCCATTCCGCCGAAGCCGCCTGGGCCTTGGTCGGGAGGATGATCAGCTCGACCCGGCGGTTCTTCGCCCGGCCGTCTTCCGTCGCGTTGCTCGCCTGCGGACGCTGATCGGCATAGCCAACCATCGCCAGGCGGCTCGCGCTCACGTCGCACTTCTGCAGGCACTTGCCAACGGAAATCGCGCGGTGCGCCGACAGGTACCAGTTGTCCAGATGTCCCTGCTTGATCGTCGCCGCGCGCTGCACCGGCATCGCATCCGTGTGCCCGGCGATCATCAGCTCATAGCCCTTCACGCCCTGGTCGTTCAGGATCTTCGACAGGTGCGTGATCGCCGCCTTCGCCTTGGGGGTCAGCTCGATGCTGCCCGCGGCGAACGACACGTCGCTCTTGAACTTCACCATCCCGCGGCTCGCGTCGAAATCGAGCACGTCAGAGTTCTTCGAAGCAAACTCCGACAACTCGTTCGACAACGCCTTGGGCAGGGGGTTCGAAGCGCGCTCCAGCGCCTCGGCGTACTGCTTGTTGATCTCGTCAAGCTGCGCCTGCAGCTCGCTCTTCTCCGAAGAGAGCGCCGTGATCTGTTCGTCCTTCCCCTGGGTCGCTTCCGAAACCGCCCCGAGCTGGTTCCGGAACTCGTCCGCTTCGGCCCGCGCCGACTGAATTTCGTTGCGAAGCTGATTCCGTTCAGCCTCCACCTTTTTGAACTGGCTTGACGACACGCACCCGGTCAGCCCCACGCTGACACCGAACGCGGCCACGCTTAACCATCGCTTTACATCGCGCATTTGGCGCTCCTCTGCAGGAAATCGCCCGGTATACGACCAGGCACACGGCTGTCCCCCACGTTGGGGGCGTTTGACTGGTATAGACATCGAATATACCGGCCAGTGCGTGTCGCCGGATTTTCTGTCAAATGACGAGTTTTCGACCCCCTACCCTGTGAAGACGCGTAACCCCTAACGCCTGCACCACCCAGGCAAACATGGCCCCCGCTCGTCAGGTCCGATTACGCCACCGGATAACCCCACCACGCCGGGTTCGGAGCATCAAGCGACGACCCGGATCCCAACTTTGGCATCTCGATTTCGCTTTCCGGACCTTCCCACCTACGATTCGCCACACCACCTTGAAAACCTTCTTGCGAAAATTCTGGTCCATTCTCGCCCTCCTCGCCGGCGTCGCCCTGATCTATTTCGAATGGAAACGCGCCGGCGGCATCACCGCCGACAACATCTTCTGGCTCATCATCGCCGCCCTGATCGTCATCCTCGCCGTCATCAACCTCATCCAGAAACCCGGAGATCACCCCAAAGCTGAGTCCGATATCAATCCCCCTTTGCACTAACCCCGCCCCCGCGCGCCTGTCTAGAATCATGCTTCCCCGAAAGGAACTCGCGCCATGCTTGCCGCCCATAAACAACTGCTCGCCCTGCTGACCCTCGTCGCCTCCTCCACCTTCACCTACGCCCAAAACCAGCCCCCGCGCCCCGCCGACCCGCGCGGCACAGCCCCCACCGCCCAGGAACGCCGCGCCGACGTCATGGGCCGAGTCACCACCGTCTCCCCCGACGGCCGAACCATCACGATCACCGCCCCACCGCCCCGTCCCGCCGGTGACCAACCCGCCGCCCGCCCGGAACCCGCCACCGTCACCCTATCCGACCGCACCCAACTCCTCTTCTTCGGCGTCGCCGAAGGCGAAGCCAAACCCGCCCCCGGCCAAATGGCCATGGTCTGGCTCGAAGACGGCTCCAAAGACCAGGCCGCCCGCGTCCGCCTCATGAAACGCGAAGGCGAAGACCGCCCCGACGTCCAGGGCCGCGTACTAGCCGTCTCCCCCGACGCTCGCACAATCACCATAGAAACCCGTGGCGACGCCAGCGACAAACCCACCGGCAAAATCGACCTCCACATCGCCCCCTACACCCAATCCCTCTACTACGGCGTAGACAAAGACGCCGCCCGCCCCACCCCCGACTACCAGGTAGTAGCCTGGCTCGAAAAAGGCTCCCGCGACGTCCCCACAAGGATCCGCTTCATGAAAAACGACGGGCGCGATCTTCCATCCGCACCCCTCCCGCCCCGCTGAACTCCCGGCGAATCTCCAAGACCTCACCCGACAAAAACATGCTGCCACGCGTACGCGAAATACGCGGCTGAACAGGCGACCAAAACCAATCCCCCAACACCGCGGTAAACCCGCTGGCGCACCTCCATCGCAAACAACGCTGATCCCATCAGGACCAGCCCGTACACCCCGGCCGCCAATACGGTCAACGGCACCACGACAAACAAGATAATTCCCATCGCCTACTTCCCTTGCCTGCCGATCAAATCACGGATGAATTTCGACTGCGTTCCATCCCACCCACATCGCGAGCAACGACCGTCGACGAACGTGTGGTCGCAGTTCGGATACCCATAAATGTGGTGAGCACATTCCGGGCATAGCTCGATCATCTTCGAGGCGTCAACAAAGAATCCGCTGCCGCACTCGTCGCACGGCCTCATCGCTCGATCGTGTTCATCGACCGTCGCCATCCTGCGCCCGCATAACAGACTAGGTTCAATGGCCGACGCCGCGGCGCTGACCGACGCCCATTCTACCAATTCGCGTGTAACTAAGCCGGTCTGTTGCAGCCCGTGCTTGCCCCTCCGTGAGCCCCGTCGTAAGCACGACAAGCAGCGGATAGCCCCGCCCCAATTGACCACCTGCGCGCGCACCCCCCACCCAGAAGAAAATTAAATTTCTAACCGCGTTTTCTCACCCAAAAACTCACCTTTTCTCGGCCTGCTGCGCCAACGAGGTCCCAGCCGCGCACCGCCCCCAGTAACAGGGAGGATTCGCTATGCGCAACGACAACGCAACCGCCCGCGATTGGGCCCGACGCGCGCCAACATCCGCCATCCCCTGCCAAACCCTGCCAACGCGCGCCATCACCCACTCATGCAAAATGCGCAAAACGAACCCACCGCCTGGCACCATGTTCACGCAAGCCTCCAACTCGCTCTCGCGCACCCAACCCCACCCCCGCTCGCGTGAGCATCTCTTCTCGCTCCCATCACGAAACGTGCAGAACGAACCCACCGAGATCCAAACTCGCTGCGCCGCGCCACAAAAACCCACACCGCGCCACATTCTCGCGCGCCGGCGCGAAACGAAGCCACTTTCGCCCCCGCCCGCCCTCCTCCATCCTCGTCTTCCCCCGCGCCCCTACCCCGGCTCCTCCAGCGGCACCGGACAAACATCCCGCCGCTTGCACCCTTCGCAATGCTGCCCCACCCAGAGCGCATTAAATTCATCCAGCACCGATTCGATCATGGCGGGCGCTTTCGTCCAGACGCCCCACTCAAAATTCCGTCGCCCATCCGCCTTCGCGCCCAGCCCCGCCCCTGTCAGGTTCGCGCTCCCCAGGTACATCGACCGCGCATCAATCACCACCGTCTTGGCGTGCAGCCGTGGGCACCGCCGGATGATCAGGTTCGCCGGCAGCCCCTTCTTCAGCTCGATCAGCGCCGCCGAACTCGGCACCCCCGCGTGCAAGAGTCGAATCTCCACCCCCTTGTCCGCCAGCTTGCGCAGCACCGCCACGATCGATTCCGCGCGCCGCCCCCGCCCGCCCGTCGGCACCAGCATCGCCTTGAAATCCGCCGTCGCGATGTCCACGCTCACCTTGGCCGTGCAGATTCCTTCCAGCACGATCCGCTGGAAGTGCTCCCCATCCACCACCAACTCCGCCTCCCCCCGCGCAACGCTTCGGGCACTCTTCACGGACGGCTCAATTCGAATCGGCATGGTCAGGCTTTATCGGTCAAGTTGGCACGACCTTCGCATCTTCCCTTCGGCGTCCCGTGCGGCGCGGAAAGTGAGCTTGACCATGTTAAAACGTAACTTCATGTGTGGAATGCTGATAGGATCGCTCAGCCTCGCGCCGCTGGTCGGCTGCGAGAACTTGCCCGGCAGCAAATCGACGCAGGGAGCCGTGGCCGGCGGGGCAGGTGGGGCGCTGGCCGGCGCGGCGATCGGTCGTCACAATCGTCTTTTAGGCGGCCTCATCGGCGGCGCGCTGGGCGCGGGCGGCGGTTACCTCATCGGCTCACAAATGAGCAAGAACGACCGCGACCATCAGCACGAAGCCATCGCCGCCTCCGACCGCGACCGCGACAATCCGCCCACCGCCTCCGAGGCCCGCAACGCCCGCACCGCCGACCTCAACAACGACGGCTACGTTACCCTCAACGAGGTCGTCGCCCTGCGCGAGGCCAATCTCTCCGACAGCGAGATGATCCGCCGCCTCGAAGACACCGGCCAGGTCTTCTACCTCAGCCCCGAACAGGAAAACTACCTCCGCGACCACGGCGTCAGCGACAACGTCATCCGCGCCATGCGCACCATGAACCAGGACCGCCCGCGCACCGCCGCCGACCGCTCCGTTGACGATCGCTACGACCGCGGATCCGACCGAATCAACAGCGGTCCTGCCGACCGCTACGAACCCCGCTGATGTTATGATGGCGGACCGAGCTATGACATGAACCGCAGATCGTCGTTCTTCACCGCAGTCGTCGCCGCGCTATCGCTGCTGTCCGGCTGCGCCCATTACGAATTCGACCTGACCAATCCACCCGACCTCGCCCGCCACATCGGCAGCAAGTCCGACGAGATCGTCCGGGTCGATCCGCTCGAGTATCGCCTGCGCGCGTACGAGAACCGCCTGGTGATGAGCATCTTCAACCCCACGCCCGATCCGATCACGCTGATGGGCGACCGCAGCTACGTCGTCGATCCCGCCGGCCAATCTCACCCGCTCCGCAGCCAGACGATCGCCCCCAACACCTACGTCCGCCTGATCCTCCCCCCCATGCGCCCCGGCTATTACGAGAGCGGCCCGACGATTGGTTTCGGCCTGGGCGTCGGCTTCAGCAGCATCCGCGCCCACCGCTACGGCTACCGCGCCGTAGGCTACGACCCCTTCTTCTACGACGAGCCCCGCTACTACACCTACTACGACGAATCCGACAACACCTACTGGACCTGGGAAGGCCAAACCCCCATCCGCCTGCACCTGGCCTACCAGCGCGCAAGCCAGAACCCCTTCACCCACGACTTCACGTTCCAGCGAAAAAAGATGTGACGCTGCCTTGAGCTTAGTTGACGGGCCTGAACCAGACCGGCTGCGGATCGCCCGTGCGCTTCCAAAAATGCGCCTTAGCGGGAGGTTAGCTGCCCTGACCGCCGCCGACCGCGTCATGAATCCGATGCTGCCGGTGATTCAGCACCCCCAGGATGAACACCGGCCACACGCAGAACATGACCATCAGCAGTATGTGCCACCATGGCGCGCCGCCGTGGGGCCAGTGCTTCTCAAGAAAGAAGCCCATAAGCAGCAAGGGTAGAACCGCCACGGCTGCTAGGAGCCATCCCAAGACGTAGGTGCGAAAAACCTCCCTGGCGCTAATCGGCTCGCGGTGGGCGATCTCATAGGCGAAGCTATCGCCGCCCAAGACCACATCCAGACTGCTCTCTTCCGCGGGTCTGGGTCGCACCACCCAAGCGGATAGCGGGACGAGCGGAATCCACAGGACCGTCAGCCACCGGTACATGCGGTATTCGCCGGCTCCCATCGCAGAGTAGCCAAGGACGGAGACGCCAATACCGTAGATCGAAAAGCCCATGGAACCTCCGATTATCCCGACCGGCGGCGCAACCCCGGGCGCGCTCAGCTTGGGTGCGTTAACGCTCGGTAATTAAAGTTCGGCCGCGCTCTGCTGCAGATCGACCTTGCCGTTGACGAAGGGGACGCCTTCGGCTTTGAGCAGGCGTTTCTTTTTCTCCAGGCCCTGGGCGAAGCCGGTCAGCGAGCCGTCGCTGCCGACTACTCGGTGGCAGGGGACGCGGGGGGCATACGGGTTCTTGTTCATTGCGTTGCCGACGGCGCGGTAGGCTTGCGTGCCGAGCTTGCGGGCGATCGAGGCGTAGGTCGTTACCTTCCCCTTGGGGACGCGGGCGCAGACGGCCCAGACCTGTTCGTTAAAGCTCATCCCCTTTACGATCCGGCCCGCAAGAATCTCAAGTTCGGGCTTGGTCGTCAGCGTTGTGGTTTTTGTCGTTGGCATCCATCTCCTCGGTCCCGTTCATTCCAGCCCAAACCGGCGATGCACCGCTGCCTGCAGTTTCGCGAAAATCCACCGGTCCGCCAGCATGCCGATCATCACCATCACGATCATCACCGCAACCACCTTGGCGACATCGGAGAAATCGCGGCCGGTCGCGAGAAGGAAGCCCAAGCCTTTGTGCTCGACCGCCAGGATCAGTTCCGCGCCCAGCAGCGAGCGCCATGCGAATGAGAAGCCTTGGCGAAGGCTGCTGGCAAATGCGGGCAGGCTGGCGGGGATCAAGACGTAACGATAAAGCCGCCACCCGCGCGCTCCGAGCATCAGCCCCGCGCGCTGGTAAAGCGGCGGAATCCCGCGCAGCCCATCCCGCAGCGCGATCGCGATCGCGAAGAAACTTCCCATCACCAGCACGAAGAGTACGCCGCGCTCGTTGATGCCGAACGTTAGAATGCCCAGCGGCACCCAGCAGACGCTCGGGAGCGTCTGCAGGCCGAGGAAGACCGGGCCGAGTAGTCGATCGAGCTCGATCCAGCGCCACATCGCCAGTCCCAGTGCGCCGCCGAGCACTATGCTGATTACGAAACCGACGATAAGGCGCACACCGCTGACGAGGTTGGCGATGATGAGCGGGCTGGTGAAGACGTGTCTTGACGGCGCGTTAGCGGGTCGCGCCGAGGGGATGAGGACGCCGACCGTGTCCTCCAAGACCAGCGGCCAGCCTTTGTGCAGTGGCTCTCCGAGCGCGAGCGGGATGTTCAGCATCCCCGCGGCGGCATCGACGACGTGACTGGGCGCGGGGAATTCCCATGGCTTCCAGCCGATCGTCCTATATGCCGCCTCCCATGCCGACAGAATGACGATCCAGATCAGCAGGCGTTTTAGGCTTCCAAAGTTCTTCGTCGGTTTGCGCGTTGACACGATTGACCTCGTCTTCGATCTCCCGGCGAACCAGGCGAACTAACTGTGCGATCTCCGGGCTGTCGAAATTCCGTGGGTGGGGCAGGCCGACGCGGAATTCGCGGCGGATCCGTCCGGGATGGGCGTGCAGCACCACGACGCGATCGCCCAGGCGCACGGCTTCGTTCACCGAGTGGGTCACGAAGAGGACCGTCTTCTGCGTGGCGACCCAGAGTTCCTGAAGTTGCTCGTGCAGGAGCGTGCGGTTCTGTGCGTCCAGTGCCGCGAACGGTTCATCCATCAGCAGGACGGCGGGGTCCATGACCAGGGCGCGGGCGATGGCGACGCGCTGCCGCATGCCGCCGGAGAGCTCGTGAACGAGTTTGTCGGCGCTGCGGCGGAGGTGGACCATTTCCAGTGCGGCCTCGACGCGCTGGTCGCGCTTGGCGCGGGGGACGCCGGCCATCTTCAGGCCGAAGGCGATGTTCTGTGCGGCGGTCAGCCAGGGGAAGAGGCCGTGGTCCTGGAAGACCATGGTGCGCTCGGGATGCGGGCCGCGGACGGCCTGGCCGTCGAGGGTGAGGCGGCCTTCTTCGGGCGTGAGCATACCGGCGACGAGGTTGAGCAGCGTGCTCTTGCCGCAGCCGCTGGGGCCGACGACGACGACAAACTCACCCGGCTCGCAGGTGAGGCTGACGTCGCGCAGCGCGGGAACGGTTGATCCAGGGAAATCCTTGCTGATGTGCTCAAGCACCAGGCGCCCGCGGCGCGAAGCGCCGTTGGATGACGCCAGGGCCGGCGCGAAAGTTTCAGCGAGGGACATTCACAGCCTCCTGTTTCGGGGACTTCTCCAGCTCCTTGAGCACGCTTAAGTCAAAGAGCGTTTCAAGTCGCGCGGGTTGCTGCTCGAAGCCGAGATCGTAGGTCCACTGGCCCATGGTCTTGAAGGTGTCGGGAAGCGGGTCGTCGGTGAAGGTGACGCGGGTGATTGCGGAGTCGAGGACGCCGGGCGGGAGCTTTTTGCCGGTGAGCGCGAGGAGCGCGGTTCCGAGTTGGGGGAGATGCGTCTTGGGGTTGGCCACGAGGCGCGCCGTCCAGGCGCGGTGGACGCCTAGCACTTTGGCGACTACATCGGGATGGTCGCGGAGGAAGTCGGGCGTGGTGACGACGATCGCCAGCGCGAACTGCTTGCTCGGCCAGAGGTCCTTTTCTTCGGCGACGATGGTGGCGCCGGTCTCAGCGACCAGGCGCGAGCCCCAGGGCTCGGGGGCCCAGGCGGCATCGATCTGGCCGCGATCCATCATGCCCGATTGCTCGGCGTTGGGGATCGGCAGGATGTTGTTGTCATCCTTCTGGCCGAGCTCGGCGGCGAGATAGTGGCGGGCGGCGATGTCCTGGGTGTTGCCGTGCTGCGGCGTGGCAATGCGCTTGCCCTTGAGATCGGCGAGGGTGCGGATGCCGGAATCTTTGCGGGCGACGATCAGCACGCCGTTCGAGGCCGCCCCGGCGATCACGCGGATGCCTTGGCCCTTGCTGCGGGCATGGGCAGCGAGGGCGGGGCCGGGGCCGACGTAGCCGATGTCGATCTCACCGGCGAAGAGCGCCTCGACGAGCGAAGGGCCGGCGTTGAAGACTTTGGTCTTGAGCTTGGCTGGTGAGATGGCCTGTTCGAATTCGCCCGAAGCGACGCCGAGCACGCCTTGGGCGTGACTTAGGTTGGCGAAGTAACCAATGCGAACTTCGGAAACGGGCTTGGAGGTTTTCGCACCTCCTTTGGATGAGAACTGCCAAAGGCCAACGGCGACGGCCACGAGGGCGACAAAGCCGACGAGGTAGACGGTTCCAGGACGTTTTGTGGGTGTGTGCTCGGACAAGGGGTGCCTTTCCCGTTCGTGCGGATTAAAGCACAAACGACTTATGAATGCAATTATTCCTATAGATATAGTAGGCGATATGGTTGTGCTACTCGAGTAGTCTCCCCAACTCCGCGCCGACTACGGTCCCGGCGCCGGGAAGGGTAGCAGAGAAGAGGCCGGCGGTGATGGCGATGCCCTGATGCTCGTCGGCGACGGAGCGGGCGACCGCTGCGCCCAGGCGAGCGGCGCGAACGCGGTCTTTGAGCATGCCGCTGGCGACGTAATCGCGAAGGCGCACCAAGTCGCGCGGCGAAACGTGCAGGCGGTGGTCGCCCGGCCCGTCTCCAAGCGCGGCGAGGGCTTGTACTTCGGGAATGCCGGCCAGCAGCACCATTGGGGCTACGCCTAATGCGCGCGCCAGGTCGACCACGGTGGAGAGCCGCGGATCGCTGGAGCCGGTTTCCAGTTGCGCGACCGTGGCGCGGGAAATTCCCGCGGCGGTGGCCAGATCGTGCTGCGTCAGCCCCGCGATGACGCGTGCGGCCACCAGGTTTTTGGCGAGGATCGAATCGATCGATTCGCGATAGGGGGCTTCTTTGGCGGACATAAGTTGACCTGGGACTTTCAGTTCCAACTCGGCTCGTGGCGGCTGAGTTGCTCTGCGTGCACCGATTCGACTGCGCGTTGATAAGCGAGTTGATAGAGACCCTGCTGCCAGGCGAGCGGCGCGATTGCCGCTGCCGACATACAGCAAAACCATTGCCCGGCGGTGAGGGTTGCTTCGCGGTGCGAAGCTCGCAGGGCAACATGCGGTCGAGCGGTTGGTTGAGTCATCGGTCACCAGTCCTTAATTCCCATGTCTCCTATAGGAGTAATGGGGTGATGCTTGTAGTCTAGTCGGCTTTTCTGGGGTGTCAACCCAATTTTGGCGGAAGTGATGTCTAGCAAAGTCGACAAACCGTGAGTCAGTGAGCAGTTAATCCGTCAATTCCTATAGGATTATAGGTAATATAAGCCTGTAATTTTTCTTGGCTTATGCGCTTTTTGCCCGCGCCTGATCCGCTGGACAATGCGGCGACAATCCTTGAGGTGATGCACCGTCGCGGTTTACCCTGCGGCGCGCCTCCCATGGGGGCTGGTGAACACCGCTCGAAACAATCTCAAGGAGATCACGAATGACCACTGGAATGATGACCGATCGCGGAATGACGACTGGGATGGGCATGCCGATGGGCAACATGGGGATGATGAACATGCCCATGGGCGGCATGATGCCGGGCATGATGATGGGCAACATGCCCGCCATGATGATGGCGCCGCGCTGTACGATCGCCATGGAGAAGTGTCCGGGCGGAATGAAGATGACCTGCACGAGCGAGGACAAGACCGGCGCAGCCATGATGGCCAACTTGATGAGCATGATGGCCAACGGCATGTGCTCGTGCTGCATGATGATGAACGGCATGCCGATGTGCTTGTGCAACGTGGGGATGATGGGGATGTGCAAGGTTGAGATGATGAATATGGGATGCACGATCACGTGCACCAGCGGGGACAAGAACTGCGAGAAAATGATTCAGGCGTGCTGCGACTGCATGAAGAGCATGATGATGCCCGGGTGCACGTGCTGCGTGATGATGAACGGCATGCCGATGTGCTGCATGATGATGTAACGCGGGGCGACGGCGATTGCGTTGATCAGCGAAGTGACAAGGCCCGATCGGCGATGATTGCCGACCGGGCCTGTTTCTTGCCGTTCATGGAACAGGATTAGATGCCGAGACCGTCTTCGAATTCGCCGTCGGGGGTCATCCGTTCGATTCGTTGTTCGAGATATTCTTCGAACGGGTAGAGCAACTCGCGCAGCTCGTCGGCGCGGCGCGGATGGATGTCGATGAAATGCTCGGACAACGGCAACAGCGCGGCGCGCAGGTCTTCGATGGCCTGTTTGTAGCCGGCGTCGTAACCGTGATTGAAGTCGACCAAGTGCGATCGTATTGGCGGGGACATTGCGCGTTTTCTCAAGTGAGGCTAGGCGAAGATCTCCTTCACCACGTTGCCGGCGACGTCGGTGAGGCGGAAGTTTCGGCCGGCGTAGCGGTAGGTCAGCTTCTCGTGGTCGAGGCCCATGAGGGCGAGGAGCGTTGCATGGAGATCGGTGGTGTGCATGCGGCCTTCGACGGCGTTGGTGCCGTACTCGTCG
>JAQGHM010000109.1 GCA_028291615.1 Phycisphaerales bacterium | reverse complement strand
GGGAGAGCGACTGTCTTAAAAATCAAGCAGATTCCATCAACCCTCCGCCGGTTCGGCCAGCAGCATCGTCAGATGGTTGACCATCTTGCGCATGCACGCGACCAGCGCGACCTTCTTGGGTTTGCCGCGGCCCAGCAGGTGCTGGTAGTGGTCGCGGATCACCGGGTTGTGCCGCGTCGCCACCAGCGTGGCCATGTAGATCGCGGCGCGCACCGTGTGGCGGCCGCCGCGGATGCTGCGCACGCCCACGTGCCCGCCGGAGTCGTCGTTGAACGGCGCGACGCCCACCAGCGCCGCCGCCTGGGCGCGGCCGATGCGCCCCAGCTCGGGGAACTCGCTGACGATCACCCGCGCCACGCGCGGGCCGATGCCCTGCACCGACTCGAGCTTCTGCTGCCGCGCCAGCAGCGGCGGGTCGGCGTCGATGATCAACTGGATCTCGGCCTCGACGGCCGCGACCTCTGCCTTCAGGTGCGTGACCGTGCGCTGCACCGATTTGCGCACCGCGGCCAGGGTCGCGTGCTCGAGCTGGTTGCGGTTGGCGACGCACTGCTCGACGAGCTGGCGGCGGCGGGCGACGAGTTGGCGAAGCATCCGCATATTGTCGCTGACCATCGCCGCGGGGTGAAGGCGGTCGCCGTTCAGGCGGGCGTAGTCCGCCAACACCCGTGCGTCGATCGGGTCGGTCTTGGCGAAGTGCCCGCGTCCCTCGGCAAAGCGGCGGACCCGCAGCGGGTTGGCGCGGGCGACGGGAACCCCGGCCGCCAGCAACGCGTACAGCAGCGCGTCCTCGTACCCGCCGGTCGCCTCCAGGACGACCAGGCGGACCGCAGCCCTCGAAGCGCTGGCGCCGACAGGCAGACCGCCGCCGCCGCCGCCGCCGCCGCCGCCAAGTCGAGCGATCAACGCGGCGATGCCGGCCGCGTCATTGGCAAACCGCAGCGCCGCTCCGGCGCCCGCGACCGCCGATGCGCGTTCGCCGCTCAGGTGAACGTCCAGGGCCGGCTTGGACACGTCGACGCCGACGAAGCCGTCAAACCCCGCGAGCGGCGGGTCGACGACCACGGCGGCGGCGGCGGCGGCGGCGGCGGCGCACGGGGCGATTCGCGCGGGCGTGATGGACGGGACGATGATGGCGGATCGAGACTTGCGGGGCAGCGGGTTCCTCGGCAGAGCGACCACGGGTCGGCTCCCTTCCTTGCGTATGCGAGCTCGCGATGGCTCGGGCGACTGTTCGGGATGTGTGACGCCGTTGCGACCGGGGCACCGGCTCTCCACGACGTCGGACGGACGTCTAGGGCTGGGTCGTGCTCACCGGCCGCCGCCGCGGCCCCCCTGCAGGGGGGCCGCGACGTCGGCCCTTCTCTCGACGATCGAGAGGGGAAATGCAAGATACAAGGGTTGGGGCGAGGGTTCTTTCCAATTCCTTAGCGAGCCTACTGAAATGCCTACGCCGCCCCCGTCTTCACGCCAACTTCGGACGAAATCCCCGCCGTGTTCGTCATCACCTCCACCTTGGGCGTCGTGATCACGGGCATTTCACGCCCACGATCCAGCTCCACCTCGACTTGATAATTCAACAGCCGCGATTTCATCCAGCGGATCGCCAGCAGATCACGGAATGATTTGAACAGCCGGTTCCACACCCCGTATTTGCTTTCGCCGTGAACGCGCGGGTTGTTGCTCACCGCGATCTCGGTCACCGTGTACCCCTCCATCTTCAGCAGCGTCGGGATGAAGCGGTGCAGGCCGCGATAAAGTTTAAGCCGATCGACGCATTCCCGCTTGAATGCTCGATACGTGCAGCCCGCATCCGTGATATTTTCCTGCGACAGCTTATTGCGCACCCAGTTCGCGATCCGGCTCGATGCCACTTTGACAAAGCTGTCTCCCTTACCGCGATTGGCTACGCGCGAGCCGCAGACGCAATCCCATCCTTGGTTGAGCGTCTCGATGAACTTGGGGATGTCCTGCGGATCATTCTGTAGATCCGCGTCCATCGTCATCACATATTGCCCGCGCGCCGCCCGCATCCCGGCGTCGCTGGCGGCGGTCTCGCCGCAGTTGTGCATGAATTTGACGCCCCGCACGCGCGGATCTTTCTTCACCAGGGCTTCGATCTGCTTCCACGAGTCGTCCTTGCTTCCATCGTCCACCAGCAGGATCTCGGTCGCGAGATTGATCGGATCGACGACTTTTACAATAGCCTCGTGCAGCAGCGGCAGGTTCTCGGCCTCGTTGTAGACGGGGACGCAGATGCTCAGGACGGGACGGTTGGCGGATTCGATGTTCATAAGGGTCGTCTATCGTGCCATGAAAAAGAAACCGACGCAACACCGGTTAGAGCGTACGCAGTTCATCCCGCCGGCGGTTGCGCATTCGCCGCAGGGCATAGGCGCTGCCGATCCACAACGTCGCGAACGCCAGCGCCCCCATGCCGAGCAGCCCCGCGCTCTCCTTGAACGACGACCGCACCAAGCCCGCTCCCACCAGCGCCACCGGGATCGCCTCGGGAAGCAGCCCAATCGCCGTACCGATCAGGAAGTGTCGGTGCTTCACGCGCGACAGCCCCAGGCACAGGTTGATCAGCGTGCCGTGGATCGGAATTTGTCGTGCCAGGACGACGCCGATGACGCCCTGATCCTGAATCGTGTCGGCGATCGCGCGAAGCCGCGGCCGCTTCTGTGTGACCCAGTCGCCCCCGCCCCAGCGAATGAAGCAGAATGCCCCATAGTACCCCAGCAACGCGCCCCCCTGCGTCAGGAACAATCCCCAGCCAAACCCGAGCACCATCGAGGCGATGCCGCACAATACCAATCTCGGAAAGCCGCAGCCGATCAGAATCGCCGACGCGAGAAGGCAAAGCGGGTAGGCCCATGGTCCCATCCCCTCCAGTATTTGTCGAAGGCGCGTCGTGTCATGGAGCCAAGCGCGAATCGGGGATAATTGCACCGCCGCCAGCGCCGCCGCCAATACGGTTACCAGCAGCAGCACCCGCGCGACCGGCCGCTTCGACGGCACATCGTCAATTGCTGGCGCCGAATCTTGCATGGCAGCGGAGGGTTCGACCTGGGTGAGCGTCTGGGAAGTCATGCCTTCAACATCAACTGTTTGATAGCATTCGCCACTGTTTTCACCTCGTCCTCGGTAATGGCCGGGAACATCGGCAGGCTCAGGATGCGCTTCACGTAATCTTCGGTCTTCGGTAGCGACGGCTGCTTGCCGTAAACTTCCTCGATCGCCGGCTGCTGGTGATTGGGCACCGGATAATGAACGCCCGACTCGATCCCTTGTTCCTTTAAATGCCGCGCCAGCGATTCCCGCCGGTCATGCGATTCCAAGCGGATCACGAACATGTGATAGACCGTCTCGGTCTCGCCGGCCTTATCGGTTGGGGGGAGTGTCATCCCCTTCACGCCCTCCAACTCCCGTCGATACCATTCAGCCGCCCGCCGTCGGCCGGCATTCAGATCATCCAGCACCTTGAGTTGCTCGCGCCCGACCGCCGCGTTGATTTCGTTGAACCGCAGGTTGAAACCGACCTTCTCGTGCAGGTACTTGTCCTTGCGACCGTGGTTCCGCAGCATGCCGACGCGCTTGGCGATCTCCGGATCGTGCGTCAGGATCGCGCCGCCGTCGCCGTAGACGGTCAGGTTCTTTGACGGATAGAAGGACAAGGCGGCGTGTTCGCCATATGATCCCGCCCGCTTCCCTTTCCACCGCGCCCCGTGCGATTGCGCGCAGTCTTCGATGATGAAGAGCCCATGCTCCTTCGCCAGCGCCTGGAAGGCGTCGATGTTCGCCGGCCGGCCGTACAAATGCACCGGCAGGATTCCCTTGGTCCGCGGCGTGATCCGTTTGCGCGCGTCTTGCGGATCAATCGTGTACGTGTCGTCGATATCGCAGAAGACCGGGCGGACCCCGCAGTGGATCATCGGCTCGATGGATGGAAACGCCGTCAGCGACGGCACCAGGATCTCGTCCCCCGCCTTTAGTTGTCCAAACTGGATTTGTGCCAGATGTAGCAACTGAACGGCCGCCGTCCACGACGACGAGAGCACGCAGTGCGGCATCCCGAACCATCGCGCCAGCTCCTCCTCAAACGCCTTGCACTCCGGGCCGAGAATATAGTTGCCCCCCTTGACGACATCCAATATGCGGCGATCAATCAGTTCGCTGTGATAGACGCGCGAGAGCGGTATTTTGGCAGCCATGGCGTTGGTAGGTCTCCGGGTAAACCACAAATGGTAAGGGCGCGCCAAAATTGGCTCAACCCCGGTCGAACCCCTACGCGTCATTGTGGGATCGCGAAATCGAGAATCCTTACCTCATACGGGGCAAAATTGTCAGTGATCGACCCACCCCTCGTCGCGATGGTTTGTTCCTTCGCCACGCCGTCGGAAAAGTT
>JAQGHM010000086.1 GCA_028291615.1 Phycisphaerales bacterium | reverse complement strand
GGGAGAGGCCCAGTCGCCGCAGAAGGCGTGGGCCATCATGTGGTCTCCTGAGCCGGAGATGCAGGCGTCGTAGAGGCCGTGGCGCTGGAGGAGGTCGCGGCGGGCAGCCCAGGCGAAACCGGTGTGGCCGTGGCGGGCGAAGTCGCCGGCGAGCATGAGGTTCGGGTGTTGCTTATAGATGGTGGCGAAGCTGTGCCAGAGATCGCCCTGGCCGGTGTAGGCGCGGTGATCGCGCGGTAGGCGGACGACGCGGGTGAAGGGTTGGACGATTGGGAACACGTCGAGAAGCTTGGAAGTTTGTTGTGCCCAGTCCGCAGATTCGAAGAGGACGTCGCAGTCGATCCAGGCGACCTTGGTGCAGGTGGGCGGGAGGTGGCTTAAGGCTAGATTGAGGAGACGCTCTTTTTGCCACATGACGTCGCGGGCGCGGATTCGGACGATGGCGGCGGAGGGGGCGAGCTCGAAGGGGGCGTTGGCGAAGGCGCATTCGATGGTGAGGTGGTTGACGCCGGCGCGGGTGAGGCTTTCGATGAAGAGGTGGTAGTTGGCGAGCTTTGTGACGAAGCCGGCGGAGTTGAAATAGGCGGTGATGACGTAAAGGTCGGCGGGGGCGGGGTGGTGGGGCATGGGAGTAAGGATGAATTATGAAGGATGAAGGATGAATCAGAAAAGGCCGCCAATATCTTTCGATTCATCCTTCATCCTTCCGCCTTCATCCTTCATTTCCCGATGCACCAGACGTTTTGGTCGGTGCGGATGAAGAGGTTGCCCTGGGAGATGATCGGGGAGGCGTTGCAGTGTTCGCCTAGATCATTGCGGGCAACTTGCTGGTATTTGTCGGCGGCTTTGACGACGTAGCAGGCGCCGTCGTCGCTTAGCCAGTAGATGTTTTGTTCAGCGAGGATGGCGGAGGGGAAATGGTGTTTGCCGAGTTTCTGACTCCACTGCGGAGCACCGGTCTTGGCGTCGAGGCAGGAGGCGTTGCCGCCGTCGGTGACCAGGAAGAACCACTTGTCGTAGGCGACGGGGGAGGGGACGTAGGCGGCGAGGCCTTGCACCTTGGCGTGGTGCCAGAGGGTTTTGCCATCGGGCGAGATGCCCAGCGTGTGCATTTCGGGGAAGCCGGCGGTGATGCAGAATACGCCTTGGGTGTAGACCATGCTGGCGACGTACTGTTCGGTCGGCCCATCGACGAGCCAGCGGAGCTTGCCGGTGTCGGGGTCATACGAGGTGGTGCACTTGGTTCCGGAAAGGACCATCTGCTTTTCGCCGTTGACGTCGAAGATCGTGGGGTTGCAGTAGGAGCGGGTGTGGTTGGGGCGCTCGATGCGCCAGACTTCCTGGCCGGTGTCGCGGCGGAGGCGGACGATGTAGCCGGGGCCGTCGTGGTCGCAGTTGACGATGATGGAATCGCCATACAGCATGGGGGAGCAGGACCAGCCGTGGGGGGAGTAGAAGGGGCTCTCGGTTTTTCGCCAGAGTTGTTTGCCGTCTAAATCGTAGGCGGCGATGAGGACTTGCTTGCCGTCCTGGAAGGTGACGAAGACGCGCTGGCCGTCGCAGGCGGGGGTGGAGGAGGCGTAGTTATTGAGCTTATTCTTCTGCTCGAGCGGGGCGGTGAGGACCTCGGCTTGCCAGAGGGTTTGGCTGGTCTTGCGATCGAGGCAGAGGAGGACGCGCTTGTTGGATTGCTCGAGGGCGGTGTTGAGGAAGATGCGGTCGCCGACAACGATGGGCGAGCCATGGCCTTTACCGGGGAGGGGGACTTTCCACTTGATGTTGTCGGTGGTGGACCAGTGGGTGGGGAGTGCGGATTCGGTGGAGGTGCCGTCGGCGCGGGGGCCTCGCCATTGGGGCCAGTCTTCTGCGCGCGTGGGGAAGGGGAGGGCCGCTAAGACGCAAAGAGCGCAAAGAATTATGGAGGAAAGATTGCGGGTGCCGGTGCGTCGGAAACTCGTCATGCCCTCTTATAGTCCTCTCCGCTCTTTATGTTCTTTGCGCTCTTTGCGTCTTTGCGGCGATCTTTTTCAGACGTCACAAATTTGCACCGCCTGGGCGAGGGACGCGATCATGTCTTTGCGGGCGGGGATGAATTCCTGGGCGACGTAACCCTGGAAGCCGGTGGCGACGATGGCCTTCATGATGGCGGGCCAGTAGAGCTCCTGGGTGTCGTCGATCTCGTGCCGGCCGGGGACGCCGCCGGTGTGGTAGTGGGCGTAATACTGGTGATTTTTCTTGATAGTGGCTATCACGTCGCCATCCATGATCTGCAATTGGTAGATGTCGTAGAGGAGCTTGAAGAGCTCGGAGCCGACGGCCTTGACGAGCTCGACGCCCCACTTGCTGTTGTCGCACTGGTAGTCGGCGTGGTTCACCTTGCTGTTGAGGAGCTCCATGCAGAGGGTGATCTTTTTCTCTTCGTAGTGGCCGATGACTTTCTTGATCCCTTCGGCGCAGAGCTTGATGCCGTCTTCGTCGGATTGTTTTTCGCGGTTGCCGCTGAAGCAGATGACGTTGGGGTAGCCGGCTTCGGCGTTGGCGTCGGCGAGCTCGATGAGGGTTTTGGCGATCGGCTCGTGGTGCTCCGCGCGGTTGAGGCCTTTGGTGATGCCGCCCCAGACGCCTGAGGTCATGGAGCAGACCAGGCCGTTCTCTTTGAGCGGGGCCCATTCCTTAGGGGTGAGAAGGTCGATGGCTTTGAGGCCGAGGCGCTTGGCGACGGGGGCCATGTCGGTGGACTTCATGCCTTTGTAGCACCAGAGGCAGACGGAGTGATTGATGTGGCCTGCGGTGGCGACCTGGGCGTTGCCGTCGGGCAGTGGTTTTTCGTCGGCTGCGACGGCGACGGCGGTTGTGAGGAGTGAAGCGGCGGTGACGCCTGTAGCGGTGCGGAGAAGGTTGCGGCGGGAAACGGCGGTGGGTTGGTCTGACATGGCGGCTCCTGTGAAATGCCCCAAACGCAGATTGTAACACGTGCGGGCCGGGGGAGAAGAAGAGCGCGCGTTCGGAAAATTGCCGCCAAGTGGTCGGGGGAACCCCGGAAGGAGGCGCGGCCGTCATCCGCACGGGATATTTCGATTGCGTGCTGTGAAAAGGCAGCTATATTTTGTCGGAGCGTAGAGCAGCCTGGCGGGGCCGATGGTTTGGAGGGTTTGATGAATCGATTTCAGAAATGGGCGTGGGGTGCGCCCGTAGTGTTGTTGACTACCGTCGCCGTGCACGCTGCGCCGCTGACCAACGGCGACTTCGAAGTGGCACTGGGGACGGACAGCTCGACCAGCACGTTCCCGAACTGGACGGAAAGCAACGGCAACACGGCGATCGCCGCGCCGACGCCCTTATCCGGGACCCACTCCGCGCAACTGGTGGGAACGGCGGCGGGCTCGATGTTGCAGAACCCGACCGCGATCAGCGGCATCTACTCGCTCACGGCGAAGTTCGCCGCCGTCGATCCGGGCGGGAACGCCAACCGCGTGATGAATTTGATTTACGGTCAGTTGGGCATCGGAAACCAAGTCAACCTGCGCGTGATCGAAGGGACGACCAGCCCGACCACGCTTGGCAGTTTGCAGGTTTTCGATACGGCGATAAACAACTGGCAGACGATTCTGCCGAACGCGGTCCCGTTTTCCACGTCGCTCTCTACGCCGACTGTGAACTTGCTCACCATCGATGGAACCGTTGGCGGCTCATACACCGTGAAGGTGGGCGCGGCTACTTCCGCGAGCGTGAGTTACTACCAGAACGCTCCCCCGACCAGCATCGGTCGCGTTGAGTTTCATACCGATAACGGCACCAACGGCACCTATGTGGTGGACGACGTGACGCTCACACCCGAGCCAGGATCGCTGGTGATGGTGGGCATCCTCGGCGGCGCGGGATTGCTGGCGCGCCGACGCCGGGTGTAATCCGCCTTCCATCTATTCATTTCTTCGCAGCGGTGACTAGCCCGATGTGAGAGCCTCCCCACACGCACACGAAACAAGCGTTTCACCCCTCTCATCTTCTATTTCATTCGCGTTCACTCGCGTGGATTCGCGGATCTCACCTCCCCCGCCGCCTCCGTGCCCTCAGTGCCTCGTGGTGGTCCGATTTCCTCCCCATGCGAAGGGCGTTATAACTCGCCCCGATGCCCGCCCCCGCCACCGCGCAACTCGAACAGACCCTGCGCGACCTCCCCAGGCACGGCACGCTGGTCAAAGACCGGCCGTATCGCCAGGTCTGGCGCTTCGAGTCCGCGGGCAAGGGGTATTACCTCAAGTTCTACCCCCGCCCCGGCGGCAAACTGAAGCGGATGCTCCGCGGCAACCCCGCGATGCGCGAGTTCCTCCGCCTGCAATGGCTGCAGAAGGGGAAGATCCCCGCCCCCCGCGCGGTGGCTGTCCTCTCCGGGTTCGTGATCAACACCGTCAAGGGAGACGCGGTCATCTCCGAAGCCATCGAACCGGCCGAGCAACTCGATCGCTACCTCCACAGCTTCGAGATGCGCGGCCAAGGTGCCCCCGATCACCGCCAACTCTCCCAGCAAATCCGCGAAATCGTCAAGGCTCTTGGACAAGCAGGCTACGGTCACGACGACCTCCACCTGGGCAACTTCCTCCGCTCGCCGACCGGGGTCCACCTCCTGGACGCATACGCCGTCACCCCCGGCGGCCTGCGCATGCGCCAGATCCTGAGACTCGGCCACAGCATCGCCCGCTATGCCACGCGGCAGGACATCCAGCGCGGCTGGGCGCTGCTCGCTCCGCACTCCAAAATGCCCGGCGCCAACGACATCAGCCCCACGATCTGGCGGAAATCGCTCGACCGCATCCGCGGAGGCAACGCGTACTTCGGGAAGGTCAAGACGATTGAACCACGAAGGCACGAAGACACGAAGGAGAAATGGGCGGGCGTTTGTTTTAAGTCGTGGAAATATCCGCATCGCTTCGCACCGATGAGCCGGATGGAAATTGCCGAGCGCGATTGGGAGCGGGAGTGGCCGCTGCTCTGGGCCAAGGCGCAGGGCGGGTTGCTGGAGGTGATCAAGAGCAGCGCCAGCGGGGACGTCTGGGCGGGGGAAGTGACGCTGTCGGGCAAGCCGGTGGAGGTGATCGTCAAGCGCGCCCGGCGGAAGAAGTGGTACCGCTACGTCAACGAGATCGGCCGCGGCTCGCGGTCGTGGCGGGCGTGGAAGAAAGCCTGGAACCTGCTCGTGCGCGGCATCCCCACCGCCTGGCCGCTGCTGGTCATGGAGCGCCGCGTCCTGGGCTACGTCGTCAATCAGGCGATCGTCTTCGAGCGCATCCCCGGCAAGACCCTGGCGACGACGAACCTCGACCTGCTCTCCCCCGACGAGCGCGAAACCCTCTTTCGCCGCTGCGGCCGCATCCTCCGTCGGATCGAGACCGTCGGCTTCTGCCACTTCGACGCCAAGGCCAGCAACTGGATCGTG
>JAQGHM010000083.1 GCA_028291615.1 Phycisphaerales bacterium | reverse complement strand
GCGCCCAATGTGACCGCGGTCGGGGGCACGTTTCTCCCGCTCGACGCTGCTGGCGCCCGCAGCGGTGAAGAGACCGGTTGGGCGGGCAGCGGCGGTGGGCTGAGCAACTTCTACGGCCTCCCGGCGCCGCAGTTGCTCACGACGATCGACGGTGCATCCTTCGGCGACCGTCGGGCGCTGCCCGACATCGCGTACAACGCCGATCCCGCGAGCGGCATCAGCATCTACAGCGCGACGCCCGACTTTTTTGGCAACACCGGTTGGCAACCGGTTGGCGGTACCAGCGCCAGCACTCCGCAGACCGCCGCCCTCGTGGCATTGGCGAACGAGCAGCGGGCGCAGGCGGGGAAAGGCACGATCGGCGCCGCGCTGAACAACGCGCTATACTCAATCGCCCGCGATGATTACGCCGGCAATTTCCATGACATTGTGACTGGAAGCAACGGGTATCCAGCTCTCCCGGGATACGACTTGGTTACCGGGTTGGGCACACCCCAGGGCACCACGTTGATTCAGTCGCTCGCCGCCGACAACGCCAGCCCGTTGGCGAATCTCTCGTTCCAAGCTGCCCGTCTGGTCCGCCCGCCAGCGGATCCGAACAGGCTGGTGCCGCGCCTCTTCTTCGGAGGCGTCGGTTTCGCGGGCGCGTCGGGATCGAACTATGACGTTCAAGTGATTCCCAACGCGAGCAGCGGCGTGAGCATGACCCTGCCCGGTCCGCTTGTGAACGACGGCACCGGCAACTTCATCGGAACGGGGCAGATGAGTGTAATCATCGACCCAAAGACCACCGAGACGATGCTGATGCAGTTTGTCGCCCACACCGAGCGCCGCCACCGACACACCTACCTGATCGGCGAGTTCTACGCGGTCAGCAGCCGCGGAAAAATCATTTACCAAGGCAGCCGGCCGGCATTCTACGGAACGTTCACGGCATAACGCGCTAAGCGCGGTACAGCAACGGTGAACGGCCACGGGAAACAAGCGTTTCCCGTGGCCGTTCGCTTTGCAGGATGAGAGCCTAAAGCGAATCAGCTTCCGTGGAACGGCGTTCCACGGAAGCTGCGTTTTCCAAGATCCATTTAACCGTCCGATCGTCGCTTAGCGGTAGTAATACCGGCCGTAGCTGAAGGAGAGGCTGCTGCTTGGACGGTAGTAGCAGTCGTCATCATAATAGCGCCGCGGGGGGGCGATGTAGACGGGGGCGGGAACGTAGACGGGCTCGTCGTAATAGTAGGCGGGCGGGGGATAGTAGGAGCGATAGACGGGTCGGTAATAGGGCTCATAGTACCGCGACCCACCGCCGAAGAGCCCGAAGGAGAAGTTGAAGGACGATCCACCGCGGTAGTATCCGCGGTCGTGCCCGCCGTAATATCCGCGTCCGCCATAATACCCACCGCGGGAACCGTAATCGTGTCCGCGGCTAGAACCGTGGAATCGGTCCGAAGCGGAGGCGGTGATGGGCATAAGGGTCGAAGCGAGAACGGCGGCAGTTAAGAGTAAGCGTTTCATAATGACATTCCTTGGGCTCCGCGGCCCGTTGATGCCGGGGGGTTACAACTGTCCCGGCAACAGAATAGACACTTGGCCTAGATAGAGGTTAGCCGCGCCTGGGGGGTGAGGCCAGTGCGGGGGTTATCGGACCGTGTTTGTCCACTGAAGTCTTTATTAAATAATCAGTTACAGCGGATTTCGGAGACTTGCCTTCTGAGGAGTTTCCGCTGCTGTGGTGATGACCAGATTGTCTCGGTGGATGACCTCGTCATAAGCCGCTTCGCCCAGAAGCGAGCGGACCTCCGGCGTCTTCTTTCCCTGAATCTGGGAGATGACTTGCGAGGCGTAATTTGAGAGGCCCCGCGCGATCTCTGCCCCATCGGGGGATTGGACGCTGATCAGGTCGCCCTTGTCGAAGGGTCCGTCGACCGAAACGATGCCGGCGGGGAGGAGGCTGCGGTTTTTTTCGACGAGGGCGCGGACAGCGCCAGCGTCGATGACGATCTTTCCGACCGGGCGCGCCGAACCGATCCAGCGGCTTCGGCTGGTGCGCTTCTTCGGACTGGGGCTGAAAAGCGTCCCCAGAAGCTCGTGATCCAGCAGGCGGACCAGGACGTTTGGCATGCGGCCGTCGGCGACGACCATCGCGTCGCCGGCGTCGGTCACCATGCGGGCGGCTTGCAGCTTGGAATCCATCCCCCCCTTGCCGAGCTGGCTCTTCTCTTTTCGCACCAGTTGCTGGGCTTGTTCGACACTCTCGACAAGGCGGACCGATTGGCCGGTTTCGTCGAGCAGGCCATCGACGACGCTCATCAGGACGAGGAGGTCGGCGCGAAGGACGTGGGCGACGAGTGCGGCGAGGATGTCGTTGTCGCCGAAAGAGATCCGGACGAGTTCGTCGGTGGAGATGGTGTCGTTCTCGTTGATGATGGCGACGCCGCCCATCTCCTGGAGCGCGTGGATGGTGTTGCGGAGGTTGAGGAAGCGGGCACGGCGGTCCATGTCCTCGCGCGTGAGGAGGATTTGGCCGACGGGGATGGAATGAGGGGCGAAGGCGGCGGCCCAGGCGTCCATCAGGCGGCGCTGGCCGACCGCGGCGACGGCTTGAAGAAGTGCGAGATCCTTAGGTCGCGCCGGGAGGTTGAGTTCGCGCAGGCCGGCGCCGATCGCGCCGGAGGAGACAATGGTGACGGCGATGCCGCGGCTTTTGAGGGCGACGACCTGGCCGGCGATGTTCTGGAGGAAGGCGTTGTCGAGGCGGCCTTCCTTGTCGGTGAGGAGCTGGGTGCCGAGCTTGATGACGGCGGACTTGACCTTGGAGAGGTAGAGCTTGCGGTTGGCGGGCATGGCTTGAGTGCGAGGTGGGGGTGTCAGGGATTGCTGGCAGCGGCGAAGATGGCGGCGATATTCAGCTCGAAGCCGGGAAGAAGGCGAGTCGTGATCGTTTGTGCTGGAGTCAAAACGGTGGTGCGCCAGCGCCCACCGGCGCGCTGGAGGACAGTGACCTGTGGTTTGGGTTCGTCGAAGATCCAGTATTCGCTGACGCCGAAGGCGAGGTACTCGGGGGGCTTTTCCTCGTAGTCGCGTTTTTCGGAACTGGGGGAGACGACCTCGATAACAATTTCGGGCACCCAGACGGACCAGATGTCGTCGGAGTCCGGAGAGGGCGTCTTATAGACGAAGATGTCGGGGTGGCGTTCGGATTCGAAAGCCTCCGCGAGAATCTTGCAGTCACCGCCGCCGCCGATCATGCGAATGACTTCGGCGTGTGCGGCCTGGTAAAGGTAAAGTTGTCGATTGATCGCATGGACCTGCTGGAGATGTTTCCTTCCTGGGACGTCGCTCACGGTGATTACTCCCCTGCTCAATTCGTAGAGGTGTCCGCCGCGCACTTGGGCGTGGTCGAACTCTTCGAGAGTCATGCGGCGGCCATGATCTTCTGGCCCGACAATGATGGCGGCTCTAGACATAGGCGACAACTCCGGCTGATAGAAGCCGGACGGATTATAACATGGTCGGGGCGATTGGGCGTGCGGTGGCTAGAATCAGGATATGGTGACCCGTATTTTGGCTTGCCTTACGGTGGTTTTTGCGAGCGCGGCCTGTTTCGGGCAGGAGCGCCTGACGCCCCTGCCGACGCCGCGGCGGCCGGCGAGTCAACCGGCGCGGCCGCGGTTTGTGGTGGGGGTTTTCATGCAGCCGCCGGATTCGTTTGAGGCGTGGCACCTGCGGGGGATCAACACGCTCGTGGGGTATGAGGCGCGGGGCGGAGCGGTCTCAAACAAGCAGTGGTCGGACGCGGCGGCGGCGAAAGGGTTTTATTACTTGCGAAAGCCAGCCGAGGATTTGGACGCGGATGCGAAGGATCCGAACCTGCTGGGGTGGATGCACGATGACGAGCCGGACGTGCGAAAGCCGCCGACGGATCCGAGGCGGTTGCAGGATGACTACGCGGCTTGGAAGAAGGCAGCGCCACAGTTGCCGGTCTTCGTCAATTTCTCCGGTGGGAATGTGCTGGGCGGGAAGGTGCCCAAGGCGCTATATCTCGACTATCTCAAGGCGGCTGATTGGGTGGGGAACGATTTCTACCCGGTAACGGGATACAACCGGCCGGACTGGCTTTGGAAGGTCGGCGCGGCGGTCGATACGTTGCGGGATTGGTCGGGAGGGAAGCCGCAGTTGGCACTGATCGAGACCAGCGCGCAGCGACTGTCGTGGACGCCGCGGACGACGCGCGGGGTGAGTGCGGACGAGTTGCGCGCGGAGGTGTGGCACGCGGTGATTCACGGCGCATCGGGGATCGTTTACTTCCCTCAGCAGATCGGTGGGGGATTCAAGTATGACGCAACACCGCCGAAGGTGGCGCTGGAGATGGCGCAGCAGAACAAGCGGCTGACGGAGTTGGCGGAGGTGTTGGCGACGCCGGCCAATCCACCTTCGTATGCGGTGAAGTGCGCGGCGCCGATGGAAGTGGGCTGGCGCGTGATCGACGGTAAGCGG
>JAQGHM010000073.1 GCA_028291615.1 Phycisphaerales bacterium | reverse complement strand
CGACGATCACGTCCATACTCTCGATAGCCATCGTTCGTCTCCTCGGGTCAAGGGTCTTTCAACAACCTCGTTGATCCGAGCGAACGGTGGCTTTGTCAATTTACAGATGAGATGTTACGGTCCCTGCCCTTCGTCGATTCTCAGATACTCCAGACGATTACCGACGCACCACGCGCCCGCGACGCATCAATCTGATTACCACCCCCAGCGCCAGCACGCCCCACACTGTCGGTTCCGGAACATCCACCGGGGCCGCTGGCGGCGCAAGCGTTCCATCCTGCCGCCTTCCATAATTCTTCATCAGGATCGTGAAATCCGTCGTGTCCACCACGCCGTCTTCATTGAAGTCGCCTTGCGACCAACGGGCGTTGGCTTGACCGAAGTTCTGTTCGAACATCTGGAAGTCGCCGAAATCAACTTCGCCGTTGGCGTTGGCGTCGCCGGGGATTGCGACTTCCCACCCGATGTCGCCCATTGCCGCCCAATCGAGCAGCGTGATGCGCCGGCGGACGCCGGTGGGAAGGTTGGCGTCCATCAGGGCCGTCTGCGCCGGGCCGCTCGGGCCCACGGTGCTGCTCATTCCCAGCCAGTGGCTGCCGCTGACATCCGGTGCAAGGCCACCGTGCGCCGCGGTCGCTTTGGCACCGGTGAACTTGCCGTTGGAGACCAAGGCGGCCCAGGAAGACGATGGCGGACTGGCCGAAAAGCCCAGCAGATGCGCCAGCTCATGGGTGGCGACGGTGAGAAAGTCGATCTTGCTCGTCGTCAGGCCGCCCGGCGTCAGGCCGAAGTACCAACTGGTTTTGATATCGAAAGCAATCGATCCGCCCCACGGTCCCACGTCCGTCTTTGGCGTCGCCAGCGCTCCGGGTTGTCCGCGCGAGGCGGCGTTGTCGGTGAATGATTGCGTTCCACCAACCATCGCCGCGCCCGCCCCGCCGTTGCCGACCTCCAGGCCGCTAAGCGCCCGGCTGCCGACGTAGACCTTGATCACGTTGGCCGCCACTCCGTTCAGTCCCGGGTCGTAGTCCACCGCGCCGTTGCCCGGGTTGATGATGCGGGCCGACCACGTGTTAGCGCCACCGGGCGTGATGGCCGTCAGGTTGTCAACAAGGCGATCGGAATAAACCTGCGCCGCCCGCTCCATCGCCGTCCGCGCCGCCGCGGAATCAAACAGCCCGCCGGTATCCAGCGAATAATCGAGCGAGATGATGACGCGCGCCCCCGCGCTCACCGTCGATAGCAGGAGCATTCCAGACAAACATGCCGCCCGAGACCACCGCGTCATCGTGTTCCTTTTCTCCTCGGCGTCTTCAGCTTGGTAACCCCTGCGCGACCATGACGCATTGTAGCCGCGCCCCCCTCGCCGGGCCCTACCCCGGAAATCCGACGTCATCCCTCTTAGACGCGGCCCCCGTTGCAATCATTACCGCATATATCAATACCCGACGCGCGCCTGAAACCACTTGAGGTCCGCGTTGTTCGGCGAGTCTGTGTAAAACCATGTGATCTGCGACGTCCGCGGGTCGGAAAAGCGGTAATATTCGACGTGGCCGTCGGCGAACGAGACGCACATCCCCTTCTCGTGCCAGGTCACCGGGAAGTCCACCCATTGGTCGCCGTCCCGCAGCACGATGAACGATCCGGCATCCCAGCCGCGGGGGTCGTTTTCCTCCAGGAAGACCATGGTCTCCGCCGCATTGCGGATTGCGGCCAGCAGGTCGATCCGCTTCATCGGCCAGTTGCGCTCGCCATTCAGATAATTGTTGATCGAGTAACTGCGCGCGTGATCCGAATGGTCGACCGGGCATCGATCCACGCCCGGGTGCGGGCAATACGGAAACAGGATGCCGTCGCGTACGTTTTGTTCGGCGTTGCCCGCGCCAGCCCATGCGCCGGCGGAACCCGCCTCCCCGTTTACCAGCGCCCCCTTATGGTCCGCCGCGTAGGCCACCCACGCCGTGGTGAGCATCCGCAAGTTTGACATGCACTGCGTCCGCTGCGCCGCCAGCCGGGCCCGCGAAAAAGTCGGCATCAGGATGCCGATCAGCACCGCGATGATGCCCAGCACCACCAGAAGCTCAACGAGCGTAAATGCCCGCGTGCGACCTGCAAGTGTGTTCTTACGAACGATAACGCGATCAGACGTGCGCAGCCGTGACATACCAGAGACCTCGCTTCGGCCCCCTCTGGTAACTTCAGCAACTTAATCTTGCGTCATCCTAGCCGCGTCGGATGCGATCTACAAAAGATAAATCGCCTGGAGTGGAATGCGGCCAGTCCACGCGCATCACAACTCCGAGACGTAATACCCCTTTGGCGTGAGCTTCAGGCTGTGCGACACCGGGAGGTATACGATTCGCAGCACCTTGGTCGCCCCCTCGACCGCGTGCCGGACGATTACCGGCAGATGACCGACGCGCGGCTGATCGGCTGGCTTGTCGAACTCCTCCTTGAAGATCATCGGCACGCCGGACAGCATCGCGCCCTGATCTTCGTCATCGCCAAACCCGCCCAGGCGAGCGTCCAGTTCTTTCAGGATCAAACGGAAGTGTTTGCGGCATGCGCCGTACTGTGGCTCGCCGATCCGCGCCTTCATTGACGCCCGCATCGCCTCGACTGAGTTTCCCTCGGCGAAGTACGCCTCGCCGAACAACCGCCGCGCTTCGGGGGAGACCTCGGTAATCGTCAGGTCTTCGTCGAGGTTCTGAAACCTGATTTCCATGAACGGGAACGGGGAGGTCCACTTCCGCTCGGCCGCCTTCTTCAGGGTGGCGCGAAACTCCCTCGCGAGCTTCGCGACGGCCTGCCCGGGCTGCTTGGGCACCTCGGTGACGGTCGTCTGCCGCAGGTGGAACGGGAGCAGGTCGGTCAGCGACAGTATCTCGCCGTCCGCGTCGGGTTCCGGCGGCTCGCTGATCAGGACGAGCGGCTTCTCGCGCGCGATGCGGTAGCCGACCTCGAGGATCACGTCCTGGCGCCAAGTCGGGGCGGGGCGGCCGAGGTAGGCGATCGCCATCGGCGCGTCGTTCAGGTGGCCGGTGATCACGTCGAGGCGGTCCGGCCCCTCGATCTGGTCGGCGCGGCGCGGCTCGTACCCGGCCGCCCGCGCGACAGGGACGATCAGGTTGTCGAATACGTCGTCGATCCGCGGGTCGTGCTTGTCGATCGGGGAGATCACGAAGCATTCCTGCAGGGCCTTGGGCGCGTCCTTGGCGGCGCCGGCGGGCGCGACCGGCTCGGCGGGCAGTGGCTTGATGAAGTCATAGTTGGCGGTCGGGGGCGGGCACTGACTGGGCGGGTATTCGTTGCCGTCTGGGCCGCGCTCGTTCCACGGCGCGCAGGGGGTGAGTTGATACCGGCGGGCACGGATGACCTGGTCGTGCTTCTTCCCGCGAACCTTCTCCTCGCCACCGTAAAGTTTCTTGAGGTCCTCCGGCAGCCTGGCATAGGCCTCGGCGGTCACGCGGATCTCGCCGGACGGGCCGCCGGACTCCAGCCGGACGGCCGTCGTGATCGCCGGACCGGACGGCTCGCGGCCCCCCTCCGCGCGGACCGGGCCGTACGCGATGCCGACGCGGAAGCACCGCGACGCGGTCAACGGGTTGGTCTCGCGGACCTCGGCGTTGTGCTCCTCGGCGCGGAGCAGGATCTGAACGGCGATCCGGTGGGCATCAGCGATGTCATCGAACGCGTACAGCCCGCCGTCGCCGGCCGACACCAGCAACGCCTTCTTGTGATTGGCGCGGGCGCGGCGAAAACCGTCCTTGATGATCTGCTGGATCTGGTCGGACAGGGCCTCGGCCTGCTCGGCGGCGCGGCCCGAGCCCAGGGACGTCGCAAGCTGCTGCTGGATGCGGCTGAACTCCGACATGTCCACGCTCATGATGCAGCGGTGGTTGCCGATCGCCTCGGCGTCGGCAAGGCGGCGGCGACGGTGGCAGGCGACCGGCTCGCCGATCGCATCTTCGCCGATAATCTCGCACGGCCCATAGACGCTCTGCAACTCGTTGGACAACTGTGCGAACGCGGCTTCGGTCAGCCGCACCTCATCAATGCCGGGCTGGGCGACCAGCTCGTTCGACTGGTCGATCGCCAATTTGGTCGGCTCGACGGCGTTGCCGCGCGGCCCGCGGGACGGGGGAGGGACGGTCGCGACACCGATCAGGAGTTGCTTGCGCTTGGCGCGAAGTGTCTCCCTGGCGTTGGCCTCATGGAGCAGGTCGAGCATGGCACCGCACAAGGCGTGGGCGACGTCGACCGACTCGACGAACAGGGTCGCGCGATCGTCCTGCGCGTAAAACCGGGACCAGTTCTGGTGAGCGCGCTTGCGCGACTCGAACACGATCGCGCCGTATTCGTCTCGGAGCGTTGATTCCCCCTCGGCCTGGCCCATGAATCCGACGTACTGGCTGAGCAGCGACTCGTAATTGTTGCCGCGGACCATAACCACGCACCCGACCTTCTGGGCGGCGATGTCCCGACCGGCCTCATCGACGCCGCCCGCGGGCGCCAGCGTATCTTTGCCGAGGAACCCTCCCCTGCGGGCCGGCGGATTGCTGACGATGTCATCGGAAATCGAGACTTCCTGATCCGATTTCCCCTGCGGAGTAGACATGCTGTCCCTCTTGCTTGGCGCCATGGCCCGCGACCGTTCCGGGCAAAAGCTTACAGAGGCCTTCCGCTGTACGCAAAAAAATACTGAAATAAGTATGTGCAATCAGTGCAAGACGTGTTGAGGCGCGCCCGAGTTCTAACCCGCCATGAGCTCGATCACCGCAATCTCCGGCCGCACCCCCACCCGCACCGGCATCACCGTCATCCCCAGCCCCCGACTGATGAATACCGGGCACACCGGCCCCGCCACCAACCCCTTGGCGTATTTCTGGCCGTAAGCCGAATTAGTCACCGGCGCACCGACGCCCGGCAGGCAAATCTGCCCGCCGTGCGTGTGCCCGCTCAGCATTAAATCCACCCGCAACCCCGATTGCAGAAACTGCGGCTCCTCAGCCACGTCCGGGTTATGCGAAAGCAGGATCCGCGGCATCCCGCCCGGCACATCGCCCAGGGCTTTGTCGTAAACGCATTTGTCCTCCCACAGGTCACCGACCCCCGCCAGGCAGAGCCCATCCTTCGCCTCCTTAGCCAGCCGACGCTGCGGGGTGACGAACATTCGCGCATTGTCGATGAGCGGGAGGCGTTCCTTTGCAAACGCCCACTTCGTCAATTCGCCGCCGCCCCACCAATCGTGGTTGCCCATGACGCCGACCACGCCTACGCGCGGTCGCAATTTCGCCAGCTCCAGCGCCATCGGCCGCACGTAATCGGTGCCGTTGTAGATGTAATCGCCCGTCAGCGCAATGATGTCCGGCGCGAGCGCATTGGTCGCCTCGATGATCTGTCGCACCCACGCCAGCGACATCCATGGGCCATGGTGGATGTCCGACAACTGCACGATGCGTAACCCATTCAACCCCGGCGACAACCCTTTGATCGCGATCTGCCGCCGGGTGATCTCGAACCATCGGGCCTCACCGAAGAAGCTCCATGCCCCCACCCCCATCCCCGCCGCCGCTACCGCCCGACCCCCGCCCAGCATCAGCCGGCGTCGGGAGAGCATCGCTTCGCTCCGAACTGGCTCGGCCGACGGCAGCACAGGCCGCCGGAACTTCCGCCCGATGCGAATGACGATTGCCACCACCACCCCCCAAAAGACCCCGCTGACCGTGACCGCCAATGCCAACCCTTTGCCTGCCCACTGGTGGCCCGGAATCAGGCCGCTCAGTGCGGCCGCGGTAAACCCCGGTAAATTCAGGAGATGTGCGGCCCCAAGGAAATACCCCAGAAAATCCTGCCCTCGTCCCGCAGCGTGTACGGGCGCGGCAGCCAACTCCGCCACCGCTATGAGTGCCGCCACGACAAGACTTGACCACAATGCGTAGTAATACTTCACGATGCGCCTGTTCCGCGAAGGAGTCCCCCTCGTTTATCGACTGCTCGACCCCGTAACTGACGTCGGCCGCGCTGAATTCCTCGGTCCTGTCCCAATTCCTCCCCCGCCGGCAACTTATGTTATGGCCGAGGACGCTATAATGTCCGCCAAAGGAGAGCAATGAAAGCTACCGCCGCCCAACCCGTGTTTTTTGAATCGCTGGAGGCCCGTCAACTGTTATCGACGGCTCACGTGCATCACGAGCACCACCTGCACACACTTCACCACTTGGCTCACCTGCATCGGCTGCACCTTCACGTGCTGCATCGCCAGCACCTGCACCGGGCGCATCTGCATCACCGGCACCATCGCCACGCGCTGCACACCGCACACGTTTTGCGCACCACGATTCCCAAGCCCATTTTTCTGACGGCTCAACAACGAAATGATTGGCCCGAGATCCGCGACTCGGTTTTAGCGAACCGCCCGCGGGTTCATCCGTGAAAACGTCCGGCCCTTTCCCCTCAAAGGTCTTGATTTAACCCTAGCACCGGGTTACAGTTCTCCGCTTGCCTCGCCAAGAGGCGCCTGCGCGTCGCGCGACACATTTCGGCATCTCAAGCCGAAGTCGGACGTTGAAGTGCAGGCCACTGTTTTACATCCTCGTTAACAATAAGCCCCATTGCGGCCCCGAATGACTTGGCCTTCGGTATCGCATCGGCTGCCGGCATCAGGCCGTTTATTCGGAGTTTTCCGTCATGGCAACCCCCCCCGCTGAACTGGTTAAATCGCTCGTAGACGCCGGTGTCCACTTCGGACATCGCGTCAGTCGCTGGAATCCCAAGATGCAACCGTACATCTCGGGCAAGCGCAACATGATCCACATCATTGACGTGAAGGAGACCGTAAAAGGCCTCCTCCGCGCCAAGAAGCTGGTGCAGAATATTGTCGCGCAAGGCAAGGACGTGCTTTTCGTCGGCACCAAGCGGCAGGCCCGCTTCGCCGTCGAGGAAGAGTCGAAGCGATGCGGCATGCATTACGTCTCCGAGCGCTGGCTTGGCGGCACGCTGACGAACTTCAAGACGATCCGCGACCGCCTCAAGCGCCTCGACGAACTCGAAAAGCTCTGGGAAACCGGCCAGATCGAAACGTACTCGAAGAAGATGAAGTCAACGCTCAACCGTGAGATGACCAAGATCAAGACGAACCTGGAAGGCATCCGCAAGATGGACCGCATGCCCGGCGTCATGGTTTTGATCGACACCCGCCGCGAGCACATCGCCGTCAGCGAAGCCAAGAAGCTGGGCGTGCCGACGATCGCATTGATCGACACCGACAGCGACCCGGATCCGATCGACCTGCCGATCCCCGGCAACGACGACGCGATGCGGGCGGTCGAGATCGTCATGAAGGAACTGGCCGACAGCATCATCGACGGCAAGACCGGCCGCACCGAGAAGGCCGAGGCCGACCAGCCCGGTCAGCCGCGCCGCCGCTCGGTTCGCGCCGCGTTCCGCGCCGAAGACGGCCGCCCGCCGGCCGAGATCGGCGCGTCGAGCGAGAGCGCTCCAGTCGAAGCCGCACCGGCCGAGCCGCTAGCCGCCGGCCACAGCGCCTGAGCCGCGCACGATCGCTTATCCCGTAAACCTTTCAACGGGGCGATCGAAAGATCGCCCCGTTTAGTCTTACTAAGAATCCACGGACAACTAACCCCCACAACTACTACCATGGCAGCAGCAACAATCACCGCCAAGCTCGTCAACGAACTCCGCGCCCGCACCGGTCAGGCGATGATGGAGTGCAAGAAGATGCTGACCGAAGTCGAAGGCGACATCGAGAAGGCGATCGACGCGTTTCGCAAGAAGGGCGTCAAGTCGTCGCTCGCCGAGCGCGCCGCATCCGAAGGGCGCATCCAGGGCGCGGCCAGCGCTGACGGCAAATCCGCGGCGCTGGTCGAGGTCAACTGCAACACCGACTTCACCGCCAAGAGCGAGCCCGTGGCCGCGCTGGGCAAGGGCGCTGCTGAAGCGCTCCTCTGCAATCCGACCGCCAATCCCGCCGAGACGTTGAAGGAGCAGTTCACGGCCGTCTCGCAGACGACCGGTGAGAACGTCGTGATCGGCAAGACCGCCGTCCTCTTCGGCCAGCGCGTCGGCCTCTACCTCTACGGGATCAGCGGCAAGATCGGCGTGCTGCTGCAGTTCGCGGGCAACGTCGCCAACGTCTCGGATGAACTGATCACTGACCTGGGCGGGCACGTCGCCTTCTCCAAACCACTGGCCCTCGACCGCACCGGCATCGCCGCCGACGTCGTCGAAAAGGAACGCAATTACGCGATCGAAGAGGCCAAGGCCACCGGCAAGCCCGAAGCCATCGCCACCAAGATCGCCGAAGGCAAGCTGAACTCCTTCTTCAAGGAGCGCGCCCTGCTCGATCAGGATTTCTTCAACGCCCAGAAGTACAAGGGGACGGTTGGGCAGATGTTGAAGGAGAAGGGGTTGACGCTGGAGAAGTATGTGCGGGTTGAAGTCGGGCAATAACCCCGCCCCTTCGAGAATCGTCATCATGAGGTACTCCGAAGGATCTGACCGGTAGTAGACTGCCTTCTACTCCCGCGCAGATCCTTCGGTCGTTGAAACTCCCTCAGGACGACGTCTGCGGATGAGCCGCGCTAATTCACCGGGAAATCCACGGTAAAGCTGACCGCCTTCAAATCCCCCGGCGCGATGACCACGCCATCGACGTGGCCATCGGCGAAGCCGACGTTCATCCGCTGGCCGGGGTGGCGGGACTTGTCGAACAGTTGGCCACTGCCGACGCCGGCCTTGCCGCTGCCGTCGCCTGCCGGGCCGGGTTGGCCGCTTCCGATCACGAAACCGTCGCCCGGGCTGTTGTAGACGTCGGCCAGCGTCGCATTCACGTCCCCTTCGTAATAGAGCTGGTACGGGTTGGCCGCGGCGTCACCGCCGCGCGGCCGAGCGTCGGTGAGCAGAAAGAGCGTCGCCGAGTGGGGGAATCGCGTCGTGTTTCCGCGCTGGCGACTGTGGTTGACGGGCGGTCGGCCGCCACCGATGTCAGCAAACCCCAGCGCCGCCTCGTTGAACGCGTAGCTGGTGATCGGCTGCAGCGCCGGCGCGGGGTGCGTCCAGCCCGACGTGTCTTCAATTAGCGTGGTGGGGTGGCCGCCATCCTTATCGGAGGGGCAGAGGAACGTCTTGCCGATCTTCCCCTCGTTGATGTCCTGCATCATGTTTGGCCAGGTGTCGGTGCGGACGTTCTGCCCCATCGAGTTCGCCAGCGCCGCCGGCAGCGGCATCGGGCGCAGCGTCCCGCCGTCGTTGAAGTAGTTGTAATGCGTCTGGAGCGTATCCGACAAACCCGCCGGCGTCGCGGCGCCGTAGACGCGCCCGGTGACTGGCATATAGCCGCGATGCTCCGCTGCGTGTAGGAGCATTGCCTGCAGGATCGAACGCTGGTTGGCCGCGCAATTGACGAACTGCGACTGCGCCCGCGCCTTGGAGAGCGCCGGCAGCAGGATCGCGATCAGGAGCGCGATGATGCCGATTACGACCAACAACTCGACGAGCGTAAATGCCCTGAACCGCCTCATTTCCTGCCTCTGCTTTCTCATCTTAACCGCCGCGCAGGTCGCCCTCGCCCAATCGCCGCTGAAATACCTCCAGCACCAGATCATAACAGATCCGCGCCAGCGCCGGGTCATACCGCGGGCCTTCGTCGCGCATGAAGGCGTGCTGGCCGTTAAACTCATGCCAGGTGAAGTTTATTCCCGCCGCCGCCAGCGCCTCGTAAACCACTCGCCGTCCCTCGGCCGGGATGTGCGGGTCCTGCCGGCCCCAGATCATCAGCAGTTCGCCTTTGATCTCCGGGAAGCGATCGAGCGAATCGTCCTTCATCCCCCTGCCCAGTGACCGCTTGTGGATGTCAGTCGCATAGAAGCAGGCCGTCGCCAGAACCTCCGGGTTCATCCCGCACCGGAAAGACAGGTGCCCGCCGAGGCAGATGCCGATGGATCCGATCTTGCCCGTACAATCCGCCCGAGTTTGCAAGTGCGCGATGACCGCCCGCGCGTCCGCGTCGTAGGCCGACACTTCCTTGGCGATCTTGTGCGCGTTCCCACGCTCCGCTCCCGCGGCGTCGTAGGCGATGACCGATCCCGCCGGCTCAAGCTCGTGATAAACCTCCGGCACCGCGACAACAAAGCCATGCCCCGCCAGGAATGCCGCCGTCCGGCGAATCGGGCCGGTCACCTGGAAAATCTCGGAGAAGAAGACGAGGCCCGGATACCGCCCACCCGCCGCCGGACAAAAGATATACGTCCGCATCGGCCCGGTCGGCGTCTGCAACTCCACGACTTCATTATCCCGGATGATCATGACCGACCTTCCCGTAGGGCTCGCTTCAGCGAGCGAAATTTTCAACCGGGCGGCCGGCGAAAGATCACTCCCGCACTTCCCCCCAGACCTTCGGCACCTTATACGCCGCCGGTTGCTTGCCCGACTGCTTCGGCGGCACCGCCTCTTTCGCCAGCTCATCATACCGCGCCCGCAGCGCCTTCAACTTCTCGGGGTTCGCTTCCGCCAGGTTCGTCTTCTCATACGGGTCCTTCGAAAGGTCGAACAGTTCGATGTTCTTGCCGATCGCGCGCCGTCCCTGGCGCCCGTTGGGTTTCTTCTCCGCCGCCGGCCCGCCGACGCCATCTTCCGCCGCCCCTTCGACGTCCACGCGACTTCCATTAAGCACCAGCTTCCAGTCTCCCATCCGAATCGCCCCGGTATCCGGGCGGCTGTTCAGCAGAATTTCCGCATGGGGCGACGGCTTGCCCTCGGCAATCGTCGGCCACGCGTCGCGACCATCGAGCGGTTGCTTCTGTTCCAACGTCGCCCCGGCGAGGTTCAGCAATGTCGGATACCAATCGACCATATGAAGCGGTTCGTTGACAATGCCTCCCGCCTTGATCTTCCCCTCCCACGCCGCGCACGCCGCCACGCGCGTGCCGCCTTCGTACAGCGTCCCCTTGCCGGCGCGCAGCGGGCCGTTGCTCGTCACGCGTCCCGGCGCGGGCCCGCCATTGTCGCTCGAAAAGAAGATCAACGTGTTCCCGCGCATCCCGGCGGCGTCGATAGCGGCTTGGATCGTGCCGATCGCTTCGTCCATCGCCGCCACCATGCCTGCGTAGGTCCGCCGCGGCTCGGGCAGGTTCGCGTACGGCTCCTTATACTTCGCCGGCACCTGGTGCGGCGCGTGCACCGCATTGAACGCCACGTACAAAAACAGCGGCTTCGCCGCGTCGCGCTTTTGGATCAACCGCACCGATTCTGCCGCGATCAGCGCCGTGCTGTACCCTTCGTCGCCACGCAGCGCCTTGTCGTCGCGATGCCAGTCGTATCCGCCATCGCGCATGTGCGTGAAGTAATCGATCGCGCCATTGTAATGCCCGTACTGGTGATCGAACCCGCGCCGCGTCGGCAGGTATTCGGGCGCGATGAAACCGAGGTGCCACTTCCCGCAAATGGAGGTCTCGTACCCCGCCTCTTTCAGGCCTTGCGGGAGCGTCCGCTCGCTCAGCGGCATTCCGTAATCCGCCCAGGGCCGGATCACGCCCTCCTGCAAACCAAGGCGCATCGGATACCGGCCGGTCAGCAGCGCCGCCCGCGTAGGCGAGCAGACCGACTGGACGTAAAATTGCTCCAGCCGCACGCCCGAAGCAGCGAGCTTGTCGATGTTGGGCGTCTTGATATCCGGCCCATGAAAGCCGACGTCGGCCCATCCTAGATCGTCAGCAAGGATAAAGACGATGTTGGGCCGAGGCGCATCTGCCGCCCGCGCATGCATCGCGCTCAAGGCGAATACCAATGCCGCCACCACCCCAGCCGCGACTCGCACTGTGTTCCTCATATCCGGCCTCCCGAAGCCCCGCAGATACTACCCGATACCACACGCGCGACGAGAGCATTCTGCCGGCGGAGCGGACATTCTTCTCTGCCCTCGATTCTTTGTCTTTACTTCCTCGCCTTTTGTCTTTCCGATCAGGCGCACGATCGATGTACACTGCGTCGATGGTGCTCCACCGACGCTTCCTCCCCATCGTCATTTTGCTCCTGAATTCCGCGTCGCTAGTCCACGCCGCCGAAGGCCCCCGCCAGTACCTCAAGAAGCCGCCCGCATGGTTCGCCACCGACGACGCCCGGCGCATCGCCACCAATATCCTTTCCCACCAGGCCGACCTAGGCGGCTGGCCCAAGAATATCGACACCACCGCCGAGCCTTACACCGGCGATCGCAACGACCTCAAACCGACCTTCGACAACAGCGCCACCACCGACCAGCTTCGCTTCCTCGCGCACATCTTCAACGCCACCCACGACGCCAAGTACCGTGACGCCTTCGGCAAGGGCTATGACTACATCCTCAAAGCCCAATACCCCACAGGCGGCTGGCCGCAGTTCTACCCGCCGCCGGCCAAGACTTATCACCGCCACATCACCTTCAACGATGATGCGATGCTTCGTCTGATGCTCTTCCTCCGCGAAACCTATACCGCCGCTGATTATGCCTTCCTCGAAGACGCGCGAAAGGCTGCCGCCCGCGCCGCCTTCGATCGTGGCGTCGATTGCATCCTCAAGTGCCAGGTCAAAGTCGATGGCAAGCTCACCGCCTGGTGCGCGCAGCACGACGAGAAAGATTACTCACCCCGCCCCGCGCGCACGTTCGAGCTCGCCAGCCTCAGCGGCTCGGAATCCGCCGGCATCGTCCGCCTGCTGATGAGCCTCGACCATCCCAAGCCCGAGGTGATTCAATCCGTCGACGCGGCCGTCGCGTGGTTTGAGTCCGCCAAACTCACCGGCATCAAGGTCGTTCAGCAACCCGACAAAGCCGCCCCAAAGGGCGTAAACAAGGTTGTCGTTCAAGACCCCACCGCCCCGCCGATCTGGGCCCGCTTCTACGAGATCGAGACCAACAAGCCGATTTACGCCGACCGCGACGGCGTCGCCAAGCCCAACCTAGCCGACATCGGTTACGAGCGCCGCAACGGTTACGCGTGGCTGGGTTACTGGCCGCAAACCCTTCTGGAAAAGGAGTACCCCGCGTGGAAGGCGCGGCGGTAGGCGACCACCGCTTCTCAGCGCACAACGAGCACGAGTGCGTTATAGAGGATGAAAATCAGGCAAGCGACGGTGATCGCCAACGAAGCAATTTCAAGACCCGCCACCAACCGGCGGCGACGACTGAGACGTGTAAGTTCCATCAGCGCCTGTCCGCCGTTCATCAGCGGAAGCGGGAGAAGATTAACAATCGCAAGTTTTACGGCGCAAGCGCCCAGCGTGACTAAAAATGGTGCGTGATCGACGAAAGCGAGAAAGCTTTGCATGGTCGTGGTGGGATTGACGACAAGTTCGCGGAACTGACTCGGAGTCCGCAGCAGACTTTCCAGGAAACCGTCAGGCCCCAGGGCGATCAACGCCAACACCAGCAGGCATATCGGTCCCGAAAGGCAAATGGCCGCGCGAAGGATGGGCGGCAATCGCTGCCACGTTCCTTCCGCGCCCTTGGCCGTCGACGGATCGTCCATCCCCTTGTGCTTCACGTGACCACCGAACGGAAACCAGTTCACCACAAACCATGTTTCGCCTCGGCGCCATCGAAGCAGTGCGCCGCCCGAAAAGAGGGAAAACTCCTGCACCGTGATCTTACCAAGCCGCGCGAACACGTAGAACGCTGTTAAATGCGTGATTAAAAGGATGGTGAACGCCGGCACCAGGATGCCCAGCCGAAATCGAGCCGCGCGTGATGTGACAATGAGGATCGCAATCGCAACGAGAGACAACGCGCCGAAGACGCCGACAAAGCCCGGCGGACTCTCGGCAGGCCGTGCGGCCGGATCTGACACGTCCATGCTGTTCGCCAGATCGTGCATTATTTCCGCGACACCGACGTCGCTGTTGCCAGAGATCAATCCAGAATGTCGAGAGTGCTGAAATGCCCCTTCTCCAGGAACTCGAGACTCGCCCCGCCGCCCGTGCTGACATGGCTGACCTTATCCGCCAGGCCCATCTGCTCGACCGCCGCGGCGCTGTCGCCACCGCCGATGATCGTGACGGCGCCGTGGCTCGTCGCGTCGGCGACCGCTTGCGCCACCTCGCGCGTGCCCGCGGCGAACGGCTTCTTCTCGAACACGCCCATCGGCCCGTTCCAAATTACCGTCTTCGACTTGGCGATCTCCGCCTTGTACAGCTCGCGCGTCTTGCGACCGATGTCGAAACCTTCCATATCATCCGGAATGTCCCCTTCGACAAGGCGCGTCTGCGCGTCGTCGGTCATCTTATCGCTGATGACAGTGTCAACCGGGAGTTTGATCTTGCCACCCGCCTGCTTGAGCAGGCTTGACGCGAGTTCGACCTTGTCCTTTTCCACCAGCGATTTGCCCACCCGCTTCCCCTGCGCGAGGAAGAAGGTGTACGCCATCGCGCCGCCGATCAGCACCGTGTCGGCCTTGCCTAGCAGTTGCTTGATCACCTCGATCTTGTCGGAGACTTTCGCCCCGCCGAGGATCGCGACGAACGGGCGCTTGGGGTTGCTGATTGCTTCGCCCAGGAATTTGAGCTCCTTCTGGATCAGGTAACCGATCACCCGCGGCTTTCCGGCCATCACCTGGGCGACGCCAAAGGTTGAGCCATGCTCGCGGTGGGCGGTGCCGAAGGCATCATTCACGTAGACGTCGCCGAGCTTGGCGAGCTGCTGCGCGAACGCGGGGTCATTCTTCTCCTCTTCCGGGTGGAAGCGGACGTTTTCGAGCACGAGCACGTCGCCGTCCTTCAGCGCGTTC
>JAQGHM010000069.1 GCA_028291615.1 Phycisphaerales bacterium | reverse complement strand
GGTGCGAACCACGCAGTGGCCGCACCGACGGTTCGTGAACGAGCACGGCTTGTATCAGTTACTCGGCACCATTTGTTATCCCGGAGGTCGTGCATGTCGCACGTGAAAACCATCGTTAAGCCGTATGCGGGAAATCCGCACGTACGGTTTGAATGGGGTCCTCAGGAAACGGAGCTTACAGGCCACCGCGCCTGAGGACTACCAATGAGCAAAGCCGAGATCATCGCGGAGTTGGCTCGCCTCAGTCCCGAAGACCGCGCGGATGTGCAGGCCAAGCTCGACGAGTTGGCAGGCGACGCCTGGCATGGTCGCGGCGAACTCTCTGATGCCGACATGCGGACGCTTGAGGGTACGCTGGCCGCGTATCAAAAGTCCCCCGATGCCGGAAGCTCATGGGACCAAGTGAAGGCACGCGTGCAGGCGAAACTGCATCCATGAGGCGGCCTCTTGGCGTCATCATCCGCCAGGACCGCGAGTGGAAGGGAAACGTTCCAAAGGATTGAGCGCGGCGCGTTTCTTCTCGCGGTCGCGTCGGCTGCGCGCTTTCATCATTCATCCTACTCTTCCCCCTCGGCGGGCGCTACCCCGACAATCTCAATGCGCCCCGCTACAATATCCAGGACATGGACAACAAAACCAACCTCCTCCATCCGCGGGCCGAGCAGCATTCCAAGTTCTGGCAGAATGCCCACGCCTACTTCGACACCGTTTACACGACCGCCAACCTCGACCCGATCTGGCGGCCGTACCTTGCCAGCCCCAAGCGGGTACTGGCCGTCTCCTGCCCGATCAAGATGGACGATGGCCGCATCCAGGTCTTCACCGGTTATCGCGCCCAGCACAACAATGCGCGCGGGCCGTTCAAAGGGGGCATCCGCTACGACGTCAGCGTCGATCGCGACGAGGTTATGGCATTGGCCATGCTGCAGACCTGGAAGAACGCGCTGGTCGATCTCCCCTTCGGCGGCGCCAAGGGCGGCATCGTCTGCGATCCGAAGAAACTTTCCATGGGCGAGAAGGAACGCCTCACCCGGCGCTTCACCAGCGAGATCATGCCGATCATCGGACCGAACCAGGACATTCCCGCGCCCGACGCCGGCACGGACGGCCAGATCATGGCGTGGATCCTCGACACGTACTCGATGATGGTCGGTTACCAGGCGCTGGGCGTGGTGACCGGCAAGCCCGTCAGCGTCGGCGGCAGCGTCGGCCGCGAAGAGGCGACCGGACGCGGCGTCATGAACATCCTCCGCAAATTCCTCGCCACCCAGAACAAGCAGATCGAGGGCACGCGCGTCGCCATCCAGGGGTTCGGCAACGTCGGCAGCCACACCGCCCGCTTGCTCGCCGGCCGCGGCGCGATCATCGTCGCCATCACCGAGCGCAGCAGCGGCATCTTCGACGAGTCCGGCATCGATATCGAAGCCGCCACCAAATATTACCGCGAGAATGGCACGCTGGCCGACTTCCCCGGCGCCGACGCGATCACCAACGAGGAGCTGCTCACCTGCGACTGCGACGTGCTGATCCCCGCGGCGATGGAGAACACGATCGACGCCGCCATCGCCCCGCACATCCAGGCCCACGTCGTCGTCGAGGCCGCCAACGGGCCCACAACGCCCGAGGCAGACGCCATCCTCCGCGAAGAGGGGATCACCGTCCTGCCGGATATTCTCGCTAACGCCGGCGGCGTCACCGTCTCCTACTTCGAATGGGTCCAGGGCCTCGACAATTACTTCTGGGATTTAAAGCAAGTCCAGGATGAGCTCCAGAAAGTTATGGAAAAAGCCTTTGACGCCGTCAACGCCAAGGCCGATGAAGCCGACTGCGACTACCGCACCGCCGCGTACATGATCGCCATCAGCAGGGTCACCGAAGCATGTAAAATCAAAGGCTTGTTCCCGTAAGAAAGGGTGCTTCCTTTCCTTTTGCCTTCTACCGGCTACTGACTACTGGCTACTCCCCCCACTACAATTTACCCATGCGATACCTAACCTCCGCCCTCGTCACCCTCACCACTGCCGTTTGGTTCGGCGGCCTCGTCACGCTCGCCCTCCTCGTGATGGCCGTCTTCATCGGCTCCGGGCTCGACCGAGAGACCGCCGGCCGCGCCACCAGCGCGATGTTCGTCTGGTTCGGCAAGGCCCAGCTCGTCGTCGCCGCGGTCGCGTTGATCGCCACCTTCTTCGCCTATTTGCAGCGTCGCGGCGGCATCGTCGTGACGCTCTTCGTTCTGCAGATCGTCGCGACGCTTGGCGCGGTGGCGTTCAACATGTATGTCGTTCCCAAGCTGGAAGGCATGCGCATCGCAGGACAATCGCAATCCGCCGACTTCAAGTCGCTGCACAAGCAATCCGAGAGCCTGATGAGCGTGATTATCCTCATCCTCTTCGCCGCGACGCTTTTCGTGCCCGCCGTCTGCCGCGCTCTTTACTCCCCGAAGAAATCCGTCTCAGCCGACTGACGCACGCCCCGCCTCGAACATCGCCAGAAACACCTCGGGTGGCAGTTCCTCAGCCCGCAGTTTCGGGTCCAATCCCAGCTTCGCGATGACCGCATCCGCATCCACGTTCGCGCGCTCCAGCGCTTTGCGTAACGTCTTCCGCCGCGCCGACAACACCTGCTGCACGAACGTCGAAAACGCCCCCGCCCGATCGCCGAGCCGATCCGCCCGAACCATCCGCACCAGCGCCGAATCCACCCCCGGCGCAGGCCAGAACGCGCCCGGCGGCAACTTCCGCAGATACTCCACCTTCGACAGCATCTGCGCCATCACCGTCAGCGGCCCGTAGTCGTCAGTCCCCTCCTTCCCCCGCAATCGATCCGCCACCTCTTTCTGCACGACGAACACCAGCAAGTCCACCCCCGCGATCAACATCTCAATCACCAGCGGCGAAGCAATGTTGTAAGGCAAATTCGCCACGAGCTTCACCGGTTTTCCCAGTTTAGCCGCTTCCCGAAGGGACGCGCTCAGCTCCAAGTTCAGCGCATGCTTCCCCGCCAGCGCATCCCCCTCGATCAACCTGAACTTCTCATTCCCCGCAAACCGCTCGCGCAAAACCCCGGCCAGATCGCGATCGATCTCGACCGCCAAGACCTCGGCCCCGCGCGATAGGATCTCCTCCGTCAGCGTCCCCGTCCCCGGCCCCACCTCGATCACCAGATCCGCCGCCGCGATCATCCCCGCATCGGCCACCAGGCGCACCAGGTTCTGATCGATCATGAAATTCTGCCCAAACCGATGCCGCGGCTCGGTCCCCGCCCCCGCGAGCAACGACTGAATTTCATGCTTGGTCTGCGCCATAATCAGGATACTAACCACGAAGAACACGAAGGGCACGAAAGGATAGAATTACGCCCGCTTCGTGTTCTTCGTGCCCTTCGTGGTTACAATCTTCCTCCATGAAATCCTACGACGTGATTCAGAAGGCGGTGGACGAGCCCGGGGTCAAGGCGGTGGCGGCGGCGCTCAAGGTGTCGCAGGCGCTGGTCTACAAGTGGTGCGAGCCGCCGGCCGACAGCGAAGACCCGGAGCAGAGTGGCGCCAAGAACCCGCTCGACCGCGTGCGCGAGATGTACGCGCTGACCAAGGACATCCGCCTGATCCGCTGGCTCTGCAATGAGGCCGGCGGGTTCTTCGTCTCCAATCCCGACCTCGAGCTGCGCAAGAGCTTCGACGAGGCGATCTTCGGCGAGACCCGCGACATGGTGCGCGACTTCTCCGAGCTGCTCGACACGATCACCGAGTCGGCCGAGTCTCCGCCCGGCATCGTCCCGGACGAAGCCGACCAGATCCGCGAGAAGTGGGAAGACTTGAAGGCCTGCGTCGAGCGGTTCGTGATCGCGTGCGAGAAGGGTGTTTATCATCCGAAGAAGAAGACTTAAGACATGAAGCTGCCGCTCATCCGGGGATTGATCGACCGGCGCATCCTCGCCAACTATCGCGTGGACGCCGACGTGCTCGCGCGCGTGCTGCCCGCGCCGTTTCGGCCCAAGCTGATCGGCGGGTTCGGCGTTGCCGGGATCTGCCTGATCCGATTGAAGCAGATTCGGCCGCGCGGGTTTCCGCAGTTCATGGGGATCTCGTCGGAGAACGCCGCCCATCGGATTGCGGTTGAGTGGGAGGATGGCGGCGCGGTGCGCGAGGGGGTCTTCATTCCGCGGCGCGACAGCTCATCACGGCTCAACGTCCTCGCGGGCGGTCGCGTCTTCACTGGCGTACACCATCACGCGCACTTCGCAGTGGAGGAGACGAGCGACCACTTCTCCATCGAGATCGACAGTGACGACCGTCGGACGCATGTGCGCGTTGATGCCAAGGTCGCGGAGGCGCTGCCGGCTGGATCGGTCTTCGGCGATGTCGCTCGTGCGTCGGACTTCTTCCGCGGCGGATCGTTGGGGTATTCGCCCTCAGCCGAGGCGGGACGGCTGGATGCGCTGGAGTTGCACAGCCTTGACTGGAAGGTTGAGCCGATGGCGGTCGAGCGCATCGAGTCCAGCTTCTTCGACGATCGCCAGCGCTTTCCGGCGGGATCGATCCAGTTCGATTGCGCGCTGCTCATGCGCGGCATGCGGCACGAGTGGCACGAACGCGAGCCGATGTGCGTGGATTGCGCGGCGGCGGTGGCGGTGTAGGCGATGCGCGACGCCGATGAGCTGTTCGCGGCGCTGGCGAAGTCGACTTTTCGGCGGCGGTTTCGGCTCTCGGCTAAGGAACTGGCTTACGCGCGGGGTAAGGGGTTTGACGTCATTCTTCAGCATGCGCGGGACTTTGTTCGGGATCGGGTTGCGCCGGCGGTGATTGCCAATGATGGGAAGCAGACGCCGATGCGGAACCATCCGGTGTTTGTGGCGCAGCATGCTACGGCGACGTGTTGCCGGGGGTGTCTGGCGAAGTGGCATCAATTGCCGGCGGGGCGGGAGTTGTCGGCGGCGGAGCAGGCTTATGTCGTGGGGGTGATCGAGCGGTGGTTGCGCGATCAGGGGGCGGCTGAGGATGCGCAGGGCAGGCTGTTTCCTTGAGCTAGTCGAGGACGGGGTTTCGGGTGGTCGTGTGATGGACCGTGTTTATCGCGGCGGGGGCGGCGCCGATGCGGACGGTGAAGGAGCCTAGCTGCTGGGCGGGGAGGTAATTGCCGCTGGCGTCTTTGACCTGGTTGCTGGCGATCCAGACGGTATAGACGCCGTTGTGGGCGCGGTCCCATTGGCCGTGGGGGCCTTTGACTTCGTAGGTGGCGGTGCGGGTCTTGCCGTTTGCGCGGGAGTCTACGCTGACGAAGTTGGCGACGCGCGAGTAGCCGCCTGCGCCTTGGACGAGGAGGTCGCCGGCGCCGAGGCTGGCGGTGGAGAGGTTGACGTTGTCCGTGTAGAGGACGCTGAAGCGGTAGTAGCGGCTGGACTCGCGCTTGCGCATGGCCTGGAGGGCGGCGTGGGGGGCGCGGGTGTCGCGCGTGGTTTTCGGAGGCGTTGGTATCGGTGTCGGCGCGGAAGTCGTGGCGGTCGCGATGAAATCTTGCTTGATGTTTTCCTGGGTGATCGTGACGTCGTTGTAGGTGATGGGCTTGGCGAGTTTGCCGCCGGAGGCGGTGACTTTGTACTGGCCGGGGGCGAGGTCGAGGGAGTAGCCGCCGGCGGTGTAGCTTTGGGTGGTGAAGGTAGCGCCGTCGGCGATGCGGGTGGCGGTGATGGTGACGGCGCCGAGGCCTTCGCCGGGGGTGTAGAACTGGTCTTTCTTGACGGCGTCGGTGTAGACGACGCCGGTGAGGAAGGTGTGGTCGCCGGAGGATGCGAAGTCCTGGGTGAGCATGGCGGCCTGGAAGGAGGTGTAGAGGCCGGTGACGACACCGACGCCGACCTCATTGTTCTGCGGGGCGAGGAGGTTGACGCGGTGGCCGCGGTCGGCGATGGCGACGTCGACGAAGAGGTCGCGCTCGATCGCGTCGATGACGTCGGCGTGGGCGGTGGTGGTCTTCTGGGAGCGCAGCGCGATGTTCTCAGCCCAGCTCCAGGGGGTGTCGAAGCGGTAACCGGCGGCCTGCATGCGCGCGCCGGGATCGCTGCCGCCTGCGCCGGTGTGGCTGAAGGTGTCGGTGTCGATCATCCAGCCGCTTTGCGTGCGGGCAGACGAGACGAGATATGGATTGAGGGCGAGCGGCTGGGCGGGGGCGGCGGAGATGGTGCCGGGGGCGAGGCCTTCGTTCAAGTCAACACCGAAGCGGGCGGCCTCGGCGAGCGGGTTGGCGCGGGCGCGGTTGATCAACTCGATCGCGTACTGCTCGAGGTCCGTCGGGTTGCTGGCGGACATCATCTGTCGCGATTCGAGTAGTTCCAATCGAATAGATCGGTTGTTGTCCGGCAATTCTCTTTCTCCCTGGCGCTTATCGGACGACCCGCGAACGGTTGCGGCCCTCACTTTCCTCATCGGACGGGGGGTGCGTCGCGATAACCGGGATGCGGGGAATTTCAGTGTTGATATGGCGATCGGGAATCGAGAATTGATGTCATCCTGAAGGAGTTTCAACGACTGAAGGATCTGTCGAGCAGTAGACTGACTTTTACTACCAGCTAGATCCTTCGCAAGCTCAGGATGACAGCTTGGCGCTGTCGAGGAAACAGATTTCGGCATGATCTCCCCTTTTCCCGTCGCTAGTTCTTGTCGTCCACGCTGGTGTTTTGCAGGTAGGATTCGAAGTCCTTCTGCTGCTGATCGAACTGTTTCTGGAACTTCACGATCTCGCCCTGGAGGTTTTCGATCATCGCCTCCTGGTCGTTGAGCTTCTTGAGCAGTCGGGTGGCGTAATCGTTGGTGTGGTCGACGGTCTTGATGTTCTCGCGGATGCGGGTTTGCTCGGTGGTGATGTCGTTGAGCTGGCGGCGGCGCTCTTCGATCTGGCGCTGGGTGTCGGTCATCGCGTTGCGCAGGGTGACGACCTTCGTAAGCACTTCGCGGACGGACTTGGGGATGCGGTTGCTCTTGCCGAAAAATTCGATGGAGCCGATGTCGGTGTTGAGCAGCGTGAGGGTTTGACTGGAGACGAGTTCTTCAACGACGGTGAGGCTGGCGGACTTGCCGGCGGCGAGCGGCTGCTTGAAGCGATAGACGCTGTCGGTTTTTTCCATCGGCTTTTCCGGCGATAGCAGCTTCCAGCCGGTGCGGAAGGGGTGCTCGACAACGAGGGTCTTGTCCTTGTCGGCCTTGCTTTCGGCGGTGTAGTGGTGGGTGTGCACGAACTTGTGGGTGAGCTCGAGGACGCCTTTGATGATCTTGCCGGTCTGGACGACGTCGGTGTCCTGGCTCTTGGCGCCGTCGACGAGGACCTGGAGATCGACGCCGTAGGAGATGAGGCGCTCCTGCGTGGGGGGGACGTTATCGATGCGGGCGTCGCCAGCGTAGGTTGCGCCGTCGATCACAGTGATCGGACCTTGCAGCAGGTGCTTGCCGGTGGTGTTCTTGATGCGTGCGCCGTTGAGCGGGTTGCGCGGGAAGACGGTGGGGTTGTAGATGGAGAGTTTTTCGATCTCGACGTCGTCGGTGATGATCGGGATCATGGCACTGCGCTGGCGCGGAAGGCTGACGCTGCCGACGGTGTATTGGAAGAGTTCGCCGACTTTTGAAGCGGAGGCGATGGAGGCGACGGAGCGGGAGAAGTCATCCATGGGTTTGTAGTCGGCGTCGTGGTCGGCGAGGGCGAGGCTGTCGGCGGCCCAGGAGACGCCACCGTTAAGGGATTGTGGCGTCTTGGGGGCGGCGGCGGCGGGGGCGCGGTTCATACCGCGGGCGGCCAAGTCGGACTTGAGAGATTCACGGAGAATGCCGTCGTGGCCTTCGAGTTGTTCCCCGTCAGCTTTGGCGCCGGCGCGCTTGTCGTTGCCCATCCCCGCGTCATAGGTCTGCGGGCGCAGGCTGGCGTAGAGTTCGGGTTGGACGACGGGCCTGGGGACGTAGAGGGGGCGGTAGAGGTCTTGGATGAAGCTGATCGGGCGGCCGCTGACGAGGCTGAGTTGCACGTTGCCCCAGTCGTTGTCGGTTTGGTTTTCTACGATCGCCCAGCCGAGGAGCTTGGGTTTGTCCTTGTTGCCGGCGGCATCCGCGCCTTCGCCGGGGAGGACCAGGCGGTAGCTGGTTTTCCAGATGGGGGTTTCTACGACGTAGCCGATCCTTACCTGCCGCTCGCCTTCGCCGGTGAAGTTGATGGTGACGGGTTTCTTGTCCTGGTCTCTGGCCTGGGCTAATGCCGCGAGGGCCTTGCCTAATTCGTCCTGGAGTTGGGGATCTTCGAGGTCGATCTTCTTGGCTTCGGCCAGTTCGACGCTGCGGATCGTGCCGCCGGAGATCAGGTTGATGACCCAGACGTCGATGCTGCCTTTGTCGTTGACGGCCTTGGGTTTCTTCTCCAAGCCCAGGATGGTGCCGGCCAGGGTTTCGGTGCCGATGGTGACCTGCACTTTTGCGCCACGGAGCTGGCCCAGGAGCGCGGCGAGGGAGGGGTCGCCGGTGATGTCGACCTGGAAGCTGCGGAGGGTTTTCTCGATCGGGTCCTGGCTGGGGTAGACGACGGTGGTGACCTTGCCGCCGCCCATGTCCTGCAGGAGGAGGGACTTGAGGATGTCGTTGATCTGGTTGGTCTTGAAGCGGAGCTCGGTGGAGGTGGCGCCTTTGACGGAGCCGGCGTGCTCGAAGTAACCGACGCCTGAGGAGAAGAGGACGACGACTTTGACGGGGACGTCGGCTTGTGCTTTTACTGCGGCGGCGGGCTGGGCGGGTTTGTCGCCGGCGAGTTGGGCGTGGGCGGGGAGGGTGACGGTAGCGATGGCGGCAGCGAGGACAGCGGCGGTGAGGAGGTTGCGCAGGGGGGCTTGGACGCGGGCGGGGGTGAAAAGTTCGGGGAATTGGGCGGGGGTGGGTGTGAAGATGGGTGGAGAGAAAACCGCGTCTTGCTGAAACCGTGCGTTTTCATGCAGGTTCGTGCATCGGGGGCGGGAAGGTTGGGTTCGTTTTGCGCCGGCGCGGCGATGGGGTTGTGGCTTTTTGTGGCGCGGCGTGGGGGGAACGCTACGTGGGATCTGCGGAAGCGGGAGTGGTGTGGGCATTTTCGTCCCCTCTTTCTGCGGTTTATCGCAGTCCGTACTTTACCCTAATAAGCCTCGGAATGCTACGAGAAAATACGAAGAAATATGGCTCTGGTTTCTTTTTATCGGAGGGGCGTTTGGCGCGGGAGTGGGCGGAAGTTTCCGTAGGCGAGGGGGCGGCTTTGTGGAGGGGGAAAGGCTGGCGCGAGCGGTGGTCGGCCGGTTAGCGGATGTGATGCGTGGAAAAACCTACGGAGCGGATAGGTTCGCCATGAAGACCTCATCCCCGCCTTCTCCCACGAGCGATGCGACGCATTGCGAAATAGGGTGGGTGGCGATCGCAGGAGAAGGAGGGGTGGGCGTGGAAATCAGGTGTTGATTGTGTACGTGATGGTGTTGGACGCGCTGGGCAAGCCCAGCGGCTAAAACGTGGGGTCAAAATTCCGCTCGCTAAAACGAGCCCTACATTCGCGGAGGCGCGGGGATTGAATCTACGGGGCTTCGCGCGTCTGCGCCCTATACCGATGCCACCAATTGACCAGGATCAGAATCACCAAGGTTATTCCGGGAAGTCCATACGCGCCGCAAGCCGCGCCTAGTTGCCAATCCCGAAAGTCACCTCGCCATATGATTCCTATGAAGATCCAGCCGATACCTGCGACTGCGTGGAACGTGGCCAAGAAAAGGAGCAGGAATGCCGGGTGGCGGAGCATTGCTGAAATCGCGTTACGACGTTTCAGCCATGCGAATGCTGCGAGAATTGTGAAGAGGGCAGGCGGGAAATAGCCGTAGGCGAAGCCGTGCAGAAACTCTGGGGTGAAACCGTGCATGTTCACATCACCTGATGCGCGGGCGGGGGGAGGTCGTCGTGGATGGTTTGTTGTTTGGGTTGGTGGCCGTCGTAGGTGAAGAGGATCATTTCGTCGTCGATCTTGGCTTGGAGGTGGACGGGGCGGTGCCAGAGCTTGTGGAGGCTTTTGAGGGATTCCATGGCGTACTTGATCTCGATGTCGGGGCCGTTGTGTTGGTGGGCCAGGTAAAGCTCGCCGCGGTTGCCATAGTTGCCATCGACCACGTAGATGAAGGGCTGGCCCATGTTGGTTAGCTGGTAGAGCAACGTTTGCTTGATACGCTGGGGGTCGCGGCTGATGATGCGGAGCTGGCCGGTGTGGGGGTCGCGGCCGTGCTGGTAGAACTTGTGTTTCTCGATGAACTCGGGGGTCATGAACTCGTCGATGAAGTTGACGTCGTTGTAGACGCGGCGAACCTGGAAGATTTTTTCGCGGCCTAAGCCGAGGCCCTTGTCCCACTTCTTTTTCTGGCCAAGGTTGTCGGCCTCGTCGTATTCCTTGCCGAACTTGCCCTTGTTCCAGCGGTCCTCGATGTCGCGGAAGAGTTCGACGCCGATCTTGTAGGGGTTGAAGCCGCCGGGGGGCATGTGGACGGTGCCGGAGTGGTGGTCGGCGTAGTCGATGATTTCCCTGGCATCGACGAAGTGGCGGGTCATGAGGGTGGAGTGCCAGTAGGTGGCCCAGCCTTCGTTCATGACCTTGGTCATGCCCTGGGGAGCAAAGTAGTAGGATTCCTCGCGGACGATGGAGAGGACGTCCATCTGCCAGTCTTCGAGACGGGCGTGCTGGAGGAGGTAGAGGAGGACATCGCGGGTGGGGCGGCTGGGGGTGTTATGCTTCTTTTTGGCGGCGGCGTCGCGGTTCTTTTTGGCTTCGGCTTCGAGGATCTCGCGGGGGTTGATCCAGCGGTCCATGTAGTCCTTGGCCTGGTAGCGGGTGACGTGGGGAAGCTCGCGGTGGGCCTCGACGGGTGCGGTGTCGTTGGGTCCGCGGTTCATGAACATCGAGTAGGGGTCGATCAGATGTTCGAGGGAGAGGCAGACGTCGGCGAATTTTTCGACGACGTCGTAGCCGTGCTTCTCGATGTGCTTGCGGAAGCGCGTCGAGTGGTTGGCCATCTCGTCCATCATCTTGCGGTTGGTCTTGCTGAACCAGAAGTTGTTCTTGAAGAAGTCGGAGTGGGCGTAGACGTGGGCGATGACGAGCTTCTGGTCGATGAGGGCGTTGGACTCCTGGAGGTAGGCGTAGCAGGGGTCGTTGTTGATGACCATCTCGTAGATGCGGCCGAGGCCGTAGAAGTGCTGCTTGCGGAGGCGCTCATATTCCATACCGAAGCGCCAATGGGGGTAGCGCTGGGGAAACCCGCCGTAAGCGGCGATCTGGTTCATCTGCTCGTAGTCGCACATCTCGTAGATGACGTTGAAAAAGTCGAGGCCGTAGGAGCGTGCCTGCTCTCGGATCTGCTTTTTGGCGGCGAGGAGCTCGGGGGGGAAGGGGACTAGGGTGTGGGAGGCCATAGGTTAAATCACCTTTGCTCTATTGTAGGATGGTCGGACGAGCGGCCGGTGAAACATGAAGACGTGAAACATGAAGATTGTTCACTCGATGTGGTTTAGACGTTTGGCGAGGGCGACAAAGAGGAGAAGGACGAGGGCGTAGGCGATGGTTACAGGGAGAGCGGTTTGGGCGGTTTCGGAGGGGAGGAGGGAGGCGACAAACTGGACGAGGGCGACGCCGAAGCCGAGGAGAGCGATGGCGGCGGCGCAGCGGCGGAGGGCGGGGCGGAGGCGGGACGGCGGGGCGACGATGTCGTCATCGAGGTAATCTTCGATGTTGAGGATGTAGAGGCGGCGGCGCGGCATGGGGACGGTGTTGATACTCAGAACGAAGTTGTTGACGGCTGTGGATGAATGAAGAATTCAGCGACGTTGCAGTTGAAGTCGGGGAGCACGGATTCGCCGGTAATCTGATCCTTCTGGTGAAGCTTCGCGATCGAGCCGTCGTCGCGGTGGATAACGACGGTCCTGGTGTTGGGATGCACCACCCATACGAGCTTGAAGCCGTTGGCGAGGTACTCTTCGACTTTTTCGGCGACCTCGTCAGCCTTGTCTCCAGGGGAAATGACTTCGACGACCAGATCCGCGGGGATGGGCATGAGGCCGGGGTCGGGTTCGAGCGGTTTCAATCTTTCAACGAGGACGGCGGAGACGTCTGGTTTTCGGAAGCGGGCGGGTTCTTCGGGGAAGCATTGGTAGCCTAAGCTGCAGTCGTAGATTTCGGCGCGGCCGGCTATTCGAACGTGCGATTGGAGCAAAAATATGATTTGTGCCGCTACGCGGCTGGACTCTTTGCTCACCGGCTTCTCCAGGATTTGTCCGTTGACGAACTCGATGCCTGCTTCGTGTTGAAGCTGCAATAGTTCTTCTTCGGAGGGAGGTGATGGTGGGGGGATGAGTTGGGTCATGGCGAGCTGATTATACCTGGCTGATTCGAAGATTGAGTGACTGATATCCCAGCACTGACGGATTTAAGGCAACGTATCAATTCCTACGGGCAACTCCTCTCGAAGATTCCGCTCGCTGAAGCGAGCCCTACGAACTGCATTCAATGTCCCTTCCCGAAGAACGTCTTGATTGAGTCGTAAATATCATCCTTTGAGTTCACGCGACTGGTGAGGACTTTTTCGTGGTTTCTCAGGTGTTCGTGGAGGACGTTGATGAAGTTGCCACTGCCGTAGGCTGATGCGACCTGGCAGTAACCGAACATGTTGGCGATGGGGAGGAGTTGTTCCTTGAGGAGTTTGACGCAGTCGCGGCTGTCGGCTTCGGAGCTGTTGTCGCCGTCGCTGAAGTGGAAGAGGTAGATGTTCCATTCATCCGGGGAGTAGTGGGCGTCTAACAGTTGTTTGCAGGTTCTGAAGGCGCTGCTGATCTTGGTGCCGCCGTCTTCCCTTAGATGGTAGAAGGTGTGCTTATCGACTTCCTTGGCGCTGACGTCGTGGACGATGTAGCGGGATTCGATGCCTTCGTAGTTCTTGCGCAGCCAAGTGTCGATCCAGAAGCTCTCCAGGCGGACGAGTTCTTTTTGTTCTTCGCCCATGGAGCCGGAGACATCCATCATGAAGACGATGACGGCGTTGGACTGGGGGCTTTTGACTTCCTTCCAGCTCCGGTAGCGCATGTCCTTTTTCTGGGGGATGATGACGGGGTTTTCCGGGTCGTAGTCGCCGACCATGATCTGGCGCTTGAGGGCTTCCTTGAAGGAGCGCTTGAAGTGGCGGAGGGAGTTGGGGCCGGTGGGCTTGATGCCGCTGTACTTGTCGCGGACCGTGGTGATGCGGTGTTTGCCCTTGGGTTCGATGAGGGGGAGCTTGAGTTCCTCGGCAAGGATGTCGGCGAGCTCGTCGAGGGTGAGGTCGACCTCCATCATATGGTGGCCGGGGTCGGTGCCGCCCTGGTTGCCTTTTCCCTTGCCCTTGCCGACGGTGTCGCCCTCATCGCCGTCGCCGGCGCCGATGCCCTGGGAGTTGTCGCCGTAACGGAAGTGGGGGAGCTCGATGCCGCGGACGGGGATGCTGATGAGGTGTTTGCCCTCTTTGCCGATCAGCTCGCCCTTGGTGAGGAATTTGCGCAGGTCGTCGCGGATTCGTCCTTTGACGATCTGTCGGAAGCGTTGGTGGTCTTTTTCGATTTTTAGGACCATGGGGAAACTGCTAAGTAGGCCTGCGGGTCATGATCCATATGCCCAATAATAGGATGCCGGCGGAGACGGTGACGCCCGCGAGGGTGCCGATCCAGGCTTCGTTCATGGCGTCTACGGGGTTGTCGAAGGTTTTGTGGCCGATGCCGTAGACGGGGTCGGTCAGCCAGAAGAAGAGGAGGCCGATGACGCCTGCCAGGACGAGGTTCAGGCCGGATTTTCTTATTTCACGATCCATAAGAATTAAGGATGAATGATGAAGGCTGAAGGATGAATCGGAGTGCGTTGTGCGCGGCTTTATTCATCCTTCATCCTTCCGCCTTCATCCTTCCTATTCTTCCTGCTTGCTGTCGCCTCTGGCGAAGATGCTGGCTACGTAGTTGAGCACGTCCGTCGCGCTGGTTTCGTTGTATCCAAAGTATTTGATCAGGCGTTGCTTGACCACGTCGATTTTCTGCTGGGTTTCGTCGTCTACCACGCTGCTCACTAGGTTCTTGAGCTTGATCGTGTCGCGCTGGTCTTCGAAGAGCTTGAGCTCCAGCGCCTTGAGCAGTCTGGCGTTGGTGTTGTACTCGAACTTTTTGCCGTCCAGCGCCAGGGCACCGATGTAGTTCATGATTTCCTGGCGGAAATCGTCCTTGCGGCTTTCGGGGATATCGATCTTTTCCTCGATCGAGCGCATGAGGCGGTCATCGGGCTCTTCGTCGCGGCCGGTGTAGCGGTTGCGGACCCGCTCGTGCTGGGTGTAGGCGCGGACGCTTTCGATGTAGTTGGTGGCGAGGCGCTTGATGGCATCTTCATCGGCGCTGATGGCGCGTTGGACCTCGGCCTTGAGGATGTCTTCGTACTCTTCGCGGACTACCGCGAGCAGTTCCTTGTATTCCTTCTTGAGCTCTTCGTCGGTGATCAGGCTGTGGTGGCTTAGGCCTTCTTCGAGCTCGTTCATGACCATGAAGGGGTTGATGGCCTTGTCGAGCTGGGCCTGGTGGCTGACCAGGGCGTTGCTGATCTTGTCCTGGATGTAGCGAGGGCTGATGCCCTGCATGCCTTCGCGTGGGGCTTCTTCCTTGAGCTCTTTGATGCTGTCCTCGGTGAAGCCGGGGATGTTCTTGCCGTTGTAGAGCTTGAGCTTCTGGAGCTTGGTGATGCCGGCCTTCTTGGGCTCGGCGAGTCGCGTTAGAACGGCCCACATGGCGGCGACCTCGATCGTGTGGGGGGCGATGTGGATGCCCTTCACGCGGTCGGGGCCGAAGTCCTTCATGTAGATCTTGACCTCGTCGTCGAGACGGTTGTTGTAGGGGACGTCGATCTTGATCGTGCGGTCGCGGAAGGCCTCCATCATCTCGTTGCCCTGGAGCTTTTTGTACTCGGGCTCATTGGTGTGGCCGAGGATGACCTCATCGATGTAGGTCTGAGCGAACTTCTTGGGCTTGATCAGGTGTTCCTGACTTGCGCCCAGAAGATCGTAGAGGAAGGCGACGTCGAGCTTGAGGACTTCGATGAACTCGACGATGCCGCGGTTGGCGATGTTGAGCTCGCCGTCGAAGTTGAAGGCGCGGGGATCGGAGTCGCTGCCGTACTCGGCGATCTTGCGGTAGTTGATGTCGCCGGTGAGTTCGGTGCTGTCCTGGTTTTTTTCATCCTTGGGCTGGAAGGTGCCGATGCCGCGGCGGTCCTTCTCGCTGAGGATCAGGCGCTTGACCTTGACGTGCTCCATCGCCTTTTTCCAGTCGCCGCCGTACATGTCTAAGAGGTCGGCGTAGATCTTGCGGCAGAAGGGGCAGACGTCGCCGTAAAGGCGGAGTTTGCGGCCGTCGGGGAGTTTTTCATTGATGGCGTCGAGGACATCCTTGCGGGCGTCGGGGGGGATGAGGAGGAGCGGTTCCTCATGCATGGGGCAGGGGTAATATTCTTCGCCTTCATCGGTGCCGCGGAGGCGCGGGAGACGCCAGGAATAGGTGTAAAGCTTGCCGTTGTCGGTCTTGGAATAGCCTTCGAGGCCTTTCTTAAGCAGGCGGGCGATGGTGGACTTGGACGAGCCGACCGGGCCGTGGAGGAGCAGGATGCGGCGCTCGGTGCCGTACCCCTGGGCGGCGGACTTGAAGAAATCGACGAGGGTCATCAGCGGGCGCTCGAGGCCATAGATGGCGTCGGCGCCGTGACCGATCGGGTCGCCGAAGAAATGGTAGCGCGTCAGCTCGTTCTTGAACTGGGTGAAGGGTTCCTTCCCGTAGGTGAGGATCATGTCGTAGACGCGCTGGAAGGCGTTGCGGGCGACGGAGGGGTTTTCGACGACGACGTCGAGGTATTCCCAGAAGGTGCCTTCCCAGTGCTGCTCGCGGAAGTGCGAGACATCGAGCTTACGATCAACGATTGCGATGAGTGGATTTGTTTTGGTGGCCATGGGTCTAATCTCCGCAAACGGTTCGCCAATCACAACTCTGACAAACACCAGACACGTGCGCGGGCCCGACGTTCGTGGGGGAACGCTGCGGGCGACGATGGCGGGGAGTTGGCAAGGGAGGTTGACCCCGGCCGAATCCCACCGCGTGGGCGAGACGGCAACGCACCGAAGAAGTCGGGCGTCGCGGCGGGAGTCGGAAGAGCGCCGCGCGCGATCGATGAGGCGAGCGGCGGTACAACAAACTTCCAGCGGCTAGTGGCCGGGCGTGACGCGAATCACGCAGGGCCCCGACGACTCGGGCACGGTGCCTATCGTCTACCTGCACGCGCATCGTACGGGCCAACCCGCGGCGAGATGCGTGCAGTTCGAGCCTGGCTCGGATCAGGAAAGGCGGGCTTGGCCCGCCCAGATTCTCTCCGTCAATCAATTAGACGCCGAATGTTCACCGTATGTTCGGCGCACGCGCGTTTGCCCGCGGAGAGGCGGGTGGAGAAATCCAGCGTGGGGCGCGCCTGCGCGACTTGCGCCGCGCCCCGCGATCCCGCTTGGCCTCCCCAGATCCATCGCTGAAGTATACCGAACCGAATCATAATTTGCGCAGGCAAAATCGAACGGCCTCAACGGCGGCGCGGTTGGGTCCTGCTATTTATTCGGATGGTGGCGGGGGAAGGATGGAGGAAATATTGTCCGCGGAGGCGCTCAACAAAAGCGGGCGCGCGAGTCGGGAGCAGGACTCCCGACTCGCGCACTCCCGCGTAGAGTCGCCCTCGCGAATAGCGCAGTTCAGTTCCGTCGCCGCCGCCGGCATCCCGCCAGCAAGCCACCCAGCGCCAGCAGCGCCACGCCCGCCGGTTCCGGGACCTGGTCGCGCACCGCGCCGCCGGGGAACGAGCCGTTGTGGATGTTGAAATAAAATCCGGCCGGGTTCGCCTGCACGTTGGTGATGTTGACGGCGTTTAAGCCGCTCACCGTTCCGACAAACGTGTTACCCGTGCGGATCGATTCGAACGGAGTCACACCCTGAAAGTCGATCAGGATCCCGCCCGACGTCGTCGAGACGCCGGTGTGAATGTGATACCCGGTCACCGGGAAATCGAGGTTCGAGATCGTGAGGTTGAAGGACGCCGAGCCGGTCGTTCCAGTGCCCGTGCCGTTGTTCAGCGTCAGGCTCCCGGACACCAGCGCGTCGAGATCGCCCTGATTCGGCGTGCCGCCGGACGTCACCTCTTTCTGCCCGGTCATGCTCACCTGGTACGTGGTCGCCGCCGCCCCCGCCCGCGAAGCGCCCAAAATCATTGCCGCAACCGCAGCCGCCCAAAAAATCCTTCCCATCCCAAGCTCCTTCCCTCCCCCTGGTCGATATGAAGTGTGCGACCCCGCACACAGCGGGACCGCCATTGACTGTCAACCTAGCCGCACGAGATCACATTCCCTAATAATTTAAATTTTCCCGCCCCTCCCATACCGAACCGCCCCAAATTCCAGGTCCGCCCGTTCGCCTGCGGCTCGAGGCAAGCAACATGAGATTTCCCGAAGCGTCAATTCCAACCTAGAATGCTGACGTGACCCCCGCCTCCCCACTCCTCGAAGACTGGCTCGCCTCATTCTCCCTCGAACCGTTTTTGCACACGCACGTCACGGTCGTGGTCACCGCCCTGCCGCCGCACGTGCTCCACGATTTCCGCTCCGACCCCTCGTTCAGCCTCTGCGACTACGAGCCCAGCCACCTCCCCGCCCACATCCCGCTCCGCTCGCCTTCCGCCCGCGGGCCGAGTCGGTGCGTGGTGCTTAAACGCACCCTCCGCCGCCGCCCCGAGAATTTCATCCGCTGGGTTATCGCGCATGAGTTAGCCCACGCCCACCTGAGAAACGCAGGCCGCCACGCGGGCGAAGACCCCGAGCACGCCGCCGATTCGCTGGCGGCGGATTGGGGATTTCCCAGGCCGTGACCCTGGATATCGAAGTGCGCGTGGAGATGAGCAGTGGAAAAACCGGGCAACCCCCTCAATTACGCCACGCCCCAGCCCGAATCGCTCGGCCGCTGGTTCCTGCGCAGGTTCATCATCTTTGTCCTCATCCTCGCAGGAGGAATGGTGTGCGTGGCAATTCTCGGTCGAATCGCCGACCATTACGGACTGCTTGAATTCCTCGCTCAGAATTAGAGCCGCGTCAGAGATTGATCGGCGGAGCGCAGAGAGTCCCCCCATCGGTAGCCATCACTCGTCCTTCTTCTTCTCTCCCACCGCCGGCGCCCCTTCAACCTTCACCTGCTCCGCCTTGCTGATGATGATCTGCGGCTTGCCCTCCAGCTTCTTCGCCTTCCCGCCGTACTTCGCGATCTTCCCGGTGACCGTCACCTTCGCCCCCGTCCACTTCTTGGCCGCGTCGCCGTCGAAGGCCTTGTCGAGCGCTTCCCGGCTCTTCTCGAACACCGCGCCGATCAACTCGCTGTCGGCGAACTCGATGTTCATCACCTTGCCGGTCTGGCTCCACTCCGCCTTTTTGATCGTCCCGTTGACCGTCACGTCCTTGTCCATCGCCGCGGTCAGCGCGGCCTTGTCGGTCGCGTCGATCATCTCGGGCTTGGCGGTATCGTCCGCACGGGCGGCAAGGCACAGCAACATCGTCAACGCCACGGTTACAAACATCTTGGGCATATCTCAACTCCAGGTAACATTCGCGCCGGCCGGTTGGCCCCATCCTCTATAAACACGCCGCGATTTTCCAGTCGCACCCCTGCTCCCGATGCGATAATCTCTTACCACGTCCATGGGAAACCGCACGCGCAAGTCCACCGCCCTTATCTCGCTGGTCCTTGTCCCCCTCAACCTGCTGGGCCTGGGCTTTGCCGGCTGCGACAGCCGCGACGACGACGCGCCCAGCTTCTCCGAGGCCAATACGTCCGACGCCGCAGCCGACGACGCCGGTAACGTCGATTTCGAAGACCCCAACGACCCCTTCAACCTCGACCCGGTCCCCACCGATAACATCCCCGCCGGCGCCGGTCCGCTCGCCGCCGTCCCGACGACCCAGCCGCTGGCCAGTTCCTCCTTCGCCGCCCAGCCGCCCAACCACGCGATGCACTCGTATCACTCCGGCCCGGGCATCCTGTTCATCCCCATCCCGTTCCGCAGCGGATACACGCCGCCCTACCGCCCCTCGCCCGGCTATCGCACGTCGTCATCGTCCGTCTTCCGATCATCGCCCGGCCGATCGTCTGGCAGCAGCATCTCCCATTCCTCCGGCACCAGTCGCGGCGGCTTCGGATCCTCCGCCGCCTCTCACTCCGCCAGCTCCTAGCCAGCAATGTCCAAAGCCAGCAAAGCCATCGCCCTGCTCCTGCTCCCACTCAGCGTGATCTTCCTCGGCTTCCACGGCTGCGAAGACGACGACTCCTACGCCACAACGCGCAGCTTCAGCGGCGGCAGTCACGGATGGTTCTTCGGCCGCTCGTCGTACTACGGCGGATCCAGTTACTCCGGCGGCGGCAGCCGCTCCTCCTTCTCCTCAGGCACCAGCCGAGGCGGCTTCGGCTCACACGGCGGATCATTCGGCTCCTAACCAACAACCAGCAACTAACAACTTCCACCCCATGCAACGCATCAACGTCCAACCGCGTCCCAACTGGCAAGCCATCGTCGAAGCCCAAGGCTTCCACTTCCACAGCATCGACGACAAACCCTACTGGGACGAATCCGTCTGCTACATCTTTGACAGGCGCGAAATCGACGAGATCGAAGCCGCCACCTACGCGCTCAACGACCTCTGCCTCCAGGCCGTCCAGCACGTCATCGACAACAACCTCTTCCACCTCTTTCAGATCCCCCCGCAGTTCGTTCCCTGGGTCAGAGAGTCCTGGGACCGCGATGAGTTCACGTTGTATGGCCGTTTCGATCTCGCCTACGACGGACGCAACCCGCCCAAGCTGCTGGAGTACAACGCCGACACGCCCACCAGCCTCCTCGAAGCCGCCGTCATCCAGTGGTTCTGGTTCAAGGAAGTCGAGCAAAACTCCGCAGCCTTCTCCGCGCAGCTGGCAACCCATTCCACCTTCGATCAGTTCAACTCCCTCCACGACCGCCTCATCGAAGCCTGGCGCGCCTACGCCCCCATCATCGACGCCCGCCGTGCATCCGCTCCCGCCCTCTTCAACCCCACGATGTATTTCTCCAGCATCAGCAACAGCATTGAAGATTTCATGACCGTCGCCTACCTGCGCGACACCGCCACCCAGGCCGGCCTCGCCACCGAGTACATCCCCATCGAGCAGATCGGCTTCAACCACCCGCGCAGCCTATTCGTCGATACCCGCGAGCGCCCGATCCACAACATCTTCAAGCTCTACCCCTGGGAATGGATGATCCGCGAACAGTTCTCCCCTTTCCTGCTCCAGACCCTCGTCCATTGGCTCGAAGCGCCGTGGAAAATGATCCTCTCCAACAAGGCCATCCTCCCGATCCTGCACGACCTCTTCCCGGATAGTCCCTACATCCTCCCCGCCTCCTTCGAACCGCTCCCCGGCCCGCACATCCGCAAGCCCATCCTCTCGCGCGAAGGCGCAAACATCGCCATGGTCATCGGCGGCAAAACCGTCATCGAAACCCCGGGCCCTTACACCGGCCCCTACGTCTATCAACAACTCCAGCCCCTCCCCGACTACCAGGGCAACCTCCCCGTGATCGGCTCGTGGCTGGTCAATGGCTACGCCTGCGGAATCGGCATCCGCGAGGACACGTCGCCCATCACCGGCAACACCAGTCGCTTCGTCCCCCATCTCTTCGTCAAATGAAAGGACCCTTTCTCATGTTCCACGCGCTCGCCCTCACCACGTTCGACCGGCCCGCCATCATCATGCTCTGCTGGTCCCTGATCTATGGCCTGATCGGCATCTGCCTAACGATCGCCGGCTACAAGATCTTCGATTGGATCACACCGATCGACGTGGAAAAGGAACTGGGCGAGAAACAGAACATCGCCGTCGCGATCGTCACGGCTGCGGTCATCATCGGCATCGCCATGGTCGTCGCCGCCGCCATCGGATGAGACGACAGCGCAGCGTTTAGCGGCGTGCCCGCAGGGCCGCTCCGGAAACTCGCGAAATCCCCAGGCGTCCAACACCCTCATGCGCCGCGCCCTCTCACTCGCCCTATCGCTAATCGCCTGCCTCCTGCTCATGGCGATCTGGATTCGCAGTTATTCGATCACCGACAATTTTTTCTGGGGCACCGCGAAAAGCGACCACCACTTCTACGCCACCGGCGGCCGCCTGATTTACGCCGACACCCACTGGCCCAACGGCCGCGCGCCCTTTGCTCTCACCCACAATCGCATCCCCCGACATTCCCCAGTCTGGCTGGAACAACCCGGGCATTCAGATGGGTTTCGAACCCTCGGCTTCGAATACTCCACCGAGGTCTTTCCGGAGATGGATTTGAGTCTCTCTTTCTTCATCCCGCCGTATCGCATCATCGCCATTCCCTACTGGGCGCCCAGCGCGATCGTGATGCTCCACCCCTTGGCCCACCTAATCGGTCGATCCCGGCTCAACCGCAGGAAGCGCCGCGGGCTATGCGTATCCTGCGGTTACGACCTCCGCGCCAGCGGAACGACGTGCCCGGAATGCGGCGCCGCCGTCGCGGCCTAGGTGCTTTCACAGCGACAGTTGGCGACATCCCCCGACATTCCAAGGATTTGCGAAGTCGCAGCGCAATTCCCTTCCGCTGGTTCTGGACATGATGTACAATCGCTTGCATCACGTCCATTTCTTACGTTAGAATTTCGCGGTTTCAGGTTCGATCACATCCTCGTCAGGAGAGGCGCCCCATGCGTCGTAAAGCCCGCGCCTTCACGCTCGTCGAATTGCTCGTCGTCATTGGGATCATCGCACTGTTGATCTCGATCCTCCTGCCTGCTTTGAGCAAGGCTCGCGAAAGCGCTAATCGCACCGCCTGCTTGAGCAATGTCAAGCAGATCACTCTTGCCTTTATCATGTACACCAATGACAACAAGGGGTCTTTCCCCTTCTGCGCGCTGGCCGCGACCCCTCAGTTGCAGGAGGACTGGGTCTGGTGGACGCAGGCCGCGATCCCCAACATCGCGGATCACGGCATCGGCCCGTACCTCAAACTCAGCCCGACCAATTACAAGGTCTTGATTTGCCCCTCCGACCAGACGACGTTCCGGGTTCGCGGCGGTGCTAATGGGTTCCCGTTCAGTTATGCGTCGAACAACTTGATGACGTCCGAGTTCGGAAGTTTGGGCGGCAGTTGGGGAAACATCCCTGCCGGCAGCGAGAGGTCCGTCATTGCCGCCAAGATTACCCAAGTGAGGCAATCGTCGGAAAAGATTCTTATCTTCGAGGAAGACGAGCGCACGATCGATGACGGGAATGGTTCGATGTATTGCGCGCCCGGGATCGGTAATTTGAATAATCTCGTGGCGCTTCGCCACGACAGCACCAAGCGCAAGGTCGCGGACGTTCCGTCCAGCGCCGTCCCAATTCCGAACCCGGACGGCAAGGGCGTGGTCGGCTTCGTCGATGGCCATTCCGATTACATCGAGCGCTCCTTGGCCCACGCCAAGAAATCGTGCGTGGCCGACCCGGATAAGGCCCCGGCCTCAGGTTGGAACAATTAGTCCGGATATTCGGGATTCACGTCCCGCGCCGATTCCCGTAGAACACTCGCAGGAGAGGCACCCCATGCGTCGTAAAACCCACGCCTTCACGCTCGTCGAACTGCTCGTCGTCATCGGCATCATCGCGCTGTTGATCGCCATCCTCTTGCCAGCCTTGCAGAAGGCGCGCGACCAGGCTCAAGGGCTCGCATGCAAATCGAACATGCGACAACTCACCATGGCATGGACCGCTTACGCCGTCGCCAACAAGGATCATATGGTATATGGTGCGACGGGCGCCCCAGACCCGCTCGATGCGAAGTATAACCCGCCAGGAACGGTCCCGTGGTGTCAACCCGGGAATACGGAACAGAATATTAAGGACGGTGCCCTCTATCAGTACCTTAACGCCATCGCCCCCTACCATTGCCCCTCTGACACGGTGAATTTGCGTTCCTTTTCGATCAATGCATTTTTGAATGGTGAATACTATTTCTGGGCTAATCACCAGACGGCTGCCAAACCTCGCCTGTACAAACTCTCAGAAATGAAACATACTTCCGAGTTCTTCGTCTTCGCCGAAGAATTCGATCCCCGCGGGTATAACATCAATTCGTTTTGGGTGGAGCCGACGGGGGACACATTTGTCGATTGCCCGGGGTTCTTTCACAAAGGGATGACCATCTCCTTCGCGGACGGGCACGTCGAGTTCTTTCCGTACGGAGACCAGCGAACCTACCAGGTCCGCGTGAACGGCGTTAGCAGCCCGAACAACAACGACCTCAAGCAACTCCAGAAGTGGTCGGGTTTTAATTACTATCCGTAGCCCCTGTGCGCTAGGCTGCGGAATTGATCTGGTGGGTGCCGCGCTTTTCCCGGTCGGATTGCGCTCTCCTTGACCTTCGTCGCGTTTCAACCTTGTCAATTCTGCGTCCCTTCGCTACCATCAAGCTGTCGCTGTGCAATCGTTTGCTGCAGGAGCCGCCATGAACCGTCGTAAAGCCTTCACACTGGTCGAACTCCTCGTCGTTATCGGCATCATCGCCCTGCTCATCAGCATCCTCCTGCCCGCCTTGAACCGAGCCCGCGAGAACGCCAACCAGGTTGCCTGCCTCAGCAACCTCCGCCAGATCGGCACGGGGAGCTTGATGTACGTCAACGACAACAAGGGCCTCCTCCCCGTTACCCCAAAGACCAGCTTCGATCCGCTCGACGCCTTCTACTGGCGCAAGGCCAACATTGCCGACATCGGCAAGTACGGCGTCGGCCCCTACCTCAATCTGAACCCCGATAACGTCAAGGTGATGCGCTGCCCCTCCGACACCCAGACCGAAGCCCGGCAGAACGTGGATCGCTGGCACTTCAGCTACTCCTACAACATCTTCATGAACGGCAACAAGTCCCAGGCCGCCAAGCGCATCACCCAGGTGAGAAACAGCGCTGATAAGGTCTGGATGTACGAGGAGAGCGACACCTCGGTGCGCGGCCTCGACGACGGAAACGGCGAACTCTGGACCCCCGCCGGCGCCTGGCAGAACATCAACCTCATGGCCGCCCGCCACAACCTCAAGGCGCTCAAGACTTATCCCGACGACCCGTCCGCCGCAGGCGTCCCCAACCCCGGCGCCAAGGGCAACTGCCTCTTCATCGACGGCCACGGTGAATACATCGACCGCCGAAGCGCCCACTCCAAGTCGCGCGCCCTGCCCGATGTCACCACCAATCCAAACGACCCCGAGACGCTGCCGTAGCGCCCATCGTCGGCACAATCGCTGCGCATGCCCGCCGCCCCGGCGCCGACCTTTCTCGTATACGCCTCCCCCGCTGCGGCGCGCGAACCGCGGCGGCCATTCTTCTTCCGCCCGATCGCCGTCGCAACCCGCTTTAATATTATCGCCCTCCCCCTCCTCGCGCGCCCGCGGCCCGTCATTCCCGGATAGTGCGCCGCCCGCCGCGCGGTACGATGCGCGTTCGCGATGTCGCTGACTTCACCGGTCAACCTGCTCGAGTATTCCAACCCCAGCCCAGACGCCGGGGGATGGCGCTCGATCTTCTTCAAGCCCTCGTCGCGCACGCTGCTGCTAGCGCTCCTCACCATCGCGGCAACGACGTGGCTCACCCTCCGCCACGAGCCTTGGCGCCACCTCAGCACCTTCCCCATCGCCGACGGCCAGATCACCCTCACCGCTAGCGGAAACCTCCTCTCCTTCTCGCACGACTGGGCAGACCTCTACGACGGCGTCACTGGCCGAACCATCAACTCGATCCTTCTAAATGCGAACTTTAGCGGTGATCGCATGGTTCAATCCGGCGATCAGTTCCTCGTCGTGCCGGGAAACTCCACGGTGGCTATACTGATGGATTTGAGGTCCGGTTCTATCCAGCATTTGCAGGTTCCGGTCAACCCGAAGGACGTGAAGGCGATCGCCGCCGGCCCACCAAGAGTCCTCGCCGCCGGAGCCGATCGCCGCTTCGCTAGCTTCTATGAATTGCACCAGTTGCTCCCGAACGCTGCCACCCAACCCACGCGCCTTCAAGCCGAAGCTTGGTGGGTTGACTTCTCCCCCGACGGACGGCGGATCCTGACCCTCGACCCGCGGACTGATCTGCCCGGCCGCGCCGCAAAGCTGACTCTGGTCGATGGAATCAGTGGCCAAATCATCGCCGAGCCAATCACAGGCGAGGTTACTCATCCCGGCAACTGCTTCGTTTCGCCAAACTGGTTGGTAGTCTCTACCTCCGGCGTCGGGGGGAAATCAGTGAATTTCGACGTTTATTCCGCCACGACCGGCCGCCGCACTCACGCTATTCAGATTCCTGGTACCGGCTCAAGGATGATGCCGATGGGCCCAATCGCTATCTCGGACGATGGCCGACTAATGGCACGGTCCGCCTTGACGGGCCCCACCATCACACTTCAAATCTTCGATACCATCTCCGGTGCCCAAGTGATTTCCCGCCCGACCCGCCTGCCTCCGACATTCTTCCCAGACTCCCACCGCCTGCTCACCGACCTGATAACCCCAACCTCGCGTCACTTGGTCGTCACCGATCCCGCCCAAGAGCAGCCGCTGGCCGTACTGACCGACATTCCATCATACGGCAAGCCGTCCATCCGAGCCGACGGCCAGATGATCGCGCTCAAGCTCG
>JAQGHM010000068.1 GCA_028291615.1 Phycisphaerales bacterium | reverse complement strand
GTTGCCCACTTCCTCATGAAGGTGATGTACTGTCTCTTCGCCGAAGACGTCGGCCTCCTTCCCGATCAGACCTTCACGAAGCTGATCAATCTTAGCCTCTTCAACCCCGATGAATTCCAGAAAGAAGCCACCCACCTCTTCGACCTCATGCGAACCGGCGGCCGATTCGGCTTTGACATGATCCCACACTTCAACGGCGGCCTCTTCGACAACGCCCCAGCGCTGCCGCTCAGCGCCAACGATTTAAACGTCCTCCGCAGAGTCGCAGGCGACAACCAGAACTGGGCCGGCGTCGAACCCTCTATCTTCGGCACCCTCTTCGAGCGTCTCCTCGACCCCCGCAAGCGCGCCCAGATCGGCGCTCACTACACCAGCAAAGCCGACATCCTCCTCGTCGTCGAACCGGTGGTAATGACGCCGCTGCGCCGGAAATGGCAGGAGATCCAAGCCAACCTCGCCGACACCATCGCCAAACACGACGCCGAACCCAACCGCAAAAAACGCGAGCCCCTCGCCGCCCCCATCACCATCGCCGTCGAAGGCTTCCGCCGCCACCTCGCCGCTCAGCGAATCCTCGACCCCGCCTGCGGCAGCGGCAACTTCCTCTACGTCGCCCTGCAGCAACTCCTCGACCTCGAAGACCAAGCCGTCCGCTTCTGCTCCGCCCGCGACATCCCCGTCACCCCGGTCCCCTACGTCCGCCCCAGCCAACTCCACGGCATCGAGATCAACCCCTACGCCGCCGAACTCGCGCAGGTCGTTATCTGGATCGGTTACCTGCAATGGATGCACGTCCACGGAATCGAAAACCCCAAGCGGCCGATCCTTGACAAGTTGCAGACGATCGAGAACCGCGACGCGATCCTGGACCTGAGCGACAAGAAGAACCCCGTGCCGGCGAAGTGGCCGGAGGCGGATTTCATAATCGGAAATCCGCCGTTCTTGGGCACAAAGATGCTGCGGAGAGGACTGGGCGACGAATACGTTGAGAAGCTATTCGCCACCTACGCGGACCGTATCCCCGGCTTCAGCGATTTGTGCTGCTACTGGTTCGAATTGGGCCGCGAATCGGTATCGCAGCAGAAGCAGACTCGCGTGGGCCTTCTCGCCACACAAGGGATTCGGGGCGGCGAGAACCGGCGCGTCTTGGAACGCGTGAAAGAGGACGGCGAAATCTTCCTCGGATGGTCCGATCGCGAATGGGTGCTCGAAGGCGCAAACGTCCACGTTTCCATCGTGGGGTTCGATGGTGGTGGCGAGACGACGCGCTCGCTCGACGGACGAGTCGTGCCCGATATCAACGCCAACCTCACGTCCGGGGCTGATTTCACTGCGGCAGGCAAATTGGCCGAGAACGCGGGCATTGGCTTCGTGGCCGACGTGAAGGCCGGCGCGTTTGACGTCGATTGGACGGTCGCCCGCAAATGGCTCGCGGCACCGAACCCGAACGGCCGTTCGTCGCTTGACGTTGTCATTCCATGGCTTAATGGCCGAGATGTGACCTCGCGCAGCCGCTCGATGTGGATCGTCGACTTCGGGGAGGACGAATCGATCGAGGACGCCGCCCGATATCAGGAGCCGTTCGAGTACGTCCGCCTGAACGTGAAGCCGGAACGCGACAAGGTGAAGCGGGACAGCTACAGGAAATACTGGTGGATACACGCGGAACCGTGCGGCAGGATGCGGCGGGCGATCGCCGGGCGGCGTCGATACCTCGTCACGCCGACGCTTACGAAACACCGACTCTTCGCGTGGATCGAAGCCCCCGCGCTTGCGGATCACCAGTTGATCGCCTTCGCCCGTGACGACGATTACTTCTTCGGCATCTGCCAAAGCGCCATCCACGACCTGTGGGCGCGCGCCAAGGGGACGCAATTACGGGAAGTCGAGTCGGGATTCCGCTACACGCCCACGACGTGCTTTGAGACGTTCCCGATGCCGTGGACACCGGGGAAGGAGCCGGCGAAGGAAACCGCCCGCATCGCCGCCGCCGCAAAATCCCTCGATGAACAACGCGAACGCTGGCTCAATCCCCCTGAATGGCTCGAACCCCTCGCCGCCAAAATCGACGCCGCCGACACCTTCGCCGACGTCCCGCCAGAAGCCCGCCCCCTCGTCCGCCGCTCGGCCATCCTCGCCGCCGCCGCCAAGGACGAACGCCTCAAAAAACGCACCCTCACCAACCTCTATAACGAACGCCCCACCTGGCTAAGACTCGCCCACCTGCAGTTAGACAAAGCCGTCCTCGCCGCCTACGCCGTCACCGATGTCCTGAAATCGTCGAAGGAAGACCCCGGCGAGCCCGCTTCAGCGGGCGGGTCTTCCCCACAATGGGACGAATCCTGGGCCCAAGTCTGGCAAGGCACCGGCCCCGGCCAACCGCTCCCCGCCGGTCACCCACTCACCGCGCAACGCCTCGAAGTCGATCGGCGAGTGTTGGAGAACCTCTTGCGTTTGAATGACGAACGTAGCCGCTAACGACGTGACGGTTGCGCAGTCCCGCGCCCAGCCCACCCCCCACGCATCAATCCTCTTCCCCGTTTTCAATCGCTCCCGGTAGCGCCCCACGCCGGGGCAGAGCGTCGGGAGCGCCAGCGACCAGAGCGCCGCCCCGGATCCCGCCCCTCCAAATGCCAGCGACCTTTGACTTCCCACCACTTTTCCCTTGCACTTCAGTTCGCAATCCGTTAGGATACACCCCGGTCCGCAACCGCGGCCAAAAAAAGGGAGGCCCCGGAATGTCCGCCATCCGCGCCCGCCATCTCGTCGCCGTCGCCTGCCCTGAGCGAGCCCAGCGAGTCGAATGGGCCTTCCCTAAGCGAGTCGAAGGGCCCACCCATCCTCCAATGCACGAATCTGCACGAAAATGCACGGTTTCAGCAAAACGCGAATTTTCAACCCCCCATCTTAACACCCTGAGCGAGCCCAGCCAGTCGAAGGGCCAAGCGCGCATTTCCAAACAAACCCAACCAACCCCCATCCCACCCCAAAAACCCAGATCCGCACCCCCAGCCGCCCCCAAACCCCACAAACAAACCCATCCAAACCCAAGCCCCGCCCAGCCACACCCCTGCGCGCCGGCGCGAAGCCAAGCCAACCCTCCCCCTCCGATTCATCCTTCATCCTTCCTCATTCATCCTTCATCCTCGTCCCTCCCCCACCTTGCTTTCCCCGCCTCCCCTCTGACAATCCCACTTCCCATGCTCCACTACTTCAAATTCCGCCAGGACCTGTTTGCTCCCGTCCCCGCCAAAGACGTTTACGTCAAGCGACCCGCCGGCAAAGGTTGGCCCGAAGAGTGCCCGCCGATCCGGGCCGCCAACGGCTTTGGCTTCGACCTGCTTGCCAACTTCGACGTCACGTTCACCCGCAAGCGCGACAAATCCTGGCGTGTCGCGCCCGACGTCGTCCTGCCCTCCGACTTCGACTACGCCCCCAGCGAAGAATCCCCCGGCCAACCCCTCACCCAGCAGTACGCCTGGTCCTGGGAAAAAGGGCAGCGGCTCCCGCATGTGATCAGCGACAACGTTTACGAGTCGATCCGTAATCAGGTCAAGATCTCCACCTTCCTGTTCCTGAAGACCGACCCCAACGAGCTGCTCTACATCACGGAGATCCCCAACCTCCCGCGCCCGTGGCGGCCGGTGACTGCCCTGATCGACACCGACTGGTACCCAGCCAGCTATCCGTGGCATGCGGTGATCGAGCTCGACCCGGCGCAAAAGACGATCCGCATCAAAAAGGGCGACCCACTCTGCCGAGTCATCCCCGTCCGCCGCGACACCTACTTCGCGTCAGAGATGTCCCCGGAAACCTTCGACGCATTCTTCGCGCGCGGTCAGAAGTGGCTCGCCACGCACGGCAAATTCGAACACGAACAAGCGGATACTCCCGGCCACGTGGACATCACGCGGACGTACGTGCGCCAGCAGGTGAAGTCGAAATTCGTGGTGATGACGTAGTCTTAAATGGTACTACAACGTAGTATAGGAGGAGGCGATGAGGCTCACGATCATTCAACTGCCAACGTTCGTCGCCGGTTGGCGTCGGCTGAAGCTGAATGACGACGACCTTCGTGCGTTGGAGGCGATCTTTCTCGAGGATGCATCCCGCGGAGCAACGATGAGTGGCACGGGCGGCTTACGAAAACTGCGGTTCGCACCACCGTCGTGGCATACGGGTAAAAGCGGTGCGACCCGCGTCGGGTATGCCTATTTTCAAGCCTATCAGGCGGTGTTTCTGATCGTGATTTATTCGAAGAACGAGAAAGACAACCTATCGCATGAACAGCGAAATCAAATGAAGGCGTTGCTCGACCGGATCAAGCAATCGCTCGCGAAAGGACGTTAGATAATGAAATCAAAAAAGCGAAAGTCCGTGGGAAATCAGATCATCGAAGGGCTGACAGAGTTGGCCGAAGCGCTCGAGCGCGGGGAGGCGCTCGAAAAGCGATTCACGGTCCATACCGTGGAACTGCCGCCTAAACCAGCCGACTATTCGCCCCGAAAGGTTCGTGACACGCGCAATCTGCTGGCAGCAAGTCAGCCAGTCTTTGCATCTCTGCTGGGAGTTTCCACGGCGCTGGTTCAGCACTGGGAACAGGGTTTCCGTAAGCCTTCGCGAATGGCGTGTCGGCTGTTGGATGAGATCAACCGCGACCCCAAGCGGTGGACGCAAATGATTGGGGCGAGGAAGACCGCGTGACAGGCGAGCCCGCGCTTAAGCCGACGCCAGGATCGCCTTGCGGATTTCGTCGAGGCCGTTTTGCCTGCTGGAGCGAGACTTGTCTTCTGTGATCTCGTTCTGGCGGAGGACGCAGGTCAGTTCGGCGCCGGTGCGGTGTTCGCGGTCGGCCAGGCGCTGCGAGCGGACGACGGTGTAGAGGATCGGCAGCGGGTCGCCCGTCTTCTGGGGGAGGCGGATGATGAATTGCGATCCCACCTCGAGCTTCTGCGGCAGGACGATGCCGATCCCTTGGGCGGAGGCGTCGCGGAACTGGGCCTTGATCATTTCGCCCACCTCGCCGCCGACGTACGGGAAGACCGGCAGCACGCCGCCGCGGGCGAAGCGTGGCGCGCGTCGCTTGTCGGATGGTTTCTCTTCGACGTGCAGCGCCTTGGTGATCTTTGACAGGCCGTCGTTGGCGCGCTTGAGGATCGATTCGTACGTGTTGCCCGGGTCGATCGGCACTTCGAAGAGGGGCGCGAGCTGGTTGGTCTTGAGGCCGATCTGGCAGAGGATCGCGTCGCAGTCGAGTTCCCCTACTTTGTAGTGTTCCATGCAGGTGCGGCGGACGTCGCACAGCGACCACTCGGGCTGGGCATCGACGAAGACGTCGGCGCAGCGCCCGGCGAGCCAGACGACGTGGGCGACCTGCTTGACCGTCGAATCGTCCAGCGCCTGCGGCCGGTGGTGGTGACCGATCGGAACGGCCAGCACCGGCGGCAATTTCCAATGGATTGCGAGTTCGCCGGCGACCTCGGCGTGGGTCATGCCCAGCTTGGCCATCTCGATCGGGGGCAGGCCGGCGTGGCTGGGAGCGCGGTCAGTGATCTCGGCGTATTCCTTTCCGAGCACCTGGTCGAGCGCGAGCATGCCGATGTCCATCAGCAGCGCGGCGAGGAATGCCTCCTCCCCCATGACGACGCCGAAGCGCTCGGCGAAGACCCGCGCCGCGGTCGCGGCGTAGATGCTGCGCCGCCAGTACGCCAGGTGGTCGAACCCGCCGCGCGGCTTCGCGCGCTTCAGGTCCGACACCAGCGAAAAGCCGAGCACGATCGTCTTGATCCCCTCGAGCCCCAGCACGACCAAGGCGTGGTCGATCCCGCTGATCTTGTGACTCAACCCGTAGAAGCTGGAGTTAACCGTCCTCAGTGTCTTGGCGACCAGCGCCGCGTCCTGGGAGATGATCCGCGCCAAGGCCGGCAGCGCCACCTGCGGGTCTTCGGCGAGGTTGAGCACTTCGATCGCCACGCGCGGCAGCGACGGCAGCGACGGGCACTGCTTGATCCGGTGCATCAGAAGATCATTCATGACAAGCCCTATTCACATCACAAACCACACCGAAATGCCGACGAAATCCGGCTACAATAGATGCATCGACGCAAACGGGCGGCGACTCTACGGACTGGCCCATTCTCTTACCCCTGCACCGTAACTTTCCCGGGGCGCGTGGGTCCGGTAAACTGAGCATTGCTGGTACCAATGGCAATCATGGAACGTCAGAACTCGATTATCCGCTCCAATTTGTTCCGCTGGACGCCCGCGGGCCGCGCGCTGGTCTTCGTGCTGTCAGCGGCTTCGATCTGGTGCCTGCTCGCCGAATTTTACGGCCTTTGCTCAATGCGGACCTTCACGTATGCAATCCTGCTGCCCGCGACGGCGCTACTCGTGCTGATCACCGCGATGGACTATTTCCGGGGCGACCGGCGGCTCTTTCGTGCGGTGATGGTGGGCGCGGTGGGCGGATTATTGGCGGCGATCGCGTACGACCTGTTTCGCCTGCCATGGGTACTGGGGGCGGTGGATCACGTCGGGCCGAACTGGCTGCGATTACCGCTGTTTAAAGTGTTTCCGCGGTTCGGCGCGATGATCCTGGCCGAGCCGTTCACGGCGGATCAAACCGATTCGCAGTTCACGCTGGCGGCGCACGTGGTGGGGTGGGCGTATCACTTTTCCAACGGCATCACCTTCGGCGTGATGTACATGGCGATGGTGGGGGACGCAACGCGCCGAAGCTGGCTATGGGCGATCGCGCTGGCGGTCGGGCTGGAGCTGGGGATGCTGTTCACGCCTTACACGCGATTCTTCGGCATCGTGCCGGCGGCGCTGTTCGTCGCGGTGACGTTGACGGCGCACATGATTTTCGGGGTGACGTTAGGTCTCTACTCCCGCGCCACTGCGCGACGTTGGGCCACGGCAATGCCTGCCGCCGCTTGAAGAGTTCGCGTCAAACCCGTAGCACCGCCCCCACCCGTTCCTTTGCGGCGCCGACGACGCGCTGCACCGAGCCTTCGACGGCTTCGCTGGTCAGGGTGCCGGTGTCGCTTCGGAAGACGAGTTCGATCGTGACGCTCTTGCTGCCGGGGCCGATCTGTTTGCCGCGGTAGGTGGTCACGTATTGCACGCCTTCGAGGCTTGGCAGCTTGAGCTCGCGGACGATCGATTCGATCTCTTCGTAGCGGACGCGCTCGGCGACGACGAGGCTCAGGTCGCGCTTGACGGAAGGGAACTTGGCGAGCTCGCGCACCTGGGGCAGCCACTGCGCGCCGGCGATGAGCGGTTCGAGCTCCAGCTCGGCGGCGGCGGGGGCTTCGCGCAGGTCGAGCTTTTGCGCGATGGCGGCATCGACCTTGCCAATGTACCCGATCGCGCGGCCGCCCCACTCGACGCGACCGCAGCCGCCTTTGGTGTAGCCGGCGCGCTCGTCGGGGACGATGCGAACGCCCTTGGCGGCGTCGAGCGATTCGAGCATCGCCTCGACCGCGCCGCGCACCTCGCGATAGTCGGGCGAACCGACGACGGCGACGCGGCGGCGCTCGTCCACCTTGCCGGCGGCGTTGACCCAGAAGGTCGAGCCGATCTCGAACAGCTTCGCGCGGGGGTTGCCGACGGTCTCATTGCGGCGGACGGCCTCGAGCAGGCCGGGGAGCATGCTGGGGCGGAGGTGGGCGTTGTCCTTTCGCACCGACTCTTCAGCGCGCAGCAGGCCCTTGGCCTCGGCGGGTTTGAAGTCGTCCCGCAGCGCGTCGGTGACCCAGGAGAAGGTGAGGGCCTCGAAGTAGCCCGCGGCGACGAGCGCGGCGCGGATCTGATCGACGGCGCGCAAGTCTTCCTGCGGGGGCGTGAGGCGGATCTCGATGGCTTGTTTGAACGGGATGCGGTCGTAGCCGATCGCGCGGGCGACTTCTTCGACCAGATCGACCTCGATCGAGACGTCCTGTCGCCAGCTTGGCGCGGTGCACTCGATCGTTTCGCCGCTGGTGACGGGGGCGAAGCCGAGGCGGGCGAGCGCGGACACAGCCTCGGCGGCGGGGACGTCGATGCCGAGCACCGATCGGATCTTCGACAGACGCAAGGTAACGCGTTTGGGGGAGAAGGATGCATCGCCCGCGGTCGCCACGCCGGCGAGCAGTTCGCCGCCTGCGGTTTCCAGAATCAACTGGGCGGCGCGGAGGCTGGCGCGCTCTGCCAATGTGGGGTCGATGCCGCGTTCGAAGCGGTAGGAGCTGTCGCTGCGCAGGGCGAGCTTGCGCGAGGTCTTGCGGACGCTGAGCGGGTCGAAGCGGGCGGATTCGAGGAGCAAATTGATGGTCCCGTCGCCGACTTCAGAATCCTTGCCGCCCATGACGCCGGCGAGGGCGACGGGGTCTTTCGCGTCGGCGATGACGAGCATCTCGGGGTCGAGCTCGCGGGTTTTGCCGTCGATGCTGACGAGTTTTTCGCCCTTCGCGGCGTGGCGGACGATGATGCGGCCGCCGGCGAGCTTGTCATAGTCAAACGCGTGCAGGGGCTGACCGAGTTCCATCATCACGTAATTGCTGATGTCAACGACGTTGTTAATCGAGCGGAGGCCGACCGCTTCGAGGCGGCGGACCATCCACGCAGGGCTGGGGCCGACCTTGACGCCGCGGATCACGCGGGCGGAGTAATAGGGGCAGAGCTGCGGTGCGTCGATCGCGACGGAGGTGACCTGGGCGACGGACGTGCGAGATTCGGGCGCGGCGGGTTTGACGTCCACGAACTGGCAGCCGAGCAGCGCCGCGAGCTCGCGGGCGACGCCTACGTGCGAAAGACAGTCGGCGCGGTTGCTGGTGACCTCGACGTCGATCACGGTGTCATCGCCGATGGTTTCGATGGTCTCGACGGGGAGGCCGCCGTTCATGAGGACGTCGGCGGCGCGCTGTGCGCCGACGTCGCGCGGGACGCCGGGGAGGTAGTCGTTCAACCATTCGAGACTGATCTTCATCGGGTGACTCCGGGAGGAAAGGGGAGGCGCAAACTCTATGAACGGTGGGGGGAATGTCAAAAGGCGCGGGAGCGGTGCGGCTGCGTAATGCTTCCAACACGTCGTGTGGGCGTTTAAGATTTGGCGTCCTTGGGGGACGAAGGAATTGGGCACTGCCATGTTCGAATGGTTCTACACGCGGAACAAAGAGCAGTTTGGGCCGGTGAATTCCACGCAGTTGAAGGAATTGGCGGCGCGCGGGGAGTTGCTTCCGAGCGACCTGGTCTGGAAGGACGGGATGAGCGAGTGGGTCTCGGCGGCGACGCTGAAGAGCATCTTCGCGGGGGCGGGAGCGCCGGTGGCGAGCCATGGCGCTCCGACACCGGTGGCGCACGCTGAACATGCGCCGGTCGCAAAAACTGCCGCCGCCGCCGCGATCGCTCCCGCTCCGGGTGCAATTCCGTACTACAGTCCGATGATCGACATGACCGCGCACGCGATCGCGAGCCTGCGCGGGTTCCCGGCGCTAACGGGGGCGCGGGGGGAGTTTCCATTGTCCGAGGAGCAGCTCAAGCAGGTTGCGCTGACGGCCAAGCTCCGCGCGCCTGTCCGACGCGCCGCGGCGCTTTACCTTGTGCTTTTCGTCAGCGGGCTGCTCTTCTCGGCGGCATACCTGACGTTTTTCCTGCTGGTTTCAAGCCGATACGGCGCTGCAATGGGCGGGATGCCACCGGAACTCGCGGGAGAGATCGTGATGTGGCTCGGCATCGTCGCAGGGCTGAGCGTTCTGAGCCTGTTCGCGTCCCGCGCGACTTACCGGTGCCAGATCTGGGCGCCGATTACCATGATCGTGCAGTTCAGCGGCTGGATCCTGTACCTGATCTACATGTTCGTCAGCAGCTACCGAAGCTTCGGTGGCACGCAGCCAGAAGTGGTTATCTTTTTGCTCTTTTCACTGGTGCCGCCGGGGGTTTTCCTGGCGA
>JAQGHM010000064.1 GCA_028291615.1 Phycisphaerales bacterium | reverse complement strand
GTGATGCAACTCACGTACTGCCGGTTTCTCTCCTGCCTTATGGCGGTCTCGGTCGTCCTGTGCAGTATCTACTGCGCGTGCGGCGGGCTATCCGGCAAGGGCTGTCATATCACTTCGGCAGTCGCGGTTGCGACGCCTGCCTGCCATCGGCATCACCTGCCTCAGCACCCTCAAGCACCCAGAGAACCCAGCGATCATCACACCTGCTCTCATTGCACGCAGGCGATGATCAGCCAGGACGGGAAGGTTCAAGTTGCGGGCCACCAGGCTGATGTCGGCGCGGCTTGGGACCTCGCTTGGCTTGCTCCGGCGGTTGCGCATCTTGATCACATTCCGGTTTGGCGGCCTGCGATTGCGGGGGATCTTCCGCCACCGCCAGGGTCGTCGACCCTTCTGAGCTTGCACTGCGCGCTGGTGTTGTGAATCCCACCTTTATCTCTGCCAACTGTCCAGACCTTCACGGGGTCTGAGGCCGCGTTGTTTCTCTGCATTCACTCGATAACCCCCAAAAGGAGGTTCGTGATGTACGCACGGACGTTACCTCTCGTTTTTCTCGCAAGTTTGATGCTGTTCTTCATGGGTTGCGCAGTGCCGGTTTCTCAACCAGTGCTTTCCGCGGACGATCCGGCTAACCCCTTGGCGGCGGAAAGCCCTGGTCCGCAAGGGTCGTCAACGTTGGCGCTGAATGATGTCGCGCTGCCGGCGGCGGCGGGGACAGATTCGGCGATGGAGATGCAGCCGGGGATGGCGGGGATGCGGGGGATGGATCATTCGATGCACGGCATGCAGCACGGGACGCCGGTGACTCGGCCGGGGGCGAATGCGGATCTTTCCGCGCCGCGGTGGACACCGATGACGATGCCTGCGACATCCGCGGTGATCTATACCTGCCCGATGCATAAGGAGGTTGTGTCGAGCCAACCGGGGCGGTGTCCGAAATGCGGGATGAAACTGGTTCCCAAGGGGCCGGCGACGCAGCCGGCGGGAGCGGGTTCGGACAAGCCTGCGGGGCATGTCCACGATCACGGAGCGCACGAATGAAATCCAAGGTAATCATTCTCGGTGGCGTGGTCGTGCTGTTGTTGTTCGGTCGCGGTTGTGTTTCGGTGCCGCGTGATGCGGGATTTGGTGACGTCGAGCGCGCCGTCGCCGAGCGAACGGGTCAACGCGTCCACTGGAACCAGGGGACGGCGGCGGATCGGGAGGTGGAGGCGTTCGTGCGCGCGGCGCTCCAGAAGGAATTAACCGCCGATGACGCGGTGCAGGTTGGGCTGCTCAACAACCAGAGCCTGCAAGCGACGTATGACGACCTGGGCATTGCCCAGGCGGAGTTGGTGGAGGGGGGGCTGCTCAAGAACCCAACGCTGTCGGCGGAGGTGCGTTTTCCCAAGTACCGGGCCCTGCCGTTCGATATCGACGTGAGTCAAAGCTTCATTGATCTGCTGACCCAGTCGCTGCGCAAGCGCGCGGCGGGCGCGATGTTTGAGGCGGCGAAGCTGCGGGTGACCAACGAGGTGATCGCGACCGCCAGTGAGTTGAAGGGGGCGTTCTACCGGGCGCAGGGGGCGGTACAACTGGTGGACATGCGCCGAAGCATCGTCGCCGCGACGGGTGCGTCGCTCGATGCGGCGCAGCGCCTGCACGACGCCGGCAACATCACCGACCTCATGCTGGCCAATGAACGTGCCCTGCACGAACAGGCACGGATCGATCTGGCCAAGGCGGAGCGCGACGCGCTGGACATGCGCGAGGAACTGAGCGCGCGGATGGGCGTCTGGGGGGCTGACATCGCCTGGACGATCGCCCCACGGTTGCCGGAGATTCCCGCCGCGGAGATGGACATGACCCACCTGGAGTCGCTGGCGGTGACACGCCGCGCTGACCTGGGCGCGGCCGAGCGGGAGGTGGCCGTGGCGGGGCAGCGGCTGGGGCTGACGCGGTCGACCGCGCTGGTTGGCGACTTGAGCGTCGGCGGTCATGTCGCCAAGGAGACCGACGGCGCGCTGACGGCTGGGCCGACGGTTCAGGTGCCGCTGCCGGTCTTCAACCAGGGGCAGCCTGCGATCGCCGCTGCCGAGGCCCGATTTCGTCAGAGCCAACGCCGTTACACGGCGTTGGCGGTGCAGGTTCGCGGCGAGGTGCGGCGCGCCCGCAACAAGATGAACGCCGCGCGCGATCTGGCCGAATACTATCGCCGCGTCATGGTCCCACTGCGCCACCAAATGGTTCAGCAGAACCAGCTGCAGTTCAATGCCATGCAGATCGGCATCTTCGAATTGCTTCAGTCGAAGCAGGCCGAGATCGACGCCGGGCGGGAGTACGTCGAGGCGTTGAAGGAGTACTGGATGGCTCGCGCGGAGCTCGAACGGGCTGTGGGCGGACGCATTGATGCCAATGTCCCGGCGACGCAGGGCGTCCCTGCGAAGCCAGAATCCACGTCGCAACCCGCTGGACAAGAACACCACCATCACCACGGAGAATGACCATGATCTCACGACGCAAAATGATCGCGTCGGGTGCTGCCGCCGTCGCCGGCGGAACCTTGCTGCTTCAGGGGTTGGCGCGGGCCGACGACGCGCCGAGCGGCAGCCGTGCCAAAGAGGGCACCGCCGCCGCTACCGGCCAGCCCAACCTGGACCAGACGCCGCTGCCGCCCGCCGAGCCGGGGAAGGACTACACGCCGGTCATTACGCCCAACGGCGTCGCGTTGCCGTTCAAGGTTGTGGACGGCGTGAAGGTTTTCCACCTGATTGCCGAGGAGGTCGATCACGAGTTTGCACCGGGCCTCAAGGCCAAGTGCTGGGGATACAACGGCCGCACGTCCGGGCCGACGATCGAGGCGGTCGAGGGGGATCGGGTTCGCATTTACGTGACCAACCGCCTCCCGGAGCCGACGAGCGTGCACTGGCACGGCGTCCTGCTGCCCAATGGTATGGACGGCGTGTCTGGCCTCAACCAGAAGCCGATCCAGCCGGGCGAGACGTTCAAATACGAGTTCACGCTGCGGCAGCACGGCACGCACATGTATCACCCCCACTTCGATGAGATGACGCAGATGGGGCTGGGCATGATGGGGATGTTCGTCATCCACCCCCGCAACCCTAAGGAGCCCCGGCCGGACCGGGACTTCGCCATCATGCTCAGCGAGTGGCGGATCGACCCGGGCACCAGCAGGCCCAATCCGAACGAGATGATCGAGTTCAACGTGCTGACCATGAATTCCAAGGCGTTCCCCGGCACAGCACCGCTGGTCGTGAAGCTTGGAGAGCGGGTGAAGATTCGCTTTGGCAACCTCGGGGCGATGGACCATCACCCGATCCATCTGCACGGCTACGACTTCACGATCACGGAGACGGACGGCGGGGCCGTTCCCGAGTCCGCGCGTTCCCCGATGAACACGGTGCTGGTAGCTGTCGGCCAGACACGGGCAGTCGAGTTCGTCGCGAACGAACCAGGTGATTGGGCGATGCACTGCCACATGACCCACCACACGATGAACCAGATGGGCCACGGCGCGCCGAACATGGTCGGCGTGCAGGCAGGCAGCATCGACAAAAAGGTCCAGAACCTGCTGCCCGCTTACATGACGATGGGAGATACGGGCATGGGCGAGATGGCCGAGATGGGGATGCCGGTGCCAAGGAACAGCATCCCGATGGTCGGCGGTAAGGGGCCGTTCAGCTACATCGATATGGGCGGCATGTTCACCATTCTGAAGGTGCGCAAGGGCATCGCCACCTACGACGACCCCGGCTGGTACGAGAATCCCAAGGGAAGCGTGGCGCAAGCCGCAACGGCGGAGGAGATGAGTCGTGATGGGGTGGACGCTGGGAGGAAAGGGTGACGACCGGGCGCAACCCATTTACGAGCCGGTGTCGCTTAGCGGATTGGGCGCCATCCCGGCGAAGTTTACCTGGAAGCTTAGTTGCTCCAGTTGGACGGAGAGGTCTACCGCGTTGAGGGCGATGTGGGGGGGGACGTTCACGCTGGTGGGGGCGAAGTTCAGGATGCCGCGGATGCCGGCGGTGACGAGTTGATCCACGACGTCCTGGGCGACGTCGGCGGGGACGGCGATCATCGCGAGGCGGATCTGGCTTTTCTGGATCGTCGGTTCGAGCTCGGCGATCGGCTGGACGACGAACGAGCCCATCTTCTTGCCGATGAGCTGGGGGCTGGCGTCGAAGACGTGGGTGAGGCGGAAGCCTTTGGCGTTGAAGCCCTTA
>JAQGHM010000057.1 GCA_028291615.1 Phycisphaerales bacterium | reverse complement strand
GCAACGCTCAAGACGATGCAGCGGCTTTATGACCTGCTGGTGGAGCACACCACGTTCGACCCCTCGCGCAAGCTCACGCCCAGCAAGGCGAAGATCGACGATACCAACACCCTCTTCGCCCAATACCACGTTCCCGTCATGCTCATGGAGCAGCGCATCGCAACAAGTAAAAAACTCGGCCGCCGGCCGACCGTGGAGGATCGGCTGAAGTTCGGACGCCAGCTCATCACCGCCATGGCCGATGCTGTTCTGGAATGATTCGCCTCGTGGCAGCACCGCGCGCAAGCTCGTGCGCGGCACCGGTGTTGCTAGGGTCGGGGCCGCTCGGCTCCGTGAACCCAAACGAGGAGGAAACTCATGTCTCGTCCATCCCGCGTCTCCACCGGTCTGACCTCGGCCGCGCTCGTGCTCGGCGCATTGACGCTCTGGGGATACTGCCAAGACCGCCGTCCCGCCAACCCCGCGGTTTCCGCCGCGCCGCCCGATGCGGTGGCGGAGGCGCAAACCCCGCGCGACGTCCCGCGTGACCGCCCCGAACAGCGGCAGGGGCCCCAGGATAGACCCGAGCGTTTCGCCGCCACCAACGCGCCGCCGTCATCCACGGCATTTGAAACGCAGCCGGAGAAAGGCCAGATCAACGGCTTCGACTTTTATCGCGATCCGCTCAACGCCAAGGAGCCGATGCAGAGTCCCGAGCAGATCATGAAGCAGGACATCGCCGACAAGCCCAAGGTGATGGCCGCCCAAAAGAAACTGCTCGAAACCCGCTACAACCTCGAGCCCAAGCTTGACCCGCAGGTCAAGATGTCGCGCGGGAAGCCGATCGCAGTCGGGCCGACAGCGCGTCTGCCAAATGGCATGGATTGGGACAAGTTGGCGCAGGCCAAACCGCAGGACATTAAAGAGCAGGGCGTTTTTCCTTACCCGCCGCTGCCGCATCCGAAGCAGGTCGCCGGCGGCCAGGTCTTCCCACAAATGCAGATCGCGATGTTCCCGCGCCTCCAGCGCTTCGACATCGACTTCGATTTGCCCGAAGCATTCCTGCCGGAGTTTCCGCCAGCAATCTTCCTGCAAAACCGGCCTGAGCTGGGCGACGTCTCGCGCGGCGAGGTCGTGTCGATCAATAACTTCTACCGGTTGTTCAAGGACATCCTGACGCCGGTGCAGCTTGACGGGTTGCGGATGCTGCTCGTGCCGCTGCCGCAGGAAGAATTCAACGCGACCGACGACCGCAAGTCGCCGCAGCCAAGCCTGGGGGTGGCCTGCTTCGACTGCCACGTCAACGGCCACACCACGGCGCAGTTCCACCTGAACCCCGACGACCGCCCGCAGCAACGCCGCTTCCGCCTCGACACCACCAGCCTCCGCGGCGTGAACCAGCAGCAGATCCACGGCAGCAAGCGCAGCCTGCGCTCGGTGGAAGACTTCACCGAATTCGAACAGCGCACCGCATATTTCAACGGCGATCCGATCCACTCGATGAAGAAAGGCTTCATCGAGCTGCCGCGCATCAACGTCGCCCACATGGCGCAGATGCAAAACATGCTCGACTTCCCGCCCGCCCCAAAGCTCGACACGATCACCAACCGCCTCGACCCGACCAAGGCCACCGAGAACGAGATGCGCGGGCAGGAGCTCTTCTTCGGCAAGGCGCAGTGCGGCACGTGCCATAACGGTGTCGCGTTCATGGACGACAAAATGCACGACCTGCACCTGGAGCGCTTCACGAAAGAGCCCGGGGATGGCCCGATCAAGACGTTCACGCTCCGCGGCATCAAGGACAGTCCGCCATACCTGCACGACGGCCGCTGCCTCACATTGGAAGACACCGTGGAATTCTTCAACCTGGTGCTGGGCACGAAGCTGAGCGCCCAGGAGAAGAGCGACCTCGTGGCGTTCATGCGTCAGTTGTGATCGGTTGCACGCGACGCCTTCGCGCCACTCGGGGCGCGAAGGCATGAGAGTTGCGAGCAAACGCCCGCGTGCAAGCACGAACAACTTCGCGGGAGGATCGATATGACCCTGATGGAACGCTTGAGTGGCACGACTAACGATGAGTCTGAATTGCAGGGAAGCTGGCAACGAGAAGCACTTCCGCAGCAGTCCCAACAACAACAATCGAGCTGGACGAACGTGAGCGCCGCCGAGCGTGCGGCGTCGCTTGCGGCTGGATCGGTGCTGGCGATCTTCGGCCTGGCGCGCCGCACATTGCCGGGTGCGCTGGTCGCCGGCGTGGGTGGCGCGCTGATCTTCCGCGCCGCGACCGGACACAGCTTCGCCTACGGCCTGCTCGGTCAGAACACCGCTCAGTCGCGCCCGCCCGAGGAGGAGATCGCCGAGCGCGGCATCCACGTCGAGCAGGCGTTCCTGATCAACCGTTCGCCCGCCGACCTTTACGGTTACTGGCGCAACTTCGAGAACCTGCCGCGCATCATGACCCACCTCAAGTCGGTGCGGGTCATCGACTCGACCCACTCCCACTGGGTTGCCGAGGCGCCGCGGATCGCCGGCGGCAAGGTTGAGTGGGACGCCGAGATCGTCCAGGACCAGCCCGACACCCTGATCGCCTGGCGGTCGCTCCCCGGCTCGTCGATCGACACGGTCGGGCAGATCCGCTTCGCCCCGGCGATGGGCGACCGCGGCACCGAGGTCCACGTCTTCATGGATTACGTCCCGCCGGCGGGGCGGCTGGGTCATTGGGTCGCCACGCTGTTCGGCGAATCGCCACGGCGGCAGATGCGCGACGACCTGCGAAACTTCAAACGCATCATGGAACTGGGCGAACTCCCGACCATCACCGGCCAATCGCGCGGCACGTGCACGGGTCGTGGGACCCGACAGTCTTAGCAGCGTCGTCGTCGGCCGCGCGCAACATTGGGTGTCCGCGCGCGCAACATCGGAACAATTGCTCTTTAACCGCAGAAGGATACTGCCATGAAAGCTCTCGTCTGGTGCGCCCCGTATAAGGTCAAGGTCGAGAACGTCCCTGACCCCAAGATCCTCAACCGGCGCGACGCGATCGTCAAAATCACCTCCACCTGCATCTGCGGGTCCGACCTCCACCTGCTCGACGGGTACATCCCGTTCATGAAGCCCGGCGACATCATGGGCCACGAGCCGATGGGCGTGGTCGTCGAGGTCGGGCCGGACGTGGACCGCAACCGCGTCAAGGTCGGTGACCGCGTCGTCGTTCCCTTCCCGATCGCCTGCGGCGCCTGCTTCTTCTGCAAGCGCCAGCTCTACAGTTGCTGCGACAACACCAACCCCAAGGCATACCTCGGCGAGGAGATGTTCGGCGCGAGCACCGCTGGAATCTTCGGCTATTCCCACCTGACCGGCGGTTATGCCGGCGGGCAGGCCGAGTTCCTCCGCGTGCCGTTCGCCGACGTCAATTGCCAGGTGATGCCCGAGGACCTGACCGATCATCAACTGGTCTTCCTCTCCGATATCTTTCCCACCGGTTACATGGCTGCCCAGCACTGCAACATCCAATCCGACGACACCGTCGCGGTCTGGGGGTGCGGGCCGGTTGGGCAGTTCACCATCCGCAGCGCCATGCTGCTGGGGGCGGGCAAGGTCATCGCGATCGACGACGCCAGCGTCGTGCCCGAGCGCCTGCAGATGGCCCGCGACGCCGGCGCGACCACGATCGACATTCATGACGAGTATGTCTACGACCGCCTGATGGACCTGACCGGCGGCATCGGCCCCGACGTCTGCATCGACGCGGTCGGGATGGAGGCGCACGGCGGATCGTTCATCAGCAATGCCTACGACGCGATCAAGACCAACCTCTTCATGGAAACCGAGCGCCCCTACGTGATCCGCCAGGCGATCAACTGCTGCCGCAAGGGGGGCACCGTGTCGATCCCAGGCGTCTACGGCGGTGTCAGCGACAAGATCCCGATGGGCGCGCTGATGAACAAGGGCCTGACGATCAAGACCGGCCAGACCCATGTCCACCGTTACGTGCCGGAACTGCTCGACCACATACGCAAGGGCCGGATCGATCCGAGCTTTGTCGTGACCCATCGCATGCCGCTCAGCGAAGCCGCGAAGGGTTACGAGATCTTCCGCTTCCGGAAGGACGGCTGCATCAAGGTGGTGCTGGACCCGGCGGCGTGACCCGCGCGGCGGCGAGGATGTTTTGTCAAAGCACATAGGAGACCCAATCATGAACGACAAGGAAATCGCCCGCGGACTGGGTTGGGCGAGCATCGGCATCGGCCTCACGGAGATCGCCGCGCCCCACCAACTTGAACGGCTGATGGGGATCGGCGACGGCCAGAACACCGGCATCCTGCGCACGATGGGCGTGCGCGAGATCATGTCCGGCGTGGACATCCTCACCCACGACGACCCGACGCCAGGCGTCTGGGCGCGGGTCGCGGGCGACGCGCTCGACGGCGTCCTGCTGGGCGTCGCCGCCACCAAGACCCGCCGCCCCGGCAGCTTCGCCGCCCTGACGGCGATGGTGCTCGGGATCGTAGCGCTCGACGTCGTCTGCGCCTGCCGGCTGTCGTCGTCGTCCAAGTCCCGGCGACGATGGTGGTAAAACGATAACAGTGATCGCGGCGGCGCGGTCCTGTGAGATCGCGCCGCTGATTTGTTGGTGGGGTCGACGCCGACTGCGGTTTTGGCGTGGGTTCGTTTTGCAGAATTCGCGGGGTGGCGTGGGTTGGCGCGCGTTGGCGGGGTTTGGCGCGCCCCGTCGGGTCATGTTCATGATGGCTGGGGAAGTGTAGAGGCGCGGCTGAGAATTGGGGTACTTTCGCGCGCCTTGCCGTTCGCTTTTGCCGTTCAATTCTCCTAGAATGTGGGGTCTTGTCGCCTGGCTGAAAATGACCTGCATGGGCGACTGTTTTGGGCTTGAAATGACTGCGTTTTCCGCCAGGGATGGCGGGTTTAATGGGCTGTACACGAGCATAATTTTATGGCTGAAACCACCCCGCCCGCTCCGGTTGAACGGATCGAGGATTTGCGGATCGAACAGGAGCTCCAGGAGAGCTATCTCACGTATGCGATGAGCACGATCATGGATCGTGCCCTGCCGGACGTGCGCGATGGGCTTAAGCCGTCGCAGCGGCGCATCCTTGTCGCGATGAACGACCTGGGGCTTGGGCCTCGATCCAAGCATCGTAAGTGCGCCAAGATCGCGGGCGATACCTCGGGCAATTATCACCCGCACGGGGAATCCGTCATCTACCCCACGCTGGTCCGCCTGGCGCAGGACTGGGTGATGCGCTATACGCTGATCGACGGGCAGGGGAACTTCGGCAGCAACGACGGCGATCCGCCTGCGGCGATGCGGTACACCGAAGCGCGGATGGACAATCCGGCCATGGAATTGCTGGCGGATCTGAACCTCGACACGGTCAATTTCCAGCCGAACTATGACGAGACGCGCGAAGAGCCAACGGTCTTTCCGAGCAAGTTTCCCAACCTGCTGGTGAACGGCTCGACCGGGATCGCGGTCGGGATGGCTTGCAACCTGCTGCCGCATAATCTGCGGGAGATCTGCACGGCGATCGTGGCTGTGATGGACAAGCCGGAGATCAGCTTCGAGGAGCTGCTGGCGATCGTGCCGGGGCCTGATTTTCCGACGGGCGGCACCATTCGCGGGCGGGATGGGATCGTGGAGGGGTATCGCACCGGGCGCGGCAGGTTGACGCTGCAGGCGAAGATGCACGCCGAGACGCTTAAGAACGGGCGCGTGCAGATCATCATGGATGAGATTCCGTACGGGATCATCCGCAAGACGATCGTGACGGCGGTGGCGGATTGCGTGAAGGACGACCGCATCCCGGACATCTCAGACGTGAACGATCACAGCGGCCGCGAGCACAAGTGCCGGATCGTGGTGGACCTGAAGCGCGATGCCGACCCGGACGTGGTGATGCGGCAGCTTTACGAGTACACGCCGTGCGAGATCACGGTGTCGATGATCAACATCGCGCTGGTAAACCGCCAGCCGCGGACGATGGGGCTCAAGGAACTGATCGAGCACTTCATCGCGCATCGCAAGGAAGTGATCGTCCGGCGGACGCGCTTCTTGCTGAAGAAGGCGCAGCAGCGCGGGCATATTTTAGAAGGGCTGATTTACGCGGTCTGCGACATCGACGAGATCGTGCGGCTGATCCGCGCGAGCAAGACGCGCGACGAGGCGATTCAGAAGTTGCGCGAGCGCGCGTTCCGGATTGCGCCGGATCATCCGTATGCGCCGCAGATCCCGGCGCGGCTGATGGCGAAGGTGGCGGAGAAGGCTGTAATGCTCAGCCAAGCCCAAGCCGAGGCGATCGGCCGGCTGCAACTCATTCAGTTGGTGGGTCTCGAGATCGAGCGTCTCGTGAATGAATATCGCGAGGTGGTCGCGGAGATCGAAGGGTATGAGTACATCCTGGGCAGCGACCAGGCGGTAATCGACATCATCCGCGAAGACACCTACGAGATGCGCGACAAGTACGGCGACGACCGGCGGACGGAAATCACCGGCGGCGTGAGCGAGTTCAACATGGACGCGCTGATCACGCAGGAAGACATGATCGTGACGGTGAGCCACGGCGGTTACGTGAAGCGCCTGCCGGTGGGGACGTATCAATCGCAGGGTCGCGGTGGGCGCGGGATCAAGGGGACCGAGGCGCGCGATGGCGATTTCGTCGAGCACCTGTTCGTCGCCAGCACGCACGATTACCTGATGTTCTTCACCAACCAGGGGCGCGTGTACGAGCGGCGGGTTTACGATCTGCCGGAGATGAGCCGCACGAGCCAGGGGCGATCCGTCGCCAACCTGCTCTCCTTCCAGGAAGGGGAGAAGGTCGCCAACGTGCTGGCGGTGCAGGACTTCACCAAGGAAGAGGCGTTCGTGATGTTCGCGACGGCCAAGGGAACGGTGAAGAAGACGGCGCTGTCGGCGTACGCGAACATCCGCACCAACGGCATCATCGCGATCGGCCTTGAAGAAGGCGATTCGCTGGTGGGTGTGGAGATCACCAGCGGGAAAGATCACCTGATCCTGGGAACCAAGAGCGGCTTGGCGATCCGGTTTGAAGAGTCGGAGGTTCGCGCGATGGGCCGGCCGGCGGGGGGCGTCACCGGGGCGCGATTCAAGCGCGAGGGGGACGAGGTGATCAGCATGATCGTGGTGCCGGGCGGCGACAACGGTTGCTGCCAGGTGCTGACGGCCTGCGTGAAGGGTTACGGCAAGCGTACGCCGCTGGCGGATTACCCGGTGAAGGGCCGCGGCACGCGCGGCGTGATCAACATCGACGCCAACGACCGCAACGGCGACGTGGTCGGGATGACGCTGGTCGTGGACAGCGACGAGGTGATGTTCATCACCGAGAAGGGGATCCTGATGCGGACGCCGGTGAAGGAGATCCGCGAGACCGGCCGCAACGCGCAGGGCGTGCGGCTGATCCGGATTGATGAGGGCGATCGGTTGGTGGCGATGGCGCGGGTGGATGCGGAGGAGGTGAAGGCGCCCGAGGCCGAAGGCGAGATTAAAGCCGAAGGCGAAACGCCGCCGGCCGGCCCCGAGGGCGCCGCGGAGCAGACGCCTGAAGGCGAGGGCCCCACGCCGGAGTGATGCCGATCAGGCGTCCCAAAGCTGGTCGTCCGAGATCAGCAGCGGATTGACGCTGAAGGTGGTAACTGGCACGTTCAGACTCGGTGCCGAAAGGTAGACTGCCTCGGAGGTCTGATCGGCAGTATTCGGCCCGGCTGTCTGTTGAATCGTCGCCGGCTTGGGTTGCGTTTTATCGACACGGGCCGGTCGAGCGGGCGGGTCCATGAGGGTGACCTTGATGCCCAGGGCTGCAAACGCAGCATCCATATCAATGGCCACCGTCCCGCCATTTCGATAAATGCGGATCTCGCGGAGGGTGGACTGTTCCATGGGGATGCCGCCTCCGCCGGTTCCACTGCGCCACTCATAGGGTCCGCCCCACCAATCCGTGATCATCAAATAGCGCTGGTTTCCCTCAGCCTCAACCTGGAGGGAAAGTTTGTCTTCCAAGCCGCTCGCGTCCACTGTCATCACGCCATTGAAGATCTCACTCATGTAGGCGCGCCGGCGCCCCTCGCCCTTGAATTGAGTCGAATCGGCCCGCCCGTCGAGGACGTCATTGCCCACGCCGGGGATCAGCGTGTCCTGTCCGACCACGCTCGCCCCATCGGGAACGTCGCCTCCGAAATGAGATGATTCCTCGGTTCCGCCGATGCGGTCGGCGCCGGAACCTCCGAAGATCACGTCATTGGCGTTGGAGCCGTAGATCGAGTCGTTTCCCGCGCCGCCGTTGATGGTTGCGGGGATATCCAGCGGCGCCCAGTCCAAACCGATTTCCACCCGATCGTTCCCGTCGCCAGCATCCACGTGGATCTCGCGCACCTGCGAGACGTCGAGGATCATGACGTTCTGGATGGAAAAGTCGACGTAGAGCTTCCATGAGTAATCATAATTCGACGCGTAGCTCCGGTAGACGTAGATGGAATCGTCAGACTGGGTTCCCTTGAGGGTGAGAACGCCGTCGATCAGCGTGGCCGACATCAATCGGCGGGACTCCAATTGTTCCAGGTTCCAAACCTGCACGGCCTGAGAAACTACATTCAAGTGCCTGCGGTTCTTCACGATCCCTCCCGGTTAAACCTGATCGAACGTGTACTGGTGGGATATACAATTCAATTGAGATGCTGGCAAAATGGGGAAGATCGCTAACCGGGTAAAGGCAGTAACTTGCGATTCATAGTGACAGCGCAAAACGACAATCTAATTTCCTTATTGCTTCTGTATTGAGGTCCGATAAGCTCATCCGTTATCGGACGGCTGATGACCGGGCAACACGCTCATTCCAGCCGGGCCAGGGAGAAAACTCGCCATTCAGGCAAGGGAAGGAGAGACGGATGCGCTCAAAAGAGACTTCGCGCCCAAAATGCGCGCTGGAAGCGTTGGAAAACCGCACGATGTTAAGCGGGGTCGTCCCAAGCGGCCAAGACAACGATCTCGTATACGACACGGTGAATCACACGACGTGGGTGGCGTACTTCGATCCCGCGGCGTGGCAACTCAAGGCCCGCAGCCGGGTGGACGGTGGGGCGTGGTCAGCCGAAACCATCCTGGACCAAACCCCGGCAACCCAGGTCGGCAAGCTCCCGTCGATCGCCCTCGCACCCAACGGCACAATCGGCGTTGCCTATTACGATGGCTCGAATGCGGACCTGAAATATGTCGAACGAAGTCCCGCCACCGGAACCTGGGGATCACCCGTGGTGGTTGAAGCGACGAACAGGGTTGGCAATTACCCATCGCTGGCATTCAACAGCAAGAGCAATCCCTTTATCAGCTATTGGACGGATGTCACGGGCGGCACCGACTACCTGAAATTAAGATGGCGAGATGCGGGCGTTTGGAGCAGTCTTAACGTCATCACAATAGACAGTGGTGCAGACGTGGGGCGTTACAGCAGCCTCGTCATCAACCCCACCATCGGCTGGGCGATGTCCTATGTCACCGGCACCGGGTGCAAATACGCGCAGCAGAATGGGACCGGGGTCGCGTTAGAGACCGTCGACAGTACCGGCGCTCCCGCCTATACCTCGCTCGCCTTCGATATCAACAATAAACCTTGGGTTAGTTATTACCGGTCAACTGATACGCGGGTGAGCGTGGCCAAGAAAACGACATCGTTTACGCCTCAATCGGTCTACGGCAACAAGGGCTTTTACACCAACCTTTGGTTCGAGCCCGGTGGCACTGACGCGCGTCTCGTGTTCTACGAGCCGGTAAATCTCAATACAAACCCCATCTCCGGAAACAACGTCCGGCGGTTCAACTACACGTCCGGCGTTTGGCAATCGGATGCGGATGTGACGGGAACCACCCTGTTCAAAGGGGGCGGCGATCAGGTCTCGGCGGTGCGCGGCGCAGGCGGGGCCATTACTTTCAGTTCGGTCTCCAATATCCAAACCACCAATACGCCCTCTTATCAGAGCACCCTCCAACTCCGCGACCAGGCCGATGCCAACTTCGGCAAAATCTGGCCCGCCGTCACGCAGTCGAATACCCAACCGGCGCCAGCCGGCTCAAATCCCGCCGTCTTCTTTAACGGCGCGCTTTGGATCGTCGGGCAGGACATCTCCAACCAGAGCCGCGACGACGCGTGGTATTCGACCGATAATGGCGTCACTTGGGTCAATGCCACGGCGGGCCTCTCCGGAGGCGCGGCTTTCGGCTCGCGCTTCGCGCAGCAGGTCACCGTCTTTAATAACGAATTGTGGCTCATCGGCGGCCGTAGTGGATCTACCAGCGGCTATCTCGACGACGTCTGGCACTCCGCCGACGGCATTACCTGGACGCAGGCGGCGTCGGCGGTGTTCCCCGCCCGCGCGTACCACGGCGCCGTCGTCAACAACGGCCGGCTCTATGTCATCGGCGGTTACAATGCCGTCAATCACCGCATGAATGACGTCTGGTCCACCGCGGACGGCGTCACCTGGCAGCAGGAAGTCGCCGCCGGAACCACCTTTACCGCGCGGCAATCCTTTACCACCCTCTCGTACGCCGGACGCATCTGGGTCATCGGCGGCGAGGTCGGTGGCCTGAGCCCGGTCTCCAACGAGGTCTGGTCCTCCGCCGACGGCATCAACTGGCTGCAGGCCAACGGTGGCAACTCCGCCGCCCCCATGCGCACCGGCGCCTCGGGCGTCGTGTTCGACAATCGCATGTGGGTGCTGGGCGGCAGTGACAGCGCGTACAACGCCTCAAATCAGATCTTCTACTCGCTCGATGGTCTGAACTGGGTGCAGTCGGCTACGCTTCCCGACGCGCGGTCCGACGCGGCGGCACTGGTCTTCAACAATAAGATCTGGCTGATCGGCGGCTGGGTCCCCGTGCGCGGGAGCAACAACGAGGTGCTCTTCTCCAACCCATAACAGATCAGTACGACGATAGCCGTCAACTTTAACGCCCACGGAACCGGTTTCCGTGGGCTTTTCATTGCCCGTTGCTGCGCGCTGGGCAACCGGTTAAGACAACCCGGTGACCATTCCACCTGCGCCCGAGTTGCCGCCGTACGAGTCACCGCCGCCGCCGACGGTGCGCGGGCGGTCGCGCTGGGGCGTGATCGTCGCGTGGCTGTTGATCGTCGCCAGCGCCATCGCGCTGATGGTCCGGCCACGCTGGCTGGAGCATGGGAGCGGCAGCCCGGATTCGCAACCGCCGCCACCCGTTGTCCAGCGGACGCGCAGCCCGCAGCTTCAACTGATTGGTCGGTATGCAATCGGCGCCAAGGCGCTGGCCGGTGGGCAGGCGCTGCCGGCGACGCTGCTGATCGGGCAGATCGATCAGGTGGTGATCAATCCGATCGATGAGGTGCGCGCGATTCCGGTGGTGGCGGAATTGTCGGGGCCCAAGGCGGCGCTGGAGCGCCTCGATCGATTTGAGAAAGAACACCGCGTGGTTCAACTCAAACCTGACGTCGATGCCTTGCGGACAATTTACGCCAAGGGCGTCGACCAGATCACCCCCGAACAGGCGCGGCTGCTCGTCAAGAGGCACCAGTGGTTCGGGCGCCTGGCGATTTCATACGGCCTGCCGGAGAGCGATCCGCGCCGCCAAGCCGCGCTGCAACCGGCGCGGCGAACCGTGCTGATCATGGGCGCTACCGTGCTGCTCGGATTGGGTGCGGTTGCGATCGGGGTGGCGCTGGCGATCCTCACCATCATCCTGCGGTTGCAGCGGCGGATCGTGCCGGCGTATGTGCCGCCGCCGCCCCGGCTCGCGGGACCATTCGTCGAGGCATTCGCGATTTACCTGGTGGGGATGGTCGTGCTGTCGCAGACGCTTGGCCGGCTGTTTCCCAACGCGGGCCTGTCGCTGACGTTCGTGCTCTTCGCGCTGCTGCCGGTGGCATGGCTTTACCTCCGCCTGCGCGGGGTTGGTTGGAGCGAGATGATGCGCGGCCTGGGCTGGTACCGCGGCGGTGCCGGCTTCTGGCGCGAGGTGGGCGTCGGCATTTACGGCTATTTCGCCGGCCTGCCCGTGCTCGCGCTGGGGATGCTGATCACCTGGTTTCTGATGAAGATCACCGGCAACACCGCGACACACCCGATCGTAAATCAGCCGATGGATCACGCCGGCCAAGTGCTGGAATTGTTCCTCCTCGCCTGCGTCGGCGCACCGATCGTGGAGGAAACCATGTTTCGCGGCGCTCTCTTCGGCCACCTTCGCGCTCGGTTCGGCTGGTGGATCTCCGCCCTGATCGTCAGCCTGATTTTCGCCGCGATTCACCCGCAGGGCTGGGTAGCGATCCCGCTGCTCGGCGCAATCGCGCTGGTCCTGGCCGGCCTGCGCGAGTGGCGCGGGTCACTCGTCGCGTCGATGACGGCCCACGCGCTGAACAACGCCGTAGCGGTCCTACTGCTGGTGTTGCTGATGGGGTGAATAGTCGCGCGTCTAATCCGCGCGCTTCTTGATTCGCTTGTCTAGGATCAACGATCGCAGCATCACGCTCTGTCGCGGGTCCTTGTCGGCAAGAAATTTCCGCAGGCTCGGCTGATCGGTGAGGATGGCCTCTTTATGACGGTGCAACTCGTCGTCGCTAAGACGGGCGACCGCCGCATCATCCCGTTCCCACTGCGCATCGACCTTCCGTCGATCGCTTCGAGCGGCGGCGCTGGTGCGCGCCGTGCGTTTCTGCTGTTCATCGGTGATGCGCCGCAGCAGGTTGGCGATGTTGAGCACATCGAAATGCCGCCGAAACCGCGTCACTTCGCTCTCCACCACTGCCACGTCAAACGGCGCAAACTGATCGGCCAAAAACGCCACCTGCTGCGGCGTAGTCTCGCCAAAGAGTCCCTCAACCCAGCTCGCCAGTCGTAGTGCGTTATCGGGAGTCATCAGTTCGCTCCCTTAACATCTTCCTACCGCCGCAGAATAGAGTCAAGCGTTTTCCAGCCCGAGTTTCTCCGCCACCACGTAAAGCGGCCGCTGCTTCATCTCCTCGTAAATCCGCCCCACGTACTCGCCCAAGATGCCGA
>JAQGHM010000023.1 GCA_028291615.1 Phycisphaerales bacterium | reverse complement strand
CTGCCGCGGCAGTTTCCGGAGATCAGCTTTTTCGTGCTGTCGCAGTTGCTTGACGCGAACCTGCTGATGGATGCGATGCATTTGGGGGTGAAGGAATTCATCCCGCTGCCGATTCATGCGGAGAAGTTTGCGGCGGCCATTGACCGCGTGGCGGGGATGAACGGGATGGGGAAGAAGGCGAAGACGATTCACGTGATCCCGACGATGGGTGGGTGCGGCTCGACGACGATCGCGTGCAATGTGGCGGCGTCGCTGGCGCGGGTGGGGAAGACGGCATTGCTGGATCTGGATCTGGTGCGCGGCGGGGTGGCGAGTTATTTCGACCTGCGGCCGCGATTCACGATTGCGGACGTGATGGATCAGACGGCGACGTTGGACATGCAGCTTCTGGATAATGCGCTGGCGCGGCATGCGAAGAGCGGCCTGGCGATCCTGGGGCGGCCTGAACTTCCGGAGGATACCCAGCGGGTGACGCAGGCGGGGTTTGCGCGGCTGACCGGGATGTTGGGGCGGATGTTCGATTATGCGGTGATCGACTCGATGATGAGCATCGACCCGATTTACTCGGCGGCGATCGCGTCGGCAGACGTGAACGTGATCGTGATGCAGCTCAACGTGCCGTCGGCGAAGAACGCCGAGCGGTTCGTCGGGGCGTTGCGGCGGATGGGGATCGAGTCGAGCAAGATGAAGATCGTGGTGAACCGGTACGTGAAGAAGGGGTGGGACATCGATCCGGAGGAGGTGGAGCGGGCGCTGGGCCTGAAGATCTCGTGGATGGTGCCGAACGATTTCAAGACGGCGATCGAGGCGATCAACTTCGGCGAGCCGGTCGTGATCCGCGCGCCGCGGGCGGAGATGAGCGTGAGCCTGACGGGGCTGGCGCAGATGTTGAACGTGAAGACGTCGGCGCTGGCGGCGTGAAAAGCAGTAGGCAGTAGGCGGTAGGCAGTAGGCAGAAAACGCGAAGGGTTTAGCGATGGGATTGTTTTCGCGAAACATTTCGGTGGCGGCGGAGCCGGTGAAGCCTTCTATACCGGTCGGTTCGCCGGTCGAGGAGCAGGCGCCGGTTTTGGCTCCGGTGGTGTCGCCGCCGCGCGGCGCGCCGGGGGCTCGCGCGTCGGTGTTGCTGCCGGTGACGCCGGTCGTGCGCGGCGAGCGGGAGATTTACTTTGAGAAAATGAAGGTGCGTATTCACCAGCAACTGGTGGATCGCCTGGACGTGCAGAATCTGAAGACGCTGCCGCCGGACGTGGTGCGTCAGGAGGTGCGTGGGCTGATCAAAGAGCTTTGCCAGACCGAGAAGGGGCTGCTGAATTCGTCGGATCAGGAACGCCTGATGGACGACGTGATGGACGAGACGTTCGGGCTGGGGCCGCTGGAGACGTTGCTGAAGGATTCGGCGATCACGGACATTCTGGTGAACCGGTTCGACCGCGTTTACGTCGAGCGGCGGGGGCGGCTTGAGCTGTCGGACGTTCGGTTTCGAGATAACCAGCATTTGCGGCAGATCATCGATCGGATCGTGGCGATCGTCGGGCGGCGCATTGATGAAGTGTCGCCGATGGCTGACGCGCGTTTGACTGATGGCAGCCGCGTGAATGCGATCATCCCGCCGTTGGCGCTGGAAGGCCCGGCGATGAGCATCCGGCGATTTGGCGCGAAACCGCTGCAGCTTGAGGACCTGATCCGGGCCGGGGCGTTTCCGGCGTGCGTGATGGATTTCCTGGCGGCGGCGGTGCAGGCGCGGTGCAACGTGATCATCAGCGGCGGCACGGGCTCGGGAAAGACGACGCTGCTTAACTGTTTGTCGCGGTACATTCCGGCTGAAGAGCGGGTCATCACGATCGAAGATGCGGCGGAACTGCAATTGCAGCAGCCGCACGTGGTGCGGCTTGAAACCCGGCCGGCGAATATCGAGGGGAAGGGCGAGGTCAACCAGCGCGACCTGGTGAAGAACTGTCTGCGCATGCGGCCGGATCGAGTGATCATCGGCGAGTGCCGAAGCGGCGAGACGCTGGACATGCTGCAGGCGATGAACACCGGGCATGACGGGTCGATGACCACGGTGCACGCGAACAGCCCGCGCGACGCCTTGGGACGCATCGAGGTGATGGTGGCGATGGCTGGGTACGACCTGCCAATCCGGGCGCTGCGGCAACAGATCAGCAGCGCCGTAAGTGTGATCGTGCAGGCGCAGCGGTTGACCGGCGGCAAGCGCAAGGTGACGCGCGTGAGCGAGATTACCGGGATGGAAGGGGATCAGATCCAGGTGCAGGACATCTTCGCGTTCGAGCAGACGGGCGTGGATGAAAACGGGATGGCGACCGGGCACTTCATCGTGACCGGCATCCGGCCCAAGTGTTTGGAACGGATCGAGAGTCGCGGGATTTCGCTTCCGGCGGAGTTGTTTTTGCGGAAACAGATTCAGGCGTGACGGGAAGAAGCAGGCGGTAGGCAGTAAAAGCATATGGAAGAATTGTTTCCCATTCTGGTGGCCCTTTGCGTGGCGATATTCGCCTGGGGGCTTTGCGCGCTGGTGCTGGGGATTGTCCAGGGAGACAAGCGGAAGCTGACCGAGCGGTTATCGGGAAAAAGCGGTTCGACCGGGGCGGGTGCGAGAGCTGCTTCGATCGTGATGCAAGTGCAGACAAAGGCGATGCCGGCGTTGCTGGCGCGCAGCGCGTTCATGCGCTCGATTCATCGGCAGTTGGTGCATGCGCATCCCGAGGCGTCGCTGTTAAAGTTCCTGGCGTTGTCCATCGGGCTGTCGGTGGTTGCGGGCGTGGTGTTTTTGACGTGGATGGAGTCGCCTTGGGTGGCGCTGGCAGCGGCCGGGGCGGGGGCGTACCTGCCTTACATGATGGTGGTGCGCAAGAAGAACAAGCGGCAGCGGCGAATCTCGGAACAGTTGCCCGAGGCGCTGGATTTCCTGCAGCGCATCCTGCGCGCCGGGCACAGCCTGAGCACGGGGCTGTCGATGATGGCTGACGAGCTTCCGCAGCCGCTGGCCGGTGAGTTTCGCCGATGCTACGACGAGCATAGTTTGGGACAGCCGCTGGAGGAATGTTTGCGCGACATGGTTGCGCGGATCGAATCGACGGACTTCGCATTCTTCGTGACGGCGGTGCTGATCCAGCGGCAGACGGGTGGCGATTTGTCGGCGCTGCTGGGCAACATCAGCGGCATGATCCGGCAGCGGATCCGACTTCAGCAGTACGTGAAAGCCAAGACGGCGGAGGGGCGATTTACCGGCTACATCCTGGTCTGTTTCCCGGTGCTGATGTTCTTCATCGCGTCGTCGATGAACCCGGACTACAAGAAGAACCTGCTGGGGACTTCGACCGGCCTGACGATGCTGGGCATTGCCGCGGGGCTGGTTGTGCTGGGGCTAGTGACGATTCGGAAGATTACGACGGTGAGAGTTTAGGAAATGTCATCCTGAGGGAGTTTCAACGACCGATGGATCTGCGCGAGAGTAGAAGTCAGTCTACTGCCGGCTAGATCCTTCGGAGTACCTCAGGATGACGATGTTGGCGGCCTTGGTGCTTTATGGACGATCAAACATTATTCCTCGTGTGCGTGTCGGGCGCGGTGGCGCTGGGCGGGTATTTCGTGTCGCGCCTGTTCATCGGGCGGGATCACGGACGCTTGCGCGAGCGGCTGGCGGGGCGGCGCGTGGAGACGAAGAAGGTTGAGGGGGGGAGCCGGACGCGGGATTTGTTCCAGCGGATTGGCACGGCGGCGGCGAAGCCGTTCATGCCGGACAGCCGCGAGAAGATGTCGGAATTGCGGCGGAAATTGTCGCGGGCTGGGATTTACAGCTCGGCGGCGTTCAAGATGGTAACGGGGATGAAGGTGATCTGCCTGCTGATCGGGTTGATCGGCGGGTACGTCGTCGGGGCGATGGTGGAGAACGTGCTGCTGGGTGTGTCGCTCGGTGGATTGGCGGGGTACATGACGCCGACGATCTGGCTGGGGATGCAGATCCGCACGCAGCAGCAGGCGCTGGAATATGGGTTGCCGGATGCGCTGGACTTGATGGTCGTTTGCGTGGAGGCAGGCTTGGCGGTGGACGCGGCAATGCAGCGGGTGGGGAGTGAGCTGGAGATCGCGCACCCGCGCCTGAGCAAGGAGATGGAGATCACGCACCTGGAGACGCGCGTGGGGCTTTCGCGCTCGGAAGCGCTCAAGAATATGGGCGCGCGAACCGGCAGCGCGGCGCTGCAATCGCTGGCGTCGATGCTGATCCAGGCTGAGCGATTTGGCACGAGTATCGCCGGGGCGCTGCGAATTCATGGAGAAAGTTTGCGCTCGACGCGGCAGTTCAAGGCTGAGGAGATGGCGGCCAAGGCGTCGGTGAAGATGAGCTTCCCGCTGGTGCTGTTCATCTTTCCGGCAACGTTCCTGATCCTGGCGGGGCCGACGGTCATCGGGCTGTTGAACAGCCCATTCTTCAAGGATTAACAAGCAATCAAACAGATGAAGGCGAGGCCGGACATGAAATGGGCAATCTTAAGTTTTCTGCTGCTGGTGCTGGCTTCGTGCCAGAACAAGGATCGTTCGCTTGACCCGACGCTGACGGGATTCTTCCCCGAAGATACCGGCGAGGTGCGCAAGCCGAACCAGTTCGCCGATGCGATGGCGGCGTCGGGCGCGCGGTCGGACGGGACGCTTTCGCGGCATCACTTCGATGGGGCGGCATTAAATTCGCTTGGTGAAGAGAAGCTGGCGCTGATGCTCAAGGACGGGGCGGCGCCTGCGCCGTTGACGGTTTATTTGAACTTGGACGAGAAGGCTGCGGAGGCAAAGGGGCGCGAGGCGTCGGTTGTGGACTTTCTGAAGGACAAGGGGCTGAGCGAGCGGCAGATCGCGGTGGTGTATGGATACAACCCGGCTGGCTGGTCGCCGGCGTCTGGGCCATTGTCGAAACTGAAGAAGACGGAGACGGGTGACGCTGGCGGTGGCCAGGGGGACTACGGCGGCGCTGCAGGGGGCGCGACGGGGGGCGCAGGGGGTGGCGGCGCCGCTGGCGGTAGCGGAGGCGGAAGTGGCGCGGGCGGGGGATTGTTCAGCGATTCCAAATAGATCTGTGTCTTCCGGAGAGGAGAGCAGAACCGCAGGGGCGGCCGGCAACGGTCGCCCTTGTGGTGCTTTTTGCGGAAGGTCGCGGGGCTGGACAAACGGGCGGGATCGGCAGTCCAATACGCTCTACCCAACACTGGAGCGCATCGGCATGAAGGACAATTCTCGCGCCACGCTTGCGGTTTTCTTCCTTTGCATTGGTTTGCTTGTGGTGTTGAGCAGCGTTGCGCCCGCTGCGCAGGTGCAGGTGAATGGGCGGACGTTCACGGTGCCGGACGGGTTTACGGTGGAACTGGTTGCGGGGCCGCCGCTGGTGGATCGGCCGATCATTGCGGACTTCGATGAGCGCGGGCGCTTGTATGTTGCGGATTCATCGGGATCGACGGCCAAGGTGGAGAAGCAGCTTGCCGAGCGGCCGCATCGGATCGTACGGCTTGAAGATGTGGACGGGGATGGGCGGTTTGAGCGGCAGACGGTTTTTGCGGATCACATGATGTTTCCCGAAGGGGCGATGTGGTTTGCGGGATCGTTGTACGTGTCGGCGCCGCCTAGCATTTGGAAGCTGACCGATACGCTGGGCAAGGGTGTGGTGGATCAGCGCAGCGAGTGGTTTGAAGGAAAGACGCTGACGGGTTGTGCGAATGATTTGCACGGGCCGTACCTGGGGCCGGACGGGTGGATTTACTGGTGCAAGGGGGCGTTTGCGAAGCAGACGTATGAGCGCGCGGGGCGCAAGCCGTTCGTTACGCGGGCGGCGCATATTTTCAGGTGTCGGCCGGACGGGTCGGGCATCGAGCCGGTGATGACGGGGGGGATGGATAACCCGGTGGAGGTGGTTTTTACCGCGGGCGGGGAACGGATCTTCACGACGACGTTTTTGCAGCAGCCGGCGGCGGGACGGCGCGATGGGCTCATTCATGCGATCTACGGCGGCGTGTACGGCAAGGTGCATGACGTGATCGACGATCACCCGCGCACCGGGCCGGAGATGATGCCGGTGCTGGCGCACCTGGGGCCGGCTGCGCCGTGCGGGTTGGCGCGCTATGAGTCGGGGGCGTTCGGGGAGGAGTATCGCGACAACCTGTTCAGCACGTCGTTCAATTTGCACAAGGTTTTTCGGCACGTGCTGAAGCCGGAGGGGGCGACGTTCGTCTCGAAGGAAGAAGATTTCATGACGTGTGACAGCCTGGATTTTCATCCGACGCACGTGATGGAAGATGCCGATGGAAGTTTGCTCGTGATCGATACCGGCGGGTGGTACAAGCTCTGTTGTCCGACTTCGCAGATCGGCAAGCCTGATGTTCTGGGGGCGATTTATCGGGTGCGGCGGACGGGGGCTTTGGCGATGGAAGATCCGCGGGGATTGAGGTTGGCTTGGGAGAATCTGACGGCGGCGAAATTGGCGGATTTGCTTGGCGATGCGCGGTGGGCGGTGCGCAGGCGGGCGATTCAAGCATTGGCGACTAAAGGCGCGGGGGCGGTGGCGGCGATTGCGGGGACGTTGAAGGAATCAAAGTCGGAAACGGCGCGGTTGAACGGGGTGTGGGCGGCTTGCCGGATCGATGATGCGCGGGCGCGGGGGGCGGTGCGTGGGGCTCTGGCGGACCGCGATGAGACGGTGCGACAGGCGGCGATTCATGCGGTTAGCGTGTGGCGCGACAGGGCGGCGGTGGAGAAGCTGACTGGTTTGCTCTCGGGGGCGTCGCTGCATAATCGGCGGGCGGCGGCGGAAGCGCTGGGGCGAATGGGCGATGCCGCGGCGGTGCCGGCGCTGTCGGCGGCGCTGGAGCGGCCGGTGGATCGGGCGCTAGAGCACTCGTTGATCTATGCGATGATCGAGATCGGTGATGCGAAAGGTACGGGCGCGGGATTGGCGAGTGGCTCGCCTGCGGTTCGGCGGGCGGCGTTGGTGGCGCTGGATCAGATGGAAGCGGGTGGGCTGAAGGCGGAGGCGGTGGTGGCGGACTTGTCGGCGGCGGACGCGCGGCTGCGCGAGGCGGCGGCTTGGATCGCGGGGCGGCATCCGGAGTGGGGTGATGCGCTGGCGGAGACGCTTGGGCGGCGGCTGGCGGATCGGGGTCTGTCCGAGGGCGATCGTGCTGAATTGCAGCATCAACTGGCGAAACTGGCGAAGGGGGCGGCGATTCAGGAGTTGCTCGCGGCGCGGCTTTCGAATGCGACTGCTTCGGTGGCTGAGCGCCGGCTGGTGATGGCGGCGATGGCGGAAGCGGGGCCGCGGGATCTGCCGGCGGTTTGGCTGGTGTCGCTGTCGAATGCGCTGGCAGATAAGGACCCGGAACTGGCCGCGGCGTCGGCGACCACGTTCCGCAAGCTGGCGCTTCGCAAAGAATCGGCGGCGCAGATCGCGCCGGCGTTGCTTCGATTGGCGGCACGGGCGGATGTGCCGGAAACAGCGCGGATTGAGGCGCTGGCGGCGATTCCGGGCGGGGCGATTTCGCTGGATGCGGACGTGTTCGCGTTCCTGAAATCGCAACTGGCTTCGGATCGGCCGGCGGTGTTGCGCTTAGCGGCGGCGGACGTGATCGGCCGGGCGAAGCTGACCGATGCGCAACTATTAGAGGCGACTGCGCTGGTGAAAGACGCTGGGCCGTTGGAGATCGACCGCTTGTTGGCCGCGTTTGGCCAGAGCGGCGATGCGGTGGTGGGGCTGAAGTTGGTTGATGCGCTGGGTGCGGCGAAGTCGCTGACTTCGCTGCGGCCTGAGTCATTGAAGCCGCGATTGAAGAAGTTCGGGCCGGAGGTGCAGCGACGGGCGGAGGAGATTTACGCGCGACTGTCACCCGACGCCGGGGGTCAGAAGGCGCGGCTGGACCAACTGGCTGCGTCGCTGCCGGCGGGGGACGTGCGGCGCGGGCAGGCGGTTTTCAATAATGTGAAGGTCGCGTGTGTCTCTTGTCACGCGATCGGATATCTTGGCGGTAAGGTGGGGCCGGACCTTACGCGGATCGGCGCGATCCGCGGCGAGCGCGATTTGCTCGAAAGCATCCTCTATCCCAGCGCCAGTTTCGTGCAGAGTTTTGAGCCGGTCATCGTGGAGACGGCGGACGGCGATGTTCACTCGGGGATCATGCGAAAAAATGATGCGGAAGAATTGGTGCTGGTGGCGGGGCCGGAGCAGGAGATCCGTATCGCGCGCAAGGACGTGAAAGCGATGCGGCCCGGCGCGGTTTCGGTCATGCCGGCGGGTCTTGATCAGCAACTGTCGCCGCAGGAAATGGCGGACCTGGTGGCGTTCCTGCGGGCATGCAAGTGAGCGGTTAGTACTTCGGATCCCAGTGCGGGGTGTCGTGCACATAGTTTCGCGGCAGGTAGTCGGCGTGGCCGTCCACGAAGACGACGTTGCCGCGCCGCTGGGCGTTGGGGCTGGTGGCGACGACCACGCCCCGGTCATCGGGCAGCACTTTGTCGCGATCGTGGCGGATGGCGAGCAGGTCTTTTTGCGAGGTCGAGGTCAGGCCGCTCCCGGGGTTCCAGTAGCTGTCGTTGATCGACCACTCGTCCTCTTCCACCATCATGATTTTTTCGGAGGCGTTTTTGACGAGCGAATACTTGATTCGGCCGTCAGCGAGCCACTGGTTGAGCACGTAGCTGTAGCGGTATATGCCGCCGGTGTGGGCGGTGTGCGCTTCAATGTTGTCGGTCGGGCAGCGGAACATCTCTTCTTTGAACTTGCCCAGATAAGGAAGAATGCGGGATTGGTTGATATCGACGACCGGCCGATTAGGCGGCACCGGCACCTCCTGCCACCAGAGCCAGTCGTCGTCGCGGATGGAGGCGGCCTGCAGTTGTCCGCCTCCCGGCCAGACCCCTTTGTTCTCGTTGATGTACATGAGCATCGCCATGCCGAGTTGGCGCAGATTGCTCATGCATTTTATGCGGTTGGCGTTCTCGCGCGCGCGGCCGAGGGTGGGGAGAAGGATGGCGATAAGGAGGGCGATGATGCCGACGACGACGAGCAATTCGACGAGCGTAAAGGCGCGCCGTTGACGATTCGTGGAACCTTTTAACCCTCGAAAACGAGCAGACATGCTGACTGGCATCATATTGCCGCCGGGCCTGGTTCGCCAGCTACGATCCAGCTGCTTATATTAATAGGCGATGAGCGTGTACCTGGACTGTGCTTCGACGACGCCGATCGATCCGCGCGTGTTGGCGGAGGTCGTGCATCATCTGGAGGTTGAGTTTGGGAACGCGGGGAGCCGGACGCACGACTTTGGCGCGCGGGCGCGGCGGGCGGTGGAGCGGGCGCGGGATCAGGTGGCGGCGGTGGTGGCGGCGTCGCGCGGGGAGGTGCTCTTCACCAGCGGGGCCACCGAAAGCAACAATCTGGTGATCCTGGGGTTGGCGGAACATGGCCGCAGGACCGGGCGCATGCATCTCGTCAGCACGCAGATCGAGCACAACGCGGTGCTGGAACCGCTGCAGGAGCTCGAGCGGCGCGGGTTTGCGTTGACGCTGGTTTCGCCGACCGCGGGAGGGTGGGTTGATCCCGAGGCGGTCCGCGCGGCGGTGCGCGAGGATACGCTGCTGGTGTCGGTCATGCAGGTGAACAACGAGACGGGGGTGATCCAGCCGATCGAGGAGATCGCGCAAATCCTGGCGGCCCATCCTGCTTATTTTCACTTGGACGCGGCCCAGGGGTTTGGCAAAGAGATCGCGCCGCTGCGGAACGGACGGATCGATCTGATCAGCGTCAGTGGACATAAGCTGCACGCGCCCAAGGGGGTGGGGGCGCTGATCGCGCGGCGGCGCGGTGCGGAGCGCCCGCCGCTAACGCCGTTGATGTTTGGAGGCGGGCAGGAGCGTGGGCTGCGACCGGGGACGCTGCCGGTGCACTTGATCGTGGGATTGGGCAAGGCCGCGGAACTTGCGCTGGCGGAGGCGGAGGAACGGGCGGCGGTGAACCGACAGTTTCGCGCTCGCGTGATCGAGGCGCTGAGGCCGTTGGAGCCGGTGTTGACGGGTGATCAGGAGCGGGTCGTGCCGCATGTGCTTAACCTCTCGTTCCCGGGCGTGGAGGCGGAGGCGGCGATGGAGGCGCTGGCGGACGTGGTTGCGGTATCGAACGGCTCGGCATGCACGTCGGGAGCAACAACGTGCAGCCACGTTTTGGGGGCGATGGGCATGGCGGGGGAACGATCGGAAGGGGCGATTCGACTGTCGTGGTGTCACATGACGCCGGAACCCGATTGGCCGCGGGTTGTGGCGGCGATCCGGCAACTGCGCGTTCAGGCGGTAGGGGGGGCGTGAGCCGGCACTGGCCAGATGCGTCGGGGTCGCTATTATCGCATCGGCAGTACGTATGGCACCCGTGGCTCCGGAAAACTTCTATTACAAGCGGTCGCGGTTCTCGAGCCGGCTGCCGATGGATCGCGTCTATACGCCGTCGCATTTCTGGGCGTTGCAGGCGGAGCCGGGTTTGTGGCGGGTGGGGTTCACCAAGTTTGCGACGCGGATGCTGGGGGATTTGGTCGAGCACGGGTTTACGGTCAAGCTGGGCGAGCCGGTGGCGGTCGGGCAGACAATCGGCTGGATCGAAGGATTCAAGGCGCTGACGGATCTATACTGTGTGGCGAATGGCGAATTCGCTGGCGCGAATCCGGCGCTGGAGCAGGACGTTACGCTGACGGATGCCGATCCGTACGGGCGCGGATGGCTTTACGCGGTGCGCGGGACGGTGGACCCGAGCGCGACGGATGTGCATGGGTACGCCGCGATGCTGGACCTGACGATCGACAAGATGAAGGAAAAGGCGGGCGAGCAAGGAGACGCGGGTGAGTAAGACGCGGTACATCATGGTGGGCGGCTTCCTCGGGGCAGGGAAGACCACGGCGATCCTCAAGATCGCGGAGCGGCTTCGCGATCAGGGGTTGCGCGTCGGGCTGATCACCAATGACCAGAGTTATGGCCTGGTCGATACGACGATGCTCAGTTCGCATGGGTTTGCGGTGGAGGAGATCACTGGGGGGTGTTTCTGCTGCCGGTTTAATTCGCTGGTGGATGCGGCGGAGCGATTGTCGGTGGAGACGACGCCGGACGTGTTCATTGCCGAGCCGGTGGGAAGCTGCACGGATCTGAAGGCGACGGTCGATTACCCGCTGCGACGGATTTACGGCGACCAATATGCGATCGCGCCGCTGAGCGTACTGGTCGATCCAATCCGCGCGTCGCGCGTGCTGGGGCTGGAGACGGGAAAATCGTTTTCAGAGAAAGTGATCTACATCTACGGCAAGCAACTGGAAGAGGCAGAGATCATCGTGATCAACAAGGTGGACCTGCTCGCGCCCGAGCAGCTCGATGCGCTGCGACAGGCGCTGGCGAGCCGATTTCCGCAGGCGCAGGTGCAGGTCATCTCCGCGCGATCGGGGATGGGGGTTGAGGAGTGGATCGGAAGGATCATCGACGGCGTGCCGAAGACGGCCGGCGCGATGGCGGTTGATTACGAAGAATATGCCGACGGGGAGGCGCTCCTGGGGTGGTTAAATGCGACGCTTGAAGTGCGGTCGCCGACGCCGTTTGATGGAAACGAATTGCTGCTGGGGCTCGCGGGGCAGATTCAGGCGCGGCTGCGGGCGGAGTTTGCCGAGGTGGCGCATTTGAAGATGACGCTGGCGCCTGAAGAGGAGGGGAACGACCTGGCGGTCGCAAACCTGACGCGCGGCGACGGGACGGCGGAGTTGTCGCATCGTCTACAAGAGCCGCTGGAATCTGGCCGGTTGATATTGAACCTTCGTGCCGAGGCCGATCCGGAACTGCTGCGTGCGACGGTGTTAGCGGCCGTCGGCGCGGTGGCCGCGACGGCGGGCGTCACGCAGTGCGTCGAGCATCTGGAACATTTCCGCCCCGGGAAACCGACGCCGACCCATCGGCTCGCGGGGATCTGATAAGTGCTGATTCGCAATAAGGTAAACGTCCGGGCGTTGGTGAAGTAGAACAAGCGATCTCCCCGAAGTCCCTATGAGTGAACCGGTTCAACGCATCCTCTATTGTCACTGTGCTTATGCACAAGTCGTCCCGAAAGACGTGAAGGAAGAGGTTTTGCGCAGGTTGGCGGCGTCGGGTGTGGCGTTTGATGCGGTGGCGGACCTTTGCGAATTGTCGGCCAAGGGGGATCCGTCGCTGGCGCGACTGGCGGGCGAGGGGAACGTGAAGATCGCGGCGTGCTATCCGCGGGCGGTGAAGTGGTTGTTCTCGGCCGCGGGGGTGACGCTGCCGGAGCAAGGGGTTGAGATTTTGAATATGCGGACCGAGCCGGCGGAGCAGGTGGTTTACGCCATTCTTGGCCAAGGTTTTGCGATGGCTGCGGCAGCGCCGAAGGAGGCGCTGTGATAGCAGCGGACGTCTTGCGCGTCATCCTGTACGAAGGGGAGGGAAGCCGCGCGCTGGAGGATGATCGGCGATATGAGCTGATGCGCGGGCTGCTCGAAAAGGGGTATGCAGTCACGAGCACGCGAAGCGGCGGGCAAGTCAGTGGGGTTGGCGACGGGCGGGGGACGTGGGTGGTGCTTGGGCAGTTCGATCAGCAGGGATTCGGCGGCGCGCAGGGCGCGGCGGGCGATCTGAAGCTGGAAGTGCGCGATATCGACGGCATGGAAACGCCTGCCGTGCTTGCGGCGGTTGAAGCGGCACACAGCGCGGGCGGCGCGACCAAGCCTGCAAAGTGGAAGCCCTGGTTCCCGGTGATTGACTACAACCGCTGCACGAATTGCATGCAGTGCATGAGCTTCTGCCTCTTCGACGTTTACGGCGTTTCGACCGAGGGGAAAATCAAAGTTCAGAACCAGAACAACTGCAAGACGGATTGCCCGGCGTGCTCGCGCGTTTGCCCGGAAGTCGCGATCCTGTTTCCGAAGTATCGGTTTGGTCCGATCAATGGGGACGAGGTCAGCATGGATGACGTTCGGCGCGAAGCGATGAAGGTGGATATTTCGGCGCTGCTGGGCGGAGATATTTACGCTGCTTTGCGCGATCGAAGCGAGAAGGCGAAGTCGCGGTTCTCGAAGGAGCGGGATGAGGACCGGGCGCTGAAGGAGCGCAACCGATGTCTGGAGAAGCTGCAGAAGGGGATGGAGATTCCAATGGAGGTTCTGGCGTCGCTGCCTTCGCCGGAGCAGATTCAGGCGAAGGCCATTGAGGCCAAGGCTCGCGCGGAAGCTGCACTGAAGTTGGCCGCGGCGCGATCCGGGTCGTCGCCTGAGGCTCCGAGCCCGGCGTGAGGTTGTTCTGAGAAAGTAGACCGCCCATGATGCTCAAGTTCGCCAAGCGGATGATGACCGAGACCGATAAGCGGCTGCTCTGGAAGTTCGCGTACAACTTTGGGTACAAGGGGATGCGGTCGGTGCAGCTTTTTAAGAAGCGGTTGAAGAAGGGGGTTCACTTTCCGCCGTTCCTGTTCATCTCGATCCTTAACTCCTGCCAGTTGCGGTGTCAGGGATGCTGGGTGGATGTGGAATCGCCGCGGAAGATGATTGACCTGGATGAGTGGAACAAGCTGATCAACGACGCGAAGAAACACGGCAATAGCTACTTTGGCATCCTGGGGGGCGAGCCGTTCATGCATCCGCAACTTATGGAGATGCTGGCGGCGCATCCGGACTGTTACTTCCAGATTTTTACCAATGGGCAGTTGATCACGGACAAGGTGGCTGCGCGGCTGCGCGAGATCGGCAATGCGACGCCGCTGATCAGCATCGAGGGGCGGGAAGTGGTGAGCGACGAGCGGCGCGGGCGGCTTAATGTTTACAGCAAGACGCTGGCGGGATTGGAAGCGTGCAGGCGGAATAAGCTGATTGTCGGGGTGGCGACGAGCGTCTGCCAGACGAATATCGACCTGGTGAGCGAGACTTGGCTTAACAAGCTAATCGAGATGGGGGTGCATTATGCGTGGTTCCATACGTATCGCGTGGTGGGGCCCAAGCCGGCGTCGCACCTGGCGCTGCGGCCGGAGCAGGTGAGGCAGATTCGCAAGTTCATGGTCGAGATGCGGTCGAAGCTGCCGATCGCGATCGTCGATGCGTACTGGGACGACAAGGGGGAGGCGCTCTGCCCGATGGCGACGGGCGTGAGCCACCACATCGGACCGGGTGGCGATGTCGAGCCGTGCCCGATCATCCAGTTTGCGACAGAAAACATCCGCGACAATTCGAGCATTTACGACCTGCTGACCCAGAGCGCGTTCATTAAGGATTTCAGGGAGACGGCTGCGAAGACTTCGCGCGGGTGCATCGTGCTGGAGCGGCCAGACCTGGTGAAGGACCTGGCCATTAAGCACGGCGCACGGGATACGACGCAGCGTGGCACGGCGATGCCGGAGATGGAGGCGCTGACGCCGCGTAATAGCCAGCACGATCCGGGGAATGAGATTCCCGAAGAGAACTGGATGTATCGGTTTGCGAAGAAGCACTGGTTTTTTGGGTTCGGCGCGTACACTTGATCTTGGACGAGCGACGAAGGGGTGAAGAGGAGTATCGAATGCAGATTCCGGTTTTGAACCTACCGCGAGCCGTGCCCGCCGAGCGCGAGCGGCAGCCGCAGGACACGATCCCGCAGACTCGGCCCGAGCGCGAGCGGATGAAGCTGCAGGCGCGGGCGTACGTCGAGGCGTACCGGCCGGTGCCGCCGCTGTCGTTCGAGGAGTTGCGCCGTCATGCCGATACATTTATGGGTTTGCACGGTTACGATCCGAAGTATCGCGATTACGCGGCGGTTCTGATCAGCAGCGAGACTTGGCGGGACCAGCTTGCCAGCGTGCCGTACGAGCGGCGGCTGCTGCTCTTGCCCAAGTGTTTGCGCGTGGAAGACAAGTGCCCTGCGCCGTTTGATGACTTCGGGCTGTTGTGTAAAAACTGCGGGCTTTGCTCGATTCAGGAGTTGCAGGGGGAGGCGGAGCGGCTTGGGTACGCGGTGCTGTGCGCCGAGGGTTCGGCGATCGTGATGGCGATTATTCAGACGGGGAAGATCGACGCGATCATCGGCGTGAGCTGTTTGTCGGTTTTGGAGAAAGCGTTCCCTTACATGGAATCGGCGGCGATTCCGGGCATCGCGATTCCGCTGCTGCAGGATGATTGCAAGGATACGACGATCGATCTCGAATGGGTGTGGGACGTGATCCACCTGACGAGTGATGATAAGACTTATCGCCTGGATCTGGATGCGCTGCGCACGGAGGCTGAGGGGTGGTTTGAGCCGGCGGCGCTGGACCGGATCCTGGGGATTCCGACGACGCAGACCGAGCGGATCGCGCGGGAGTGGCTGGCGAAATCGGGCAAGCGCTGGCGGCCGTTCCTGGCGGCGTGCGCGTACCGGGCGCTGGTGGATGATGACGCGGCGGCGGCGGCGATTCCGGACGGGTTAAAGAAGTTGGCGGTGGCGGTGGAGTGTTTCCACAAGGCGTCGCTGGTTCACGATGACATTGAAGACGGTGACGCGCTGCGCTACGGCGAGCGTACGCTGCACGAAGAGTATGGCGTGCCGGTGGCGCTGAACGTCGGCGATTTGCTGCTCGGTGAAGGGTATCGATTGATCGCTGAATCGGGCGCGTCGCCGGAGGTGCTGGGGGAGATGATTCGCGTAGCGGCGGCGGGACATCGGACGCTTTGCCTTGGGCAGGGGGCTGAGTTGTGCTGGGCGCGCGATCCGAAGCCGCTTTCGTCGATTGACGTGCTCGACATCTTTCGGAAGAAAACTGCGCCGGCGTTTGAAGTGGCGCTGCGGCTGGGGGCGCTCTTTGCGGGTGCTGGCGAGGACGTGGCGGACGTGCTGGTGAGCTACAGCGAGGCGCTGGGGATCGCTTATCAGATTCGCGATGATCTGGACGATCTGGCGGAGGGCACCAATGCGCCGGACGATTTGAAGGCGATGCGGCCTTCGCTTCCTCTTGCACTGGCGCACGAACGCACGAAGGGGGACAATCGGGCGCTAATTGAAGCGGCGTGGCGGCGCGACGGCGTTGATCCGGATCGGATCCGGGCGCTGATGACGGAGCTGGGCGTGCAGGAGCGCTGCCGCGGGCTGCTCGATTCGTACAAGGAGGCGGCGGTGCGGTCGCTGGCGGAACTGGAGAACAGCAGCCTGAAGGGACTGTTGCGGCGCGTGGTTTCCAAGATCTTCTCGATCGAGATCAAGGGCTGGTGCAGTGAGTTTCAGGCTCGAAATGTTGCAGGTAGCGCGGTTGGCGCCCAAAACGTTGGGTGACGCGACCGAGCTGGTCGTGGGCTTCCTGCGATCTCAGTTGAACGATGACGGAGGGTTCAAGGACCGCGCCGGCGCAAGCGACCTCTATTACACGGTCTTCGGGCTTGAGGGATTGCTGGCGCTGCGTGCGGATTTGCCGACGGGGCGGATCGAGTCATACCTGAAGAGTTTTGGCGGCGGGGAGTCGCTGGATTTGATTCATGCATCGTGCCTGGCCCGGTGCTGGGCAGGATTGCCGGCGGACGTGCGCGCGCAAGCGCCGCGGGTGTCGATCCTGGCGCGGGTGGAAACGTTTCGCTGTGGGGACGGGACGTACAGCGCGACGCCGCGAAGCGAGTTCGGCACGCTTTACGGATGCTTTTTGGCGCTGGGGGCGTACGAGGATCTTGGTGTGCCCGCGCCCGATCCGGAGGCGATGCTGCGTTGCGCCGATCGGTTGCGTGCGGCTGACGGCGGTTATGCGAATCAGGATGATTTGCCGATGGGCCTGACGCCTTCGACGGCGGCTGCGGCGACGCTGATGCGGCATTTGGGGCGTGCGCCCGATCCGGCGATTGCGGATTGGCTGATGTCACGGTGTCATCCGGAGGGCGGGTTTTTTGCGACGCCTGAAGCGCCGATCCCGGATCTGCTATCGACTGCGACGGCGCTGCATGCGCTGGCGGGGATGCATGCGGACCTGGAGCGCATCAAGGAGCCATGCCTCGACTTCATCGACAGCCTCTGGACCAGCCGCGGTGCGTTTTATGGCAACTGGGCGGATGATGTGGCCGATTGCGAGTACACCTATTACGCGCTATTGGCGCTGGGGCATCTGAGCCTTTAGCGGGTCGTCATCATGAACACCCCGCGAAGCACTCATGGAGTTCTCAATGCCGCGCTGGACAATGCGACGCGATCGCTGCTTGCCGGGCGAATGGCGGCCGGACACTGGGAGGGTGAGCTTTCCAGCAGCGCTCTATCGACGGCGACGGCGCTCTTCGCGCTATCGTTGCACGGTTCCGGTCGAGAACAGGTCGCCGCGGGCATTGCGTGGCTGCTTGAGCATCAGAATGCCGACGGCGGATGGGGCGATACGACGCTGAGCTTCAGCAACATCAGCACGACGGCGCTCTGCTGGGCTGCGCTGACCGTGGCTGGTGACGCCGCTTTGCCTGCGGTCGCGGCGGCTGAGGCTTGGCTGGCGCGCGCGGCGGGTTCGCTTGAGCCGGACGCAATCGCCCGCACGATCGCCGCGCGGTATGGGAAGGATCGCACGTTTTCCGTGCCGATCCTGACGATGTGCGCCCTGGCCGGCCGTCTTGGCGCCGAGCGCGAGGCGTGGCGGCGCGTGATGCAGTTGCCATTCGAACTGGCGGCGTTTCCGCAGTCGTGGTTTCGATTCTTCCGGCTGCCGGTCGTGAGCTATGCGCTACCGGCGCTGATTTCGATGGGATTGGCGCGGCATCGCCGGCGGCCGAGCCGCAATCCGATCACGCGGTTGCTCCGGCGGTTGACCGTTTCGCGCGTGCTGCGCGTGCTGGCGGAGATTCAGCCGACCGGCGGCGGGTTTCTTGAAGCGACGCCGCTGACCAGCTTCGTAGTCATGAGCATGATCGGCGCGGGGAGGCGCGATCATGCGGTGGTGACGGGCGGTGTGGAATTTCTGATGCGCTCGGCGCGCGCGGATGGAAGCTGGCCGATTGATACGAATCTGGCGACTTGGATCACGACGCTTTCGGTGAATGCCATCGCGGGGCGGGGCGGACCGGCGGCGGTTGAGAGGGTTTTATCGAAGGTAGAGCGGGCGCGTCTTCGCGATTGGTTGCTCGGTCAGCAATATCGCAGCGTGCACCGTTACACGGGCGCGCCGCCAGGCGCGTGGGCTTGGACGGATCTTCCCGGGGGCGTGCCTGACGCGGACGATACCGCCGGAGCGCTGCTGGCGCTGCATAATCTCGGTGACATCGACGATCGCGTAACCGAAGCGGCCGCGAGCGCCGTTGGCTGGCTGCTGGATCTGCAGAATCGTGATGGCGGGATTCCGACGTTCTGCCGCGGATGGACGAACCTGCCCTTCGATCGCAGCGGGGCGGACCTGACGGCGCATGCGCTGCTGGCGTGGTCCGCGTGGCGGGATCGGATGCCCCAAACGCTCGCGGAACGGATTGATGTCGCGCGAGCGCGGGCGGTTCGATTCCTGATCAACGTTCAGCGGCCGGACGGCTCGTGGCTGCCGCTTTGGTTCGGCAATCAGGCGATGGCCGATGACGAGAATCCGACGTATGGCACCGCCAAGGTGTTGGCCGCGCTTTGCGGTGAGACCAGTGCCGGAGCGGCCGTGAAACGTGGCGTGAATTGGCTGATCGGGGCGCAGAACGCGGACGGTGGATGGGGCGGCGGGCAAGGGACGCCGTCGACCATCGAGGAGACGGCGCTGGCGGTTGACGCGCTGGCTCACGACCGGACAACCACGGATGATCCGATGATTCAAGCGATCAACCGAGGCGTGGCGTGGCTCATCGAGCGGACGCAGGCGGGGACGCAGTTCCAATTCTCGCCCATCGGATTTTACTTCGCGAAACTCTGGTACTACGAGCGGGCCTATCCGGCGCTGTTCACGGTGGGCGCGCTGGGCCGGGTGGCGTCGCTTACCGCTCCGAGCGTCACGCCAGCGCCTTGTTGATCACCTGTCCGGCGACGTCGGTCAGGCGTTCGTTGCGGCCATTGTGGCGATACGTCAATCGCGTGTGATCGAGGCCGAGCAGGTGCAGGATCGTGGCGTGGATGTCGTGGACGTGGGTGCGGTCTTCGGTGGCGCGGAGGCCCACGGCGTCGGTCGCGCCGATCACCTGCCCGCCCTTGATGCCGCCGCCCGCCATCCACATGCAGAATCCGTGCGGGTTATGATCGCGGCCGTTGCCCCCTTCGCTCATGGGCATGCGCCCGAACTCACCGCCCCAGACGACCAGCGTCGAATCCAGGAGCCCGCGCGATTTCAGGTCCGTCAGCAACCCGGCGACGGGTAGGTCGCTCTGGGCGCAGAGCTTGGTGTGGTTGCCATCGACGTCGCTGTGACCGTCCCAGCCGTTGGTGTCGCCGCAGTACAGTTGCACGAAGCGCACGCCGCGCTCGACCATGCGGCGGGCGAAGAGGCAGCGCAGGCCGAACTCCGCCGTCGTCTTATCACCCAGACCGTATAGCATCTTGGTCGCGTCCGTTTCCCTGGTGATGTCCACGACCTCGGGCGCATGGGCCTGCATCCGGAAGGCCAATTCATAGGCAGCCGTGCGCGCGGCCAATTCGCTGTCTTCTTCCGCTGCCCTTTGGTTTTGACGATTGAGATTGTTGATCAGGTCGAGCGTCGCATGTTGTTGATCCGCGCTGACGCCGCGCGGCGTGCGGAGGTTGAGGATCGGCGATTCGCCGCCGCGCAGGATCGTGCCTTGATAAGTCGCTGGCAGAAAGCCATTTCCCCATGCCGGCGCGCCGCCTTTTACCCAGCCCGCCGGATCCGGCAGGACGACGAACGCGGGCATGTTCTCGTTCTCGGTCCCCAGGCCATATGTTGCCCACGCGCCCAGGCTTGGCTTGCCCATCAGGATCGTGCCGGTGTTCATCAGGTAGACGGATTCGGGATGCGTGACGCTGTCGCCGTAACACCCGCGGAGCAGGCAAATGTCATCCACGCAGCGGCTGATGTGCGGCAGATAGGATGACACGTCCATGCCGCATTGCCCGTGTTTTGCGAACGGCCGGCAGGGGGCCAGGAGTTTGTTCTTCGCGACCGCGCGGCGCGTCTTGAAGGTGCCGAACGATTCGGGAATCGGCTGACCCGCGAGACGGATGAGGTCGGGCTTGGGGTCGAATAGGTCCACGTGGCTTGGCCCGCCGGACATGAAGAGAAAGATCACACTGCGCGCGCTGCCGAAATGGTGCGGCGGACGTGGGGCGAGCGGATTGGGCTCCGCGGCCGCGAGAAGCCCGTGGCGGCTTAAAAGGGACGCGAGCGCCAGCATGCCGAAACCACCGCCCGCATGACGCAGAAATTCGCGCCGCGAGGCGGGCCGCGTACCGAGGCCGCTGGGTCCTTGGCATAGATTGATCGCGCTTCTCACCGAAGGTCACTCCACGTAAACGAAGTCGTTCAGGTTGAATAGCACGCGACAGAATTCGCTCAACGGCGAACGGGCGAGGAACGTCTGGGTTAACGCATGCTCGCGCGCCGTCGGCGCGCGGCCCAGCGTCAGCCGGTAAGCTAGTCTAACCTGCTCCTCTTGCGAGGCTGCTTGCGTGGTTAGCCGCTGTGCGGTGGCTTTGGAGGCCGTCATCACTTCATCGGCATTGAGTAGCGTCAGCGCCTGCAGCGCCGTGGTGCTGCGTTCGCGCGCCGGGCAGCTCAGGTTATTGTCCGGCGCATCGAACACTTCCAGAAACGGAAATCGCAAATTCCGGCGGACGAAAATGTAAACGCTCCGGCGGACCTGATCGCGCGGGTCTCTGCTCACGGTCCATCCCCTGGAGCCCTTGAATACATCCTCGGGCAGCGGCGGAAAGACGCCCGGGCCGCCCATCTGCAGGTTCAATTGTCCGCTGATCGCCAGCACGCTGTCGCGGATGATCTCCCCCTCGAGGCGGATGCGGTTCATGCGCCAGTAGAGACGATTTTCCGGATCGACCCGATCGGCTTGACCCATCGCGGCGGTGGACGATTGCTGCTGGTACGTCGCCGACATCAGCATCAGCTTGTGCATCCGCTTGATGCTCCAGGCGCCGTCGATGAACTCACCCGCGAGCCAGTCGAGCAACTCTGGATGCGTGGGCTTTTGCCCGTGCGTGCCGAAATCGCTGGGCGTCGTGACAAGGCCACGGCCGAAGTGATGTTGCCAGATCCTGTTCACCATCACGCGCGCGGTGAGCGGGTTCTGCGGGTTGGCCACCCAGTTTGCCAACGCAATGCGCGGATGCGCGGCAATCGGCGCACTTTCTTCCGATGGTGTGCTCGAACTTGCCAAGACCGCGGGCACGCCTGCATCCACTTCGTCGCCTGGCTGGGTGTATTCGCCACGGAAGAGCACGAAGGTTTTCGCGGGCGCACCCTTTGCGCGGCCTAGCGCCATCGCCAAAGGCTGCGCCGGCGGCTTAGGAAGCTGCTTGACGGTATCGACCAATTGCTTTCGCCGCGCCTTGGCGTCGGTGCCGAGCGCGCCCGCGATTTCGCGGTCCAACACCTGCACCATCTCGTCCGTTTCAAGCACAAGGTTGGCCTGCTCGGTGGTGCGCCGGTCGGGCGGCGTCTGATGCGCGGCCTGGGCCTCGGGCGAAAGCTTCGCGAGCTTCTGATGACGGATCTTTTCAATCGCGGGCGCTTCAAGCTCCGCCAGTTCGCGCACGGCGGGGTGCTCGTTGAACTGCTTCGTCGCCGCCTCGAATGCCGGCGCGGTTGATGCGTCGCGGATCTCGCGCTCGCGCAGGAAGGCCGCCGGGGAAAAGTACGCCTGAAGGCGGTAATAATCGCGCTGCGAGAGCGGCTCGAACTTATGATCATGACACCGCGCGCATCCGACCGTAAGCCCCATGAACGCCAGCGCGGCGGTATCGGTCATGTCATTGAGCGTGTTGTGACGGCGCTGCTGTTGATCGGCGCTGTCCACCATGTCCGGGCCGAGCAGGTTAAATCCGGTGGCGACCTGAGCGTCCGGGTCATCGGGCCAAAGTTCGTCCCCAGCCAGTTGCTCGCGGACGAAACGATCGTATGGCTTGTCAGCGTTGAAGGAGCGGATCACGTAATCGCGGTACCGCCACGCATGCGGCCGCACAGCATCGTGCTCAAACCCATCGGTCTCGGCGAACCGTGCCAAATCGAGCCAATGCCGGCCCCAGCGCTCGCCATATTGCGGCGAGGCGAGCAGGCGATCGATCAGCGCTTCATACGCCTTGGGTGACGCGTCATTCACGAACGCGTCAATCTCCGCAGGCGTTGGTGGGAGACCGATCAGGTCAAACGTGACCCGCCGAATCAGCACCGCGCGGCTTGCCGGAGGTGACGGCGAGACGCCCGACGTTCGCAATCGTTCGCGAATGAACAGGTCGATCGGATTGCCCGAACCATCTTCGACCTGCGGCGGTTTTGGCCGCGCGACCGGTTGGAAAGCCCAATGATGTCGATCGGCGTCGGTCAACGTGAACGTGGCTGGCTTGGAAGCTGCATCCACAGGCGCCTTGTTGAGCGGCCGCGCGTACGGCGCGCCGTCCTGCACCCATCGCGCAAGTTGCGCGATGGCTGCGTCGGGAAGCTTCGCCTCCTTGTGCGGCATCGGCGATTCGGTTTCGTGACGAACGGATTTCAGCAGCAAGCTTGCATCCGGCTTGCCGGGAACGACCGCCGCGCCGCTTTCGCCGCCATGGAGCAGCGCCTCCCGCGTCAGTAGGCTTAGGCCGCCCTTGGTCTTCTCGCCCCCGTGGCATTTCACGCAGTGGGTTTCCAGAAGCGCCAGCGCATTGCCCGAAGCGGGATTTGCGGCTGCCGACTCTGCATTAGGTTTCCCACCCGACACTGACGCAAGCCATGCCAGCAGCATCAACGCGACCATGGCCATCCGCTGCCTGGCCGATCCCGCAGTTAAATGTGCCGATGTTTTCATTGGGGCAGCAGATCGCAAGACTTGCCCCGGCGGCACGTTCGCTCGGGTCCATCCTTCATACTGACAAGCAACGCCGCCTGTTGTACCTAGTCCCGGAGCAGGGGCTTACAGATGCTTTCGCACGAATTCCCAAGCGGATTCGTCATGGAATTCATGACGGCCTTCGAAGACGACGTGCTTAAACCGCTCCGGTATGCCGAGTTTCGCGTAATAACCAGCGGAAATCGGGGCCAGCAGCTTGCCTGGCTCGCGATGATCATCGTCATCGGCACGACCCGCCTGAATCAGCAGCGCGCGCGGGCAGACCAGCGCCACGATGTCTGAATCGCGAAACAGCGTAAAGCGATCCTTGAACCGAAAGTCGCTCGGCACCGAAAGCTCGTCGCGCTCATAACGTCCCTCCTGCACGCCATAGTAACAGCTCGACACCGACACCTTTATGCGGGCATCGACCGCCGGCGCGACCAGCGCGTAGTAGCCTCCGTAGGAAAGACCGACCATCGCCACCCGCTGCGGATCGACCTCCGGCCGCGCCAGGATTACGTCGAGGCTGCGCGTGATCTTGGCAATCTCCACCGCCGTCAGACTCGTCCCCACCAGCCGCATTCGCTCATCGATCTTGTTGCGATAGTCCTTCGGATATCCTTCGGCTGAGAACAGGTGCTGCGGCGCAAAGACGACGTACCCACGCTTCACCCCGCCGCGCACCATGTCGTGATAATTCGCCCCACCGTGAAACAACGCCACCTCCGGCGAACCGCCGCCACCGTGCATGGCGATGATCAGCGGCGCCTTGCCCGCAAGCACCTTGGGCACGATGTAAATCCCTTCGGCGTAAACGGCCGGCAGGATCGGGATCGTCGCGCGGTAATACATGCCGATCCCATCCTCGCCGATCTTCTCAAACGTCGCGGCCTCCTTCGGCACATCGCCCGGCGGCGGATAACCAATGCTGTCGCAGAACGCCTTGCGCAGCGGATCAGCCGACCGCTCAAACGCCTGCGGCGACGAATAATCCGGCTTGAACAGAGTGTGCAGCCGGCTCTCATCCCTCTTCAACGCGATGACATACTCGTCCAGTTCTTTCGCCTGCTTCGTGCGAAGCGGATTGGAAGCGGCGACGGTCTCTTCGTAATACGACGGTTCAGCGGCTTTCTCCTGAGCTCTGGCGGCCATAAACGTGCAGAAGGTCAACAGAACCGCGATCGCGAGATGAATTGATTTCATATGCACCCTGAGTGGAAAAACGAGCGGATGTGAGTGCTTTTTCCAGCAAAAACAGCTTATCAAGACTGTAACGTCGACCCGAATGAATTCTGATGCAACGGCTGTGCAATGTTTATCCCAGGTGTTCGCCGCAGCCCAAGGGCAGATCGCAACTCGTCAGTCACAGACTGAAAACTCCAGGACGTGACGTGCGCCAGTTTGGGGAAAACCCATCTGGCAGACGCCATCGAGCTCGCGACTTGCGAAGGCCTGCACGAGGTCCGTGCCAAGTGATGGCACGACGGCATCTGAAGGGGTGGGCCCGCCGGTTTCCTCCCAGCAAATGCGTACCGACTGTGGCCCGGCAGCCAGCCCCAGTTCCCATCCGATCTGCAACCGCCCGCCCGCCTGGCTGTGCGCCCCGTACTTGCAACTGTTCGTAAGCCATTCCGCCAGGATCAGCGTCAGCGGCAGCGCCCGCCGCGGCGGGATCGAAACGCTCGGCCCGCTGAGCGTCACCTCGGTCAGCCAGGGCAGCATGAAATCCATGGCCGAAATCAGCGAATCGATCAGCACCCGCAGGTCCAGCGCCCGCCATTCGGTCGTCGCCAGCAACTGCTGCACGTGGGCCATCGCCCGCAGCCGGCTTTCCATCGCCCGCCCGAACGCGCGCACGTCCGTCATCCGCTCCTGCATCACCGACACCAGCCCCAGCAGCCCCGCCAGGTTATTCCGCACCCGGTGCTCCAGTTCGCGCACCAGCAACCGGTTGTGCTCCGCCGCTTCGCGATGGTGCCGCTCGCTTTCGCGCAGCAACTCATCGACCCGCCTGCGCTCGGTCGTATCGCGCGCCACCAGCACGCCGCCCGCGAGCTTGCCGCTTTCATCCCGCAACGGCCGCGCAGTAGCGCTGATCCACACCCGCTCGGGCCGGTCGTGCCGCGCGATCAGCATCTCCTCCTGATCCACCGCCTCCCCGGCCACCGCGCGCGACAACGGCAACTCGTGGCCCGCGTAAGGCGTCACGCCGTCGCTCTTAAACAAATACTGCGGCACCGCGCAACTCTCCACCGAGTGCGGCTCGGGATTGGGAGGCCCGGCAAAGCGCGCCGCCGCCAGGTTTGTCAGCATCACGTTCCCCTGCTGGTCGGCGACGATCACCGCCTCGCCCATGCTCTGCAGCACCGAGCGCAGGATGCGGCTCTGCTCCTGCGCGTCAGCCGTGCGCTCGGCGACCAGCCGTTCCAGGTGCTCGTTCATCGCCCGGATCGCCTGCTCGCTGTGCTTGTGCTCCGTCACATCATGCGCGATCCCCGCCAGGCGATACACCTCACCCCGCTCGTTTCGGATCGGAAAGGCGCGATCGTGAATCCACACCTCCGACCCGTCGGGCCGCACAACGCGATACTGCACCTCGACCCCCTTCTCCGGAATCGGCCGTATCTCCGCCAGCACCCGCGCCCGGTCATCCGGATGAATTGCATCGCTGAATGATCCCGGTTCCCGATAAAGACTTTCGCATGACCTTCCCCAAAGCCGTTCGTACGCCGGGCTAACGTAAAGCATCTCCTTCGAATCAGCGTCGATCATCCAGAACACCCCGTCGATCGCCTCCGCCAGTTGCCGGAAGCGGCGCTCGCTCTCGCGCAGCAACTCTTCCGCGCGCCGGCGCTCGGTGATGTCTTGCACCAAAACGACGAACGTCTGCGGCCGCCCGCCCGGGTCCCGCGCCACGCCAACGCTTATCTGCGCCCACACGACGCCGCCGTCGCTGGTGATGTACCGCTTCTGCATGACCGCGGTCGAAATCTCCCCGGCCATCAGGCGTGTGACCAATGTCGCATTCCGCTCGCGATCGTCGGGATGGGTAATGCTGAGGAATTGCCTTCCGAGCAGATCGGCTTCGGTGTATCCCGTGATGCGGCAGTACGCCGCGTTGACCCGCAGGATGTGTCCTTTCAGGTCCCCCAGAACCATCCCGATCGGCGCGTCGGCGAACGCGGCCCGAAGCCACTCCTCGCTTGCCCGCAACGCATCGGCGGCGCGGATGCGATCGGTGATATCGAGAAACGTCACCAGCGCCCCGCCGGGGCATTCCCGCTCGCTGTCCCGTAGCGGCATCGCCGAAAAAAGGCCCCAGAGCGTCCGCCCATCGGGTCGCGTCACGCCCACCACCGCCGGCGGCTGCGGCTCCCCCGTCCGCAGACATCGCGACACCGGGTAATCTTCCACCGGAAAATCGCGGCCATCTTCTCGAATCGTCTTTCCCGTGAAGTCTGACACGTACACCCGGCGCGTCTCGTCAAACACCAGCCCCAAAAACTCCTGCGCCGCCGCATTGGCGATCTGCACCTCCCCCGCCGGCGAAACCTGCGCCACCCCACCCGGCACGACCTCCAGCACCCGCCGGTTCAACTCGTGAGCGCGCCGATAAGACTGCTCTGCTACCCGCTGCTCCGTGACATCCAGGCCCGTGGCGACGATGAACCGCGCCTCCCCCTCTTCGCCACCAGCCAACGCATACGACCACGCAATCCGGCGGCACAATCCATCCCCATCCACCCAATCGCTCTCATGCCCTTCCGCCGCCCCACCCGCGATCAAACGCTCGAAGCGCTCTTGCACCGCACTCGTCTCGACCGGATCGCCAAACAAACCCCAAAACCGCCTCCCCACCAACTCCGCCCGCGTCTGCCCGCGCGCGCGCTCGCACGCATGGTTCGCGCGCACGATCCCCCCGTAGCGGTCCAGCACGACCACCGGACAAGCAACGCTCTCGAAAACAACATGATCGACCAACGCATCCATTCCCGCGCATTCTGCTTATTCCCCCGCGTCTGGCAAAGTTCATCACGCCGCAAGCTATTGCAGGCGCGCATGCTTCTCATACCCTAGACGGAAACGAGGAAACCAAATGAACCTGCCAAAATACAGCGTGGGCATCGGCGACCGCTTCGCCCACCAGGGCAAAGCCCAACTCGCCGCCTTCGTCCGCGCCAAAAAGCTCGGCGTAGACGTCACCCCCGTCTGGAACAAGTCCAACCGCGAGCACAACATCGTCCACAGCGAGCCGGCCAGCGTCCGCGCCGAGGCCGACGCCGCCGTGCGCACGCTGAACTGGAAAGACCCCTATTTCGTCGACGCCGACCACATCGGCCTCCAGACCGTCGACCGCTTCATCACCGCCAGCGACTTCTTCACCATCGACGTCGCCGACTTCATCGGCAAGCCCGCCGACGATGACGCCCTCGCCCCCTTCGTCAAAGAATACGCCCGCTATGCCGGCGCCCTCCGCGTCGCTGGCATCGAAGGCGCACTCCAGGTCACCCCGCAACAGATCGAAGCCATCGGCCGTAAGTATCTCCACGCCGTCCACGAGGCGGGCAAGGTCTACCGTCATATCGAAGCCGCCAAGGGCCCGGGCGCGTTCGTCCCCGAGATCTCGATGGACGAGACCGACCAGCCGCAAACCCCGCTCGAGCTGCTCTTCATCCTCGGCGCGATCGCCAGCGAGAAGATTCCCGTGCGCACGATCGCCCCCAAGTTCACCGGCCGCTTCAACAAAGGCGTCGATTACGTCGGCGACGTCACCCAGTTCGAGCGCGAGTTCAACGACGATCTCGCCGTCATCGCCTTCGCCGTCAAGGAGTTCGGCCTCCCCGCCGACCTCAAGCTCAGCGTCCATTCCGGCAGCGACAAGTTCAGCATCTACCCCGCCATCCGCCGAGCCCTCCGCCGCACCGGCGCGGGCCTCCACCTCAAGACCGCCGGCACCACTTGGCTCGAAGAACTGATCGGCCTCGCCCTCGCCGGCGGCGAAGGGCTCCACATCGCCAAAGACGTCTACACCCAGGCCCTGGCCCGCTTCGACGAGCTCTGCGCCCCCTACGCCACCGTCATCGACATCGACAAATCCAAGCTCCCCAAGATCGCAGAAGTAGCCGACTGGAGTGGGGAGCAATATGCCGCCACGCTGCGCCACGACCCCGCAAACCCCCACTACAACCCCCAATTCCGCCAACTCCTCCACGTAGGCTTCAAAGTCGCAGCCCAGATGGGCGAGCGCTACACCAACGCCCTCAATGAATACGAACCCACCATTGCCACCAACGTCACCCAAAACCTCTTCGACCGCCATCTCAAGCGCATCTTCCTCGACGACTGATCGTCACTGGTCGCACGAAGCCCAAGCCGGCCTAAGATAGCTGCGGCAGAGGAATGAGGAACGACGATGGACCGCGCTGAAGCTACAGTCGAATCACCCAGTGCGCCACCGGCGCCGCTGTTCTCTCAACCGGCGACTGCGCCGTCGCTCTTGCGCGTCGTCCTCGCTCTCGCTTTGCCCGCGCTGGCGGAGCAGATCTTTAACTTTCTCGTCGGCCTCAACGATACTTGGCTGGCGAATAATTTGCCGAAGAACATCGCGCCGTCGGCGACGGCGGCGGTGGGGACGATCTCTTACCTGCTCTGGTTCATCGGGTTGATCGTCAGCGCCGTGGGGACGGGTTCGACGGCGCTGATCTCGCGCGCCAAGGGGGCCAGGCACAGGCGGATCGCCAACAGCGTTTGCGGGCAGAGCGTGTCGGCGGCGCTGGTGCTGGGGATCGTGCTGGGGGCGGTGCTTTACATCTGGGCGGAGTTCTGGGTGGGGCTGACGGGATTGTCGGCGGACGGGCGGTCGTTTGCGCTGTCGTACTTGCGGATGCTGGCGGTGTCGGTGCCGTTCCTCACGGTGATGTTCGTCGCCAACGCATGCCTGCGCGGCGCGGGGGACACGCTGACGCCGGCGATCTCGATGATCGCGGTCAACCTGATCAACATGGCGTT
>JAQGHM010000016.1 GCA_028291615.1 Phycisphaerales bacterium | reverse complement strand
GTCTGCGAGAGCAGAGTTGCGCCCATGCCGATCAGGCAGCGGTCGCCGACGCGGGCGCCGTGGACGATCGCGCCGTGACCGATGACGACCTCTTCGCCGATGACGTTGGGGACGCCGGTGTCGCAGTGGATGACGGCGCCGTCCTGGACGTTGGTGCGGCGGCCGATGGTGATCGGCGCGACGTCGCCGCGAACGACGGCGTTGAACCAGAAGCTGCAAAGCTCGCCGATGGTGACGTCGCCGGTGATGACGCTGGTGCGGGCTTTGAAGTAGTTGGCGGGGGTATGGGTCATGAGGGGCATAACGGTAATATAGCGTCTACTTCCATCGCGCGCGCAGCTCCGGCTTGAGCGCGACGGCGCGGAGGAAATGATCGTTGGACTCTTCGGGATGATTGGTCAGCGCGCAGGCGGCGGCGAGGTCGAAGTGAGCCTCGGCGTTGCTGGGCTGGAGTTGCAACAAGCGCCGAAGGGGATCGAGGGCGGCGGCATAGTTGGCCTGGCGGATGCGGCAGGTTGCCAGCTCGCGAAGGGCGGGGGCGGAGGTGGGATCCAGATCGATCGCAGCGAGGAATTCGGTAGCGGCAGGTTCGTAGTTTCCCTGTTCGCGCAGGGCGAGGCCGAGGGTGAAGTGGGCGTGGGCGTAGTTGGGCTTGATAGCAAGGGCGCGGCGATATTCGACGATCGCGTCGTCGAGGCGGTGTTGCGCGGCGAGCGCGAAGCCTAGCATGTTGTGCCCGCGCGCGTGGCGGGGTTCGATCTGGATCGCGCGGCTGAACTCGGCGGCGGCGGTGGTATAATTTCGTTCGTCAAGATGGATCAGGCCCATGTCGTAATGCGGATCGGCGACGTCGGGCGCGAGATCGAGCGCCTTGCGGAAGGCCGCGGCGGCGACGGCCATGTCCGGGGGTGAGGCCGCGGCGGCGACGCGGCCCTGGTTTAACCAAACCATCCAGGAATTGGGAGATTTGCGCAGCGTGTCGGCCCAGAGCGTTCGCTGGGCGCGATAGATTCCCGCTTGGCTCCACGTCAGGCAGAGCAACGTCATCAGGATGATCGCAATCACTCCAGCGACGGCGGCAGGGAAGCGGCGATTCAGGCCGCGGCGGCGTATGAATGTCGTCGCGCCGGCAACGATCAAAACGATCAGGGCGAGGCTGGCGTGATATTGATAATGGTCGGCGACGAACGTGTAGCGCATGGGGTACACGTTCACAAAGCCCAGGGCCGGCGCGAGTGTGCCGACAAAGAGCAGCACGGCGACCAGCGGGCCGCGGCCGATGCGGCGTCGGAGCGCGAAGAGGATCGCGAGGGCGGCCAGCACCGCGAGTGGGAACATCCACTGCACGGCGTCCGTGGGATCGACGCGCCACTTGGAATAGATGAAGCTCAAGCGATCCGGCCAGAGCAGCTTGGCGGTGTAGAACCAGAGCGCGCGGCTGGCGATCAGACAACGCTGCACGGCGCTGTAGCTCCATTCCGGCCCCGATGCACCCACCTCTGATCGTTCCAGCCAACTGGTATGCCAACCCGCGGCGATGCCCAACAGGAAGAATGGCGCCAGCATCATCCAATCACGCTGCCGTAGGCGATCTTTGCACCAAAGGATCAGCAGCAGCGCCGCTGGGAGGCTTGCGGTTACGGTTTTGCTGCCCAAGGCGCAGAGGAAGAACACGAGGGCGGCGGTGTATGCGCCCCAGCGGGTCGTTCGCTCCGCTGTCTCGTGCTCTTCGATCCGCACGAACATCAGGTAAGCATCCATCGCCGCAAGGTAGAACAGCAACGAGAGCGTGTTCTTCCGCTCGGTGATCCACGCCACGGATTCGACCATCACCGGATGAAGCGCGAAGACCGCGGCGGCGAAGGCAGTGCCGGGCACGCGAAGCCGCTTTAGAATTCGCCAGAGCAGCAGGGCCGACCCGGCGTGCAGCAGGATGTTAATCTCGTGATACCCGCGCGGGCCCGCGCCCCAGATGTGGTACTCGATCCAGAAGCTTGTAAACGTCACCGGATAATACTGCGGCGAGCGCGTCGGGTGCAGCCAGATGCCCGACAGCCCGGCTGCGGAGCGCAGGTTGGGATTTAGGGCGACGTATTCGTCATCGTCCCAGATGAACGTGCCCGTCGCCGCGGGCCTATAGGCGATGAAAACGGCGATCACCAGCAGCACCGCGGCCAGCCACGCCAACGGATTGGCGGCGGCGGCGGCTGGGACTGATCGTAATCGCTTACCCATCGGTTAAATCGCGTCGAACCTCTCGCGTGGCGTGAACGCGCCGATCGAGTATCCTATCCGCCGCACCGGTGACGTGAAAACCGATCCCAAGAAGGAGACGACACATGAAGCGAACGATCTCGATGGCGGCGGCGCTGATGTTCCTGGCGATGACCGGCGGTTGCTACACGGTCAACGCCGGGCGTATGACCGACGCGCAGCGGGCAGATCAGCTCGCGCGCAGCGTGGCAATGGCGTCGGGCGTGAACAACTGGCCGCGCGCGACCAGTCTGTCATTCACATTTGTCGTCCATGATGGCGCCGACCTGAAGGTCTCGCGGCAGCACATTTGGAACATCAAGGCCGGCACCGATACCGTCAGCTCCGGTGACAAATCCACCACCGTCAACATCGCCAAGCCCGACATGAACGATCCCGCGCAGGTAGAGGCGTTCAAGGCGTGGACCAACGACAGCTATTGGCTGCTCGCGCCGTTGAAACTTTTTGACATGGGCGTGACGCGCCAGGCGCTGGGCCGCCGCGAAGTGGCGGGCAAGACTTATGAGGTGTTGCAGCTCTCGTTTCAGGGCGTCGGCATGACGCCGGGCGATCGCTATAACATGTACATCGATCCGTTCACCAGCCTGGTCGCGTATTGGGATTACATGCCGTCCGCAGAGACGACCATGCAGGCGAGCTGGGAAAAATACCGGCACGTGGAGGGGCTGAAACTTGCGACGTTCCATCAGATGGGGACGAAAACGATCGCGATCGAGAACCTGTCGGTGGCGAGCGAATAGTCATGAGCGATGTCGTCGTTCCCACCGTCACCGCGCCCTTTCGCGCGACGATCACGCCGCCCGGTTCGAAGAGCCTGACTAACCGCGCGCTGGTGCTGGCCGCTCTGGCGGACGGGCGCTGCACGCTGCGCAACGCGCTCTTTGCCGAAGACACCGAGGTGATGATCGATTGCCTGAACCGCCTGGGTTTCGCGCCGCAGGTCGATCGCGCCGCGCATACGATCGCTGTCGAAGGCCGCGGCGGTGAAATTCCGGCGGCGGGCGCTGAGCTTTTTTGCGGGAATTCGGGCACCACGATCCGCTTCGTCGCCGCGCTCTGCTCGGTCGGGCGCGGCACGTTCACGCTGGACGGCATTCCGCGCATGCGGCAGCGGCCGATCGGCGGGCTCGTCGATATTCTGAAAAACCTGGGCGTGCGGATCAACTACAAGGAGGCTGTTGGTCTTCCGCCAATCGAAGTGCTGGCGGATGAACTGCCGGGCGGGTTCATGCGCTACGGGTCGGAGCAGTCGAGCCAGTTTCTCTCCGCGGTGCTGATGGCCGCGCCATACGCGCGTAACGAGGTGCGCGTCGAGTTGGTCGGCCAGCAGACGAGCTGGCCTTACGTCGCGATGACGATGCAGCTCATGGATGCATTCCATCACACGCCCGAGCTCGTGCGCGATCCGCAGGGGAATCCGAAGGAGGTCATCGTCCCGCGCGGAAAGTACACCGCCGTGGATTATGCGATCGAGCCCGATGCCAGCAACGCGACATATTTCCTCGCCGCCGCGGCGATGCACGAGGGAGCGAAGGTCACGGTTGAAGGCCTGGGCAAGCGCAGCCTGCAGGGCGATGTCGGTTTTGCCGACGTGCTGCACCAGATGGGCGCGGAGATGGTCTTCGGCTCCGACTTCATCACCATGCGCGGCGCTCGCCAGCTCAATGGCATCGAGGTTGACCTGCTGGACATGCCCGACACCGCGCAGACGCTTGCGGTCGTCGCACTCTTCGCTCGCGGCGAGACCGTCATCCGCGGCCTGCACACGCTCAAGCTCAAGGAGACGGACCGCCTGCTCGCTTTGGCGACCGAGTTGCGCAAGCTCGGCGCCGAAGTCGAAGCCGGCGACGATTACCTCGCAATCACGCCGCCCGAAAAGATCACGCCCGCCGCCATCGCGACCTACGACGACCATCGCATGGCGATGAGCTTCGCGATCGCCGGAACGAAGGTCGAAGGCGTCGTAATTAGAGATGCGGAGTGCGTGAACAAGACGTATCCCAATTACTTCACTGATTTGCGGAACGTTCTCGCTGGCAGGTGACGAGCGCGTCAGGCCGCCTTCGATTCCAGTTCCCCTTCCAACTCTTCCGCCCGTCGCACCAGCCCTTCCAGTCGCTCGCGTGCCGCGCGGATGGGCTCGATCATCGTGCCCAGCCACTCCATCGTCTGCCCGGGCAGGCTCAGTCCCGGGTCCAACGTGTCGGACGTCTTCCATCGCTGCAACTGCCGATCCACCCGCCGCGCCGTGTCCCAGCGCACCATCAGCCAGATGATGACGAACCAGAGGATCATGAACGTGAGCGTCTTCAAGAGAAACGTCACGCTCAGCGCATTGACGATCTCAAGCGCGATCGCGCGCACCGTCGCCACCGGCTCGGGCTGCAGCGCGGCGTGCAGGATCGGCTGCAGGATGGCAAACCAGATCAGCGCCCCGATCGTCAGCG
>JAQGHM010000001.1 GCA_028291615.1 Phycisphaerales bacterium | reverse complement strand
CCCTTGCGGTTGCCGACGAGCTCCATGACGCCGCCCATGTTCTTCTCGGGGACATCGACGACGAGGTACTCGATCGGTTCGAGCGTGCCGCCGGTCTCCTTGTCCTTCTTCATGATCACGTGGGGCTTGCTGATCGAGAGCTCATACCCTTCGCGGCGCATGTTCTCAATGAGGATGCCCAGGTGAAGCAGGCCGCGGCCGCTGACTTTGAAGGAGTCCTTGTTCTCGGCTTCCTCGACCTTGAGGGCGACGTTGGCTTCGAGCTCTTTGAAGAGGCGTTCGCGGATGTTGCGGCTGGTGACGTACTTGCCCTCGCGGCCGCAGAAGGGGGAGTCGTTGACGCTGAACATCATGGTGAGGGTCGGGGGCTCGATGTCCTCGGGCTCGAGCGCTTCGGGGTTGGCGAAGTCACAGATGCTGTCGCTGATGTCGACGGATTCGAGGCCGATGATGGCGACGATGTCGCCGGCGGCGGCTTCCTCGGCGTTCTTGCGGCCAAAGCCGTCGAAGACTTGGAGCTGGGGGACTTTGCTCTTCACCTTCTCGCCGTCGCGCTTGACGATGGTGACCTGCTGGCCGGTCTTGATGACGCCGTTGATGATACGTCCGACACCGATGCGGCCGACGTAGTCATTGTACTGGATGCTGCTGATGCGGATCTGCAGCGAGCGCTCGGGGTCGCCGTGCGGGGCGGGGATGTGCTTCAGGAGGGCTTCGAAGACGGGGATGATGTCCTTGCCGGGCTCGTCGAGCTTCCAGCTTGCGGTGCCGGCGCGGCCTGAGGCGTAGAGGACGGGGAAGTCGAGGGTTTCATCGTCGGCGCCGAGCTCGACGAAGAGGTCGAAGACCTCATTGAGGACGGCGTCGGCGCGGGCGTCCTGGCGATCGATCTTATTGATGACGACGATCGGGCGGAGCTCGTGCTGGAAGGCCTTTTTGAGGACGAAGCGGGTCTGGGGCATGGGGCCTTCGGCGGCATCGACGAGGAGGAAGACGCCGTCGGCCATGCTGAGGACGCGCTCGACCTCGCCGCCGAAGTCGGCGTGGCCGGGGGTATCGATCAGGTTGATCTTGTAGACCTGTTTGGTGATCGGGTCGGTGTAGTTGATGGCGACGTTTTTGGCGAGGATGGTGATGCCGCGCTCGCGTTCGAGCGGGTTGCTGTCGAGCATGGTGTCCTGCACCTGGTTGTCGCGGAAGTTGCCGGACTGGCGCAGGAGGGCATCGACCAGGGTCGTCTTACCGTGGTCGACGTGGGCGATGATGGCTACATTACGAATGTCGTTACGCACTTGATTCATTATTGAAGGTCCGTTGGGGCTGGTCATCTGTCATTTAAGAACGGTTCCCGCCTGACTTTACAGGGGGAACGCCGCTACCGCCTGACCAATGGGGTAAACGAGAAGCACGATAGGATACTCGTGCGGGTCCTATTATACAACGTTGGCGGGGGTGTGAAGTTTGCGCGAAGTGGGGTGGGGAGGGGAAAAGATGGGGCAAAGATCCGGGGCGGCGCTCTGGTCGCCTGGCTCCCGGCGCTCTGCCCCGGCGTGCCAGGAAGGGCGCAAGTTTGGATGGGTGTTGTGGTTAGCGCTGGACTCTTGCGGACCCGCCTTTGGCGAAGGCTTCTACTTCTGCGAGGTTGGCCATTGTCGTGTCGCCGGGGAAGGTTGTCAGGAGTGCGCCGTGGGCCCAGCCTAGTTTCAGGGCTTCTTCGGGGGGGCGGCCGCTTAGGAGGCCGTAGAAGAGGCCTGAGGCGAAGCCGTCGCCGCCGCCTATTCGGTCGATTACGTCTAGCTGGGCGGTGGGGCTGACGTAGCGTTTGCCGTTTAGCCAGAGGACGGCGGCCCAGTCGTGGCGGTTGGTGGAGTGGACCTCGCGGAGGGTGGTGGCGACGAGCTTGACGTTGGGGTGTTGCTGGACGACGCGGTCGATCAGGCCGAAGAAGGTGTCGGGGTCCAGCTTGGACTTGGTGGAGTCTACGTCGAGGCCGGGGATGCCGAGGCCTTTTTGCAGGTCTTCTTCATTGCCGACGAGGGCATCTACGTTGCCGACGATTTTCTTGATGACCTGTACGCCGCGTTCTGCGCCGCCTACGGAGGCCCAGAGCTTGGCGCGGTAGTTGAGGTCGAAGGAGGTGACTGCGCCGGCGGCTTTGGCGGCCTGCATGCCTTCGATGATGACGTCGGCGGTGGTCTGGGAGAGGGAGGCGAAGATGCCGCCGGAGTGAAACCAGCGGACGCCGGCGGCGAAGATCTTGGGCCAATCGAAGTCGCCGCGCTTGAGCAATGCGGCGGCCTCGTTGGAGCGGTTGTAGAAGACGACGGGGGGGCGGACGCCCTGGCCGCGGTCGGAGTAGACGGTGGCGATGTTGGGGCCGCGGACGCCGTCGTGATCGAACCATTTGTAGTAGGGGGTGACGCCCATCTCGCGCACGCGGGCTTGGACGAGTTCGCCGATCGGGTACTTGACCATGGCGGTGGCGATGGCGGTGCGGAGGCCGAAGGCGTCGGAGAGGTTGGCGGCGACGTTGTACTCACCGCCGGAGACGTGGATATCGAAGGATCGAGCCTTGCGGAAGGGGATGACGCCGGGGTCGAGGCGGTGGACGAGTGCGCCCAGGGAAAGGAGGTCCAGGTTGCGGTTGTCGGTGGGGATGTTTAGGTCGGTCATGGTTGCTGGTTAAGGGGGAAAGAAAACTAACCACGAAGAGCACGAAGGGCACGAAAGATATTGCGGAAGAGAGAGTGAGCCACAGACGCAAACAGAAAACGTTCAAGCTAATGCAATTCTTCTGTTTTGGTCAGTGGCAAAAACTCTACTTCGTGCTCTTCGTGTGCTTCGTGGTTCAAGTCTTTTTGAAATACCAAGACACGGGCAAACGAGTACGCTTGCCCATGCCACCCGGAACGTGGACTACTTCGTGCGGGCCTTGCCTTCTTCCTGGAGGATTTGGGAGCCACCTTGTTTCCATTCCATGTGGAAGACGCCGGGCTTATCCACGCGGACATAGGTGTGACCGCCGAAGAAGTCGCGCTGGGCCTGGATGAGGTTTCCGGGGAGGCGGCCACGGCGGTAGGAGTCGTAGTAGGCGAGGCTGGCGGAGAAGGCGGGCGTCGCGATGCCGTGCTGGATGCCGAGCGAGACGACGCGACGCCAGGCGGCTTGGTTCTTGACGATCGCGTCCTTGAACTTGCCGGCGGTGAGGAGGTTGGGGAGCTTGGGGTCGGCCTTGAATGCCTGCGTGATGTCTTCGAGGAAATCTGCGCGGATGATGCAGCCGGCGCGCCAGATCTGGGCGATCTGGTCGAGCTTGATGCCGTAGCCGTGTCCGAACTTGCCGCCGCCGAGTTCCTGGCCTTTGTCGGTATCGGGCTTGGGGAGGTTGGAGGCGGAGAGCATGGCCATGCCCTGGGCGTAGGAGCAGATCTTGGAACAGTAGAGGGCGTACTTGACATCTTCGATCAGCGCCTTCTGATCGCCGGACCACTTGGGCGCGCCGGGGCCGGGGAGGATTTTCTCGGCGGCTTTGCGCTGGTCCTGGAGCATGGAGATTTCGCGGGCGTCGACGGCGGCGGCCATGGTGGGGACGGGGACCTGGCTGTCGAGGGCGGCCTTGATGGTCCAGGTGCCGGTGCCCTTCATGCCGACCTTATCGACGATGAGCTCGACGAGCGGCTTACCGCTGCCGTCGGGGTCAGGGAAGTTGATGACCTTGGTGGTGATCTCGATGAGGAAGGATCGGAGCTCGGACTTGTTCCAGTCTTCGAAGACGTGGAGGAGTTGTTCGTTGGTGAGGCCGGCGACGTTCTTGAGGATGTCGTAGGCTTCGGCGATGAGCTGCATGTCGCCGTACTCGATGCCGTTGTGGACCATCTTGACGAAGTGGCCCGCGGAGCCGGAGCCGCAGTAGGTGACGCAGGGCGCGCCGTCGGAGGGGGCCTTGGCGGCGATCTTGGTGAGGACGGGTTCGAGGTGCTTGTAGGCTTCCATGTCGCCGCCGGGCATGATCGACGGGCCCCAGAGCGCGCCTTCTTCACCGCCGGAGACGCCCATGCCGAAGAACTTGATGCCGGTGCCTTCGAGTTCCTTGATGCGGCGTTCGGTGTCGGTGTAGAGGGCGTTGCCGCCGTCGATGAGGATGTCGCCGGGCTCGAGGTAGGGCTTGAGGGATTGGATGGTGGAGTCGGTGGGATAACCGGCCTTGACCATCAGGAGGATGCGCCGCGGGCGGTCGATCATCTTGACGAACTCTTCGGGGGTTTTGCCGGCCTTGAAGTTCTTGCCCTTGGCGGGGCCGTTGAGGAAATCTTCGCTCTTGGCCCAGGTGCGGTTGAAGACCGCAACGGGGAATCCGTTGCGTTCGATGTTCTGCGCGATGTTACGACCCATGACTTCCAAGCCGACGACGCCGAATGCCTGTCCCATGTGATCCTTCCTCTCGGGGTTTGCGATTTTTAATAACGGAGCCGGCTGATGCCGGTGATTGGGGTGACATTGTGATGTTTTTCAGGGGAGATGGCAAATGGAGTGCGCTGGCAAATTTGCGCGGAGCGAGGGACGATCCGGGTCGTCGCATGATGCTCCGAACCCGGCGTGTGCGGCGCGCGATCGTTACGGCCTTTCCGCAAGTCCCTCATTCGAGGCGCGCGGGTTCGGCGGCGATCGTGGGGGTTGCGCCGATGGCGGCGGGGGTTGTCGCGTCTACGGGGCTCAGGTCGAGGACATCTTCGGCGTAGGCGCGGAGGATTTCTGCGACGCTTCGGGCGGAGGAGGTCAGGCCGCCGGGGGCGTGTGGGGATTCGCCATCGAAGAGTTCGTGGATTTGTCCGACGCCCAGTCCGCGGAGGTGTTCGAGGGGGCCGCGGAGCATGGCGAGGGCGCGGTCGCGCGTGGGTTGGCCGCGGCCGTAGACGCGGACGAAGGCGCTGACGAACGGGCCGAGCAGCCAGGGGTAGGCCGAGCCCTGGTGGTAGGCGCGGTCGCGGGCGAGGATGCCGCCGTCGTAGCGGCCGTGGTAGTTGGGATCCTTGGGTGAGAGAGTTCTCACGCCCATGGGCGTGAGAAGCTGGTCGCGCACCTTGTTGAGGACGGCGACGTGGCGATCGATGTTGAGGACGGGGTAGGGGAGTGAAATCGCGAAGATTTGGTTGGGGCGGATGCTGGCGTCGGCGGTTTGTTCGCCGATGACGTCGAAGCAGCAGCCTGTGGTCTCGTTCCAGAAGCGGCGGTTGAAGGCGGCGCGGACGCGGTTGGCGAACAGGTAGAGTTCTTCGGAGCGGACGGGTTGGTGGAATCGCCGCGCGAGGTCGGAGCCGATGCGCAGCGCGTTGTACCAGAGCGCGTTGAGCTCGACGGTGCGGCCGTGGCGCGGAGTTACGGCGGCGGCGTCGACTTCGGCGTTCATCCAGGTGGCCGGGGCGAGGCCCGGCGCGCCGGCGGAGAGCAGGCCGTCGGCGTCGGCGCGAATGCCGAGCGACGTTCCGCGCTGATAGGCGGAGAGGATGGCGTCGATGACGTCGAAAAGTTTTTTGGTCGTCTGATCGTCGCCACTGTAACGGAGGTATTCGCGGACCGCGTTGACGAACCAGAGGGAGACGTCTGCGCCGCGGTATAGGGGGGCGGTGCCGTCGGTGGGGAACTCGCTGGGCATGAGGCCGCGGCTGGCGAGGCTGGCGAAATATTCGAGGACGCCCTTGGCGATGGAGAGTTTTCCGGTGACGAGGAGGAGGCCGGGAAGATCGATCATGGCGTCGCGGCCGCTGGGGGCGGACCAGGGATAACCGCTCATGAGGGTCGAACGCCCTTCGCGGTTGGTGACGACGAATTGATCGGCGGCGAGGGAAAGTGCTTGCAGGGCGAAGTCGGGTTTTTCTCCGTCGACGGCTGGCGCGCACGAGTGTGCGAATTGCAGGTCGGCTTTGTCGAGGACCGTTGGCAGGTCGATCGGATCGGTGGAGCAGACGAAGTTGACGGTTTGGCCCGGGGCGAGGGTGAAGCGGACGACGCCGGGGGACCAGAGGTCTTCGAGTCCGCTGTAGCCGCGTTCCTTTTCGCGGCGGTAAATGGTGTTGAGGTACCAGTAACCTTCGCCGAGGAACTTGCCGTCGTGGGCGAAGAAGACTTCGGGTGTGGAGTGGGTGGCGGGGATGTGGTGGTGGCTGGGCGTGAGGTTTTGCGGGACGAGCGGCGCGTTCCACTGGTACATCAACTCGTGGATTCCGCGCAGGGCGAGGAGCGGGCGGACCTCGAGTTCGACGGGTTTGGCGGAGCCCATCAGGGTGTAGCTTAGGACCAGGGTGTTCTCACCTTTGAGAAGGCGGAGTTGTTTTTCGAGGGTCCAGCCTTCGTTCTGGTAGGCCCAGCGCGGGAAGGGTTCGTTGGAGAAGGCGCGGAGGAGGCGATAGCCTTGAGGGAAGACGGCGTCGGGGTATTCGTTACAGGCGAGGGCATGGGGCCAGCCGTCGTAGAAGACGGTTTCCTCCACGCGCGAGAGGAGCACCATGCGGCGCACGGGCGGGCACATGGCCGCGACGAGCAGTCCGTGGTACTTGCGCGTGTTGCAACTTGGGAGCGTAGAGGCGGCGTAGCCACCGAGGTGGTTCACCGCGAGCCATTCGCGCGACAGTTGCGCGTCCAGAGAAAGCGCCAAAAGGTTCAGCGTTTCCATCACGATCCTCCATGACAGCGAGATGGATATTACAGATCAGCTTGCATTCACCGCCACTAAAATTCTCTCACGTTGAATAACGTTAGCAAGCGCCGGGGTGGGGATTTCGCTTGTGGGGAACGTGGTGGGGGGTTTCGTCACTTCATTTGGCTGATGAAGGTGTCGGCTTCCTTGATGGAGGCGTCCATGTCCCGGATCAGTTGCTCGACGTCGCCCTGGATGCCGCCTACCTGGGTCTGGAGGGAGTTGATGGCGGCGGCGTTGAGGTTGTGCTTGAGGTATAAGACCTGTGTTTTGAAGGTTTTGAGGACGGGTTCCATCTTGTCTTCGGCGTTTTTCATGGCGGTGTACATCTGGCGGTAGCGGTCCTGGGTTTCGCGGAGCTTTTGTTCGCTGGAGCGTTTGAGGTTGGCGTCGCTGTATTCGCCGAGTTCCTTGCTCCATTCCTGGAAGAGGGCCTGGGCGACGTCATCGACGGCTTTGACACGCTTGCGGACGTCGGCGGCGCGGTTTTCGGAGGCTTCGTATTCCTTGTTGAGCTTTTTGTACTTGGCCTCGAGGTCGCCGCCCTGGAAATGGGTGACCGCCTGGAACTGTTCGAGGGCGCTTTGGAACTGTTTCTTGGCGGCCTCTTCATCCTCGCGGGCGTCCTTCACGCGATCGACGAGGATGTCGCGCTTGGCCCATCCGAGTTTCTCCCACGCCTTGTAGTAGGTGCTCTGACAGCCGGTGAGGATGAGCGCCGTCGCCGCGACGCTAAACGTCAGCCATTTCTTAAATTCACTGGTCATGTTGACTCCTGCTGTTCGCTGAATTTACGTGCTCTTTACCGACCTGTCATCTTATGAAAAACCCGAGTCTTTTAGACTATCCGGCGGCTCATTTTATCCGTTGTCCCCCCGTCGGTTACGGGCGTATGGTGAGTGGTGTTGACTGGTTGCAGGCGGACCGAAGTTGGCTCGCCGCCGGTATGAGAGAGAAATCAGAGTAGACAGGAGAACTCACATGAGACATTCGACACTGGCCGCGGCATTGTTGCTGGCGACGTTGGGCATTGGGATGATCGGCGGCTGCCAGGCGGCGCCGAAGACCGAAGCGAAACGCGACGCGCTGGACGCGAGCGTCCAGAGCACGCTGGACATGATGCGTGCGGAGGATCCGACTTTTGGCCGCTTTATTGATGAAGCATACGGTTACGCGGTTTATCCGACGGTGGGCAAGGGCGGCCTGATCGCGGGCGGCGCGTACGGCAAGGGCGAGGTGTTCGAGCAGGGGCGGATGATCGGTTACTCGGACCTGACGCAAGTGACGGTCGGCGCGCAGATCGGCGGGCAATCATATTCGGAGGTGATCGCGTTCCAGAACAAGGCGGCGCTGGATCGGTTCATCGAGAAGGAATATGCGCTGGAGGCGGGCGTGAGCGCGGTGGCGCTGAAGTCCGGGGCGGCGAAAAACGCGCGGTTCCAGAACGGCGTGGCGGTGTTCGTGTACATCAAGGGCGGGCTGATGGCGGAAGCCGCGGTCGGTGGACAACGGTTCCGTTTCATCCCGGTGCGGTAGTTGCCCCGCTGGCGAGCAAATACCTGATTTTCAGGCGATACGGCCGGTCGGATAACCCGATCGGCCGTTTTTTCTTTCCCGGATTTGCCAAACCCCCGTCTGATATTGGATGACATATCTGGAGAAAACCTATGAGCCGGAAAACAGCCGATCCGTTTTGGACGGTGCGCGGGGTCAGCGGTGGCGAGGACGTTTGCCTCGTCATCGAGGCCGCCAGCGCCGTCGCGGCCGAATGCTCCGCAGCCAAGCGTGCGATCGAGGTGGTGTTCGTCAATCAAGCGGTCCCCGCCGAGGTGACCGCCGCCAAACTTACCGGGCGCCTTTGGCGGTATACGCCCGAGCCGCGGCTGAAATGCTTTGGCCGCGCGGTGGGGTTGCCGCAGGCGGCGTGCCTGTTGTTATGCGGGCTTGCTACGCTGGCGCTGGACCTGCACGCGCACCGGATTCCGCTGCCGCGGTTGCATTGGTAAATGCGGCGGCAGGGGCTGTTGTGGTATGCCTTTCGCTGGGGAACCGTGGATGAAGCCGCGTGTTGCGGCTTGAGTTTACGGGCGAAAGGAGTTCACCATGGGACAAGGAGCAAACAGCGGCCGGCACGCGAGCCTGGACGATAAAAAGGAACGGGCCGCGGGGCGGAAGCAGAACAATCCGGCCGTCGAGGCGATTACGGGCCGGGAGGAGGCGCCGCCGGTCGCGGGCGCGTTCGGCGGCCAGGGTGTGGCAAACCGTCGCGGCAGTGTGAGTTTCGTTGCGGGGGATACCAGCGGTGGAACGGGCGGGCCCATCAGTAAGGGAAAGAGCACTCGGCCGGCGCGCAAACGCAAGGGGTGATGGGGCGACGCATCGCCACGGCGTCACGTGCCCGCGCATGGCGTTCATTTTTTAAGTAGGCAGGCTTTGTACGCGGCCATTACCGCTTCAGCGGCGTCGTGGACGTTTGGGATTTCGAGGTAGGGCAGACTTTCGCCGTCGCCATTGGGGTCGGTCAGCAACTCGTTGGCCAGCAGCTTGTCGAGGTGGACGTGCACCTGGCGGTGATCGACATCCCAGGAGATGGCCAGGACGCGCTGCACGTTGACGATCAATGTCGCGCCAGCGCGGTCGGCGCCTTTGGGGCGCATCCGCGTGAGTGGGCGGGCGTCGTCTTCGCCGGGATCTTTGGTGACCTCGGCGTTGTCCCAGATCTCCTTGAAGACGGTGGCGGCCTCGCGCGAGTCCTTGAAGATGATTGCCTGGATCGCCTGACCGGGCCGGCCGACATAGACCGCGACGCCTTGCTGGTCTTGCGGACGGTAGACGGCGATGACGTCGTAGGGGTTGACAGTGAGGCTTCCGGCGACGATCGGCTTGTGGCGGGAGCCGGCGCCGTCCTGGCCTGGATCGGCCCGCACGCTTGCGCCCATTGCCGCTGCAACCACGAAGATCCACGTGACGACGGTTGATCGCATAGGTGACCTGCCTGGGGTTAGTTGTACTGACGCTATAGAGTCTGATAACGCCGGTCAACTCTGTTCATTGTGTTGGGGCGGGGGACGCGGGTCACCGGAGGTGACCACGCCAGCGATTGCTTCAGGTTGGCGCCTTGGGGTCCGATAGAGTTGTTGAGGGCAAACTTATGGACTCCAACTCGCTGCTCCTGTC
>JAQGHM010000382.1 GCA_028291615.1 Phycisphaerales bacterium | reverse complement strand
GCGGACCCGCGGGATTATCCGTATCGCATCACGTGGCATCACGAGCATGACGAGGAATCGACACTGGCGTTTTACGCGACGGATTACCGGAAGAACGTGATCGGCCCGGGTGTGGCGCAGGCGACGTACGGCGGCTGCATGATGATCTTTCCGCCGATCCACATCGGCGACATCTGGCACGAACCGTTCTTCGACCGCGCGGACACGATGGAGGAACGGCTGCTGATGGCATGCTGTTTTTACAGCCGGGAAAAGCACGTGGCGCTGTTGAGCGCATCGCCGCCTGGCGCGGGGTGGCGGAAGATCGCCAAGCAGTTCGGTAAAACGCTGGTCCATTTACCGCTGGGCGGGTTCAGTGCCAGCACGGTGCAGCAGTTGCGGGTGGTGCACGTGCTGAACGGGCAGGAGGTGCGGAGTTACGCGGCGGAGTTTATTCGGAAGGCGTGAGGGTTGGACGCGCTGCACAAGTAGAACGGCTATAGAGATGTTGTCAGCATGCCGCGCACCGTCATCCTGAGGGAGTTTCAACGACCGAAGGATCTGCGCGAAAGTAGAAGGCATTCTACTGCCGGGCGGGTCCTTCGGAGTACCTCAGGATGGCACATGTTACTGAGAAGGCTTTTCGGACCTTTGATAAAGGGTTTCACCTTTGATCGATACTGTTCTTCAATCGGTTCGCGCGCAGGTATTGCACCGCGTATGGGTCTTCTCCGATCTGCAGCAAAGCATTCCGGCGGAGGCGCGGCGATGTCTTTCCACCGCGGTCGACGATTTTCGATCACTCGGGTTGCCGGTCGAGCAGATCTGGTATCTCGGCGATGCGGTCGAAGGGGCGCGGCTGGATCATCTGGAAGAAATGGCGGCGATGCAGGTGGAGGTGCTGACTTCGTTTGGCGTGCCGCTGCGGTACGTGCTGGGGAATCACGATTTTGATCTGCTGACGCAGGACAAGGGGCGGAGCGGCCGGGCGGCGATCTTCCGTGATGCTGTTTTGCGAACGCCGGGGTGGCGGACAACGGACTCCATCGAGTCGTTCTATTTCAGCGTTCGCATCGGCGAATTCACCGTGGCGTTCTTTTCGGATCATGCCGATCCGATGGGCCGCTGGATCAGCACGCACGGGACGGTGCACGGGGAGGCGAGCGCGTACCCGCACGACGCGGCGGCATATCGGCAGGTGCGCGACGAACTGGCAGGCGCGGCTGGGCCAGTGATTACGTGTTCGCACTATGCGTTCGCCGGCGGGAACCGGCCCAGCAGCCTCCACGATCTGATGCTCCCGTTGCCGGCGAATATCCGTCTGCACCTGTACGGGCACGCGCATATCGGTGACGCGGTCTGGGCTGGGAAAGACCTTTATCGCAAGATCGCAACCGTCGATCACCATCCGCTGATCCAATGCGACGTGGCGAGCCTGGAGGATGGCCGCGGGAGCGCGACGCGATCGATGGTGCTGGAGATTTATCGAGACCGGTCGCTCGGGCTTTTCTTTAGGAACCACTCGACGCGGCGGTGGGAAGAATCGTTGATGCTCGACGCTCAGAGATAAAACAGTCAGCGCCGCCTGCACCGGCGGGCGAACAATCCCACGCACGCCAACACCGCCAGCGCCGCGCCCGGCTCGGGCACCGATGCGGCAATGATCGCCGCAGCCTGGGCCTGCAGTTCGGGTGAATACTGCGCCCGCCCGTAGTTCAACTCCATCAACTGGAAGTCGATGAACCCCACTTCACCGTCGCGGTCGAAATCGCCCAGCGCCCAGCCGCCGTTAGGCGTCACGGCCTGGCCGTAGTGGTGGAAAAACGTGGCAACGTCGGCATCATTGATCAGGCCGTCGGCGTTGGTGTCGCCCGGCGCGGCCAGGCGAAGGTGAACGAGCGTCACCTGGTCATCGATGGCGAGGTTGACGAGCTGCGCAGCGCTGGCGGTGTTCTTCACGTCCGTCGAGGTGGTCGGGAGATACGTCTCCGCTCGGACCAGCGGAACGCCGTTGAACGACAGCCCGACGTTCACCGGCGGCACGATCAGATCCTGTCGCGCAGCGGGATCGTAGCTCAGCACGTTCTGCCAGAGGCCCAGCCAGAAGGTGCCGTCGCGCTTTTGCAGCAGCGTGTGCTGCACGTCAGGGCTGGCCGTGGTGATCGTGTAGTTCAATGACGACGGCGTGAAATCTGGCCCGGGATCTTTCAGGAGCGAGATCAGGTTCTTGAGCGCATACGCGGCCGGCTTGTAACTGAGATCCGTGCGAACCAGGCCAAAATGCGCTTCGCCGTTGGTGAAGGTGTCGTCGACGAACGATTCGATCAGCTCATAGTTAAATGTCTTGACGATGCCGTAATTGAAATGCTGCAGGTAGAGCCGCGGCAAATATTTTGCCGACGCGATCTCGCTGGCGCCGGTGAAGTAACTGGGTGATTGCCAGGCGTTGTGGTAGCCGGTTTCAGTCGCGATGATCGGCTTGTCCCCCGTTACCGTGCGTGCGTGGCTCACGTTCACCGCAATGTTGACCGCTGGATTATGCACGTCGGGATAATCGTGGATGTTGCCGTAATCGAGATACGGGCTGAGGTCAGCAAGCCCCGGTGTCGGCCCGTAGACCGAGCTGGCGACGAGAGGGACGGCTGACAACCTCAGATCCGCCTTGGCGGCCTGATAAAGCTGGATGGTCCAGGCGTGCAGCTTATCGTTGTAGTCGTCGAAATTCTGCGGCTCGTTCGGAAGCTCCAGGTAAGCGATGTTGTTGACCTGCTTCACCTGCGTCCAAAGGGCGTCGAAGTTCTTCGTGTCGAAGGCGTCGCTGCCGTACCAGTAATACTGGCTGATCGCGCACACCTTCACACCCGTCGCCGCCGTCAGCGCATTGAGGCGATCCGGCGTTGTCGGGACATCGCGAACGTAGCGAAAGCCGATGTCTTTCAGGACGTTGGCCACGCCCTGCGGGTTGCTGGTGAAATTGCCGCCGAACGCGGAATGGATGTTCGTGCCCATCGAGTCGACAAAGCCATCGGCGGGTCGGGCAGGTTCAATGGCCAATGCAGCGCGCCCCAACGCGCAACAGGCCAACGCCCCCGCCAGCCAGCGCCTCTGCGATCGTCCGGATTGACCAACCCACTTCAACACGTGCTCCGCCCATCCTTACTTGCTTCGTCGCGACCAGCGACGAGGACGCCATGTTAGCCATCGCGCCCACCGATCACCAGCGGATTCTTCCATTGTGCTGCAACGCTTCGTGGTAGCGACCGCATGGGTTATGATGCCCGTTGCGGGGGAGGAGTACCCGTTCATGGCCAAGAACATCCAAGCGCCCGACGACGTCCAGATCGCCTCGATGAACATCGAGTACGAGCGCATCGGCAATCTAATGGCCCCCGGGCCGGGCACGCCGTGGGAGGATCGCGGATCGATTGGCGTCATTCCGGCGTTCTTCAAGACGGCGATCATGTCGATGACGTCGCCGCGCACGCTGCTGTTCTCCATACGCCGGCCTGAGACGCCCAGC
>JAQGHM010000379.1 GCA_028291615.1 Phycisphaerales bacterium | reverse complement strand
CGGAGATTTTTTTGACGAGGTCGAGCGACGGGGGCATCTGCGCGACGTCCTTGGCGAGCATCGAAGCGTAGAGGTGGATGCCGCCGAGCGGGTTGCGGATCTCGTGGGCCATGCCGGCGGCCATTTCACCCAAGGCGGCGAGGCGGTTCTTGCGTTCGAGGAGGCGGTTCTTTTCGCCGAGCTCTTCGCGCAGGGCGACGACGGTCTCCTGGAGTTTTTCGTGTGATTGCTGGAGTCGGTCGGTGACCTCGCTGTAGGCCATGATGATGCGGCCCAGCTCTTCGATGCGCTGGGTGGGGTTGGTGGCGATTGCGGTTGCGGTGGCGTTCATGGTTCCTCTGGTCGAGGGGTTTCCCCCGGCAATCCGGGGGCTATGTGGACAGGTTATTGCGCAAGTTATTGTTTGACGTCCATTCTCGAGACGGTGGTTCCGTAGGCGGCGGTGGCGTAGTTGCGGTTGACCAGCCTTGCGGTCGTGTGCTGGTTGATCTGCTTGCCGAGGTTGAGCTTGCGCTGCTGGAGGATGAGGGCGTCGTTGCGGTCGGCGGTGGTGATCTCTTCGAGGAGGCGCTTGGTTTCGGCGAGGAGTTTTTCGGCTTGGATGCGCTGGTCGCTGCGCAGGCCGGTGACGTAATCGCCCCAGCGCTTCTTGGCGACGACGATGATCTGCTCGAGGCGCGAGACGTGGTTCAAGACTTCCTGGCGGCGGGTCAGGACCTCAAGCAGGGCCTCGGTCGCGCTCTGCTGCACGTGCTCGTGCTGAAGCTCGGCGAGCTTGGCGAGGCGCTGGTAGCAGCCGACTTGCTCTTGGAGGGCGGTGATGATGGGGTCTTGCATTGGAGTTACTCGGCTAGGGAAAGTGAAACATGAAGACGTGAAACATGAAGACGGGGGGAGGGGGTACTCTTCTCTTCATGTTTCATGTCTTCACGTTTCACGTTTTCATTCCTCTCACCACATTCCGGCTTCGCTGGTCCATTTCAGCCACTGGTCCCAATACTCCTTGGGCATGACGAAGCCGCCGTCACGTTTGAAGGCTTCGGGGGGCATTCGGCGTAAGAGCCACTTGGCGCGTTCGTTGGCGGTTTTGGCTTCGGCGATTTTGCCCAGGGCGCAGTAGGCGTTGACGATTTGCACGTAGGCAGCGAGGGCGGTGGGATCATCCTGGTAGCGGAAGGCGGCGCTGTCGTAGAGCGTGATCGAGTCGGCGTACTTGCCGAGGTCGAAGACGCAGTCGGCGCGGTAGAAGTGGGCGAGCTTGCAGTAGAGTTTGTCGGTTTCGCCGGCGGGGGGCATGCGGCGGTAGAAGTCGATGGAGCGTTCGAACCAGTCGTGGGCTTTTTCGAGGCGCTCGCGCTTGGCGGCGGCGACCTGGAGTGGATTGGGGAGGACAGGCGCAGTGGCGGGGCCGGGCGCGGCGGGGACTGCGGCGGCCGCGGGTACGGCTGCAGCGGCGACGGCTTGCGGGTTGACGACCAGTAGCGCGGCGCTCTTGCGGTAGCTGTCGCCCATCAGGAAGAGGAGTTGGCCGAAGCGGTCGTCCTTGGGATAGCGATCAGTCAGTTCCTGGAACTTGGCGACGGCTTCTTCGTAGCGGGTCGTGCGGTAGTAGAGCTGGGCGAGCTCAAAGAGGGCTTGTTTGAACTCGGCGGCTTCCGGGGTGACGAGCGGGTTGTTGTCGATCACGCCGCCGAGGACTTGCTCGGCTTTGGCATAGAAGTCGGGGCCCTTGGCGACGTAGGCCTGGGCGAGCGGGACGGCGGACTTGCTGGCGGCGAGGGTGTTGGGATAGCGGAACTGGTTGCGCTGATAGGCGGAGATGGCCTTGTCGAAGTTGCCGGCGGCCTGATAGGCGCGGCCGAGGCGGAGGAGGGCGTCGGGGGTGAGCGAATCTTCGGGGCGTTCGGCGGCGAAGAGCTCGAGAGCGGCGATCATACGGGTGAGGTCGCCGGCGCGGTCGTAGAGTTCGACGCCGCGCCAGAGCGCGTCGCCGTAGCCTTTGTCGTCGGAGAGGGTGAGGCCGCGCGAGTTGGCGATGTAGGCGTCGCCGGCCTTGGCGCGGAAGTCGCGCACCTGCTGCTCGCGCTTAATCTTTTCGGCGGGGGCGATGCTGTCGGGGAGGTTGCGCTCGATCTGTTCGGCGCGGCGTTCGTAGACGCTGGCGAGGCGGGCGTAGAACGACGGCGGCATGACGGGCTGGTTCTTGCTGGCGGATTCTTCGGCCAGCGATTGCTCGTAGGCCATGACTTCGAGCGCGCCCTGGAAGTTGCCGCGATCGCCCAGAGCCTGTGCGGCGGCTTTCATCGCGGTGAGGGCTTCGACCTTGTACTTGCGCTTCACGGTGTCGCGGCCGTTGATGTAGTTGGTGGTGTCGTGGAGATCGGTCAGGCCGGGATCGTCCTGGCCGAGGGCGATGCGGCAAACGCCGCGACCGAGGCGGGCGGCGACGGCGGCTTTGGAATCGGGATGCGTGGTGAGGACGACCTCGTAGAACGAGTTGGCCTCTTCAAACCGGCGAGATTCCTGGGCGATCTTGCCGAGCAGACAGGCGGCTTCGGCGTCGAGCGGGTGCTGCACTTTCAGCAGGTCGCGGGCGAGGCGGAGGTAACGCGCGGCGTCTTCGGATTGGCCGAGCTTGTATTGGCAGTAACCCAGCCAGTAGGTGAGCTGGCCGCGATCGACGGGATCGACGCCGGGGCGGAGGGCTTCTTCGAGCGTCTGCCGCGCGGTGGCGAACTCGCCGCGATCGACCATCAGGTGGGCTTGCTCGCCCATGGCCCAGGATTTTTCGGCGTCTTTAAGTTCGGTGCGGGCGAGGTATTCGTCGAGCGAGGCGGCAGCGCCGGCCTGGTCGTCGGCACCGAGTTGCAGGTCGATGATCTTCCGCTGCAGCCAGAGTGACTTGGCGGGGTTCATCAGCATGGCGCGGCGGTAGTACATGAGCGACTCGGTGGTGCGGCCGAGGGCTTCGTAGGATTCTGCGAGGCGCTGGTTCATCGCGGCGGTCGGCTTGGCCCCCTGCTCCATGGCGATCAGGGTCTGCTCGATGATGCGGCGGTGATTCTCGGGGATGTTGAGTTTTTTCTGCTTCTGGCCCTGCTCGAGCGACTCGGCGAGGAGAAGGTGGATCTCGGCCTGGCGATCCTTCTCGAGCTTTTCCTTGGCGAGGAGGCGGTTCAACTGCTCGATGGCGGCTTCGGGGCGGGTCTGGGCGAGGAGCGTGCGGGCGACTTCGATTTTTTGGTCTATCGAAAGGCCCGGCTTGGGGTCGATAAAAAGCCAGGCGGCAGCGCCGAAGAGGGCGACGCTGAAGACCAGGAGCGGCGCCTGCCAGAGATCGTGCAAGCGGGCCCAGCGCGAGGGTGATTTGGAGGGGGTATCGCCGAATTTTTCGGGATCGGATGACGGGCGTTTATCCCGGCCCACCTTTGGATTCTGCGTTGAAGCCTGCGCCGCCATTCGCATCCATGCCTTCCCTGCTTCGCCGGTTCATCCTTGATCCGGCGGGCCCGACGGTCGCGTCGTCCTGACTCGACCACCGCGCCGCGTGCTGTCCATTCGAGGCTACTTCTGCAATTTAACCGCGCGTAAGTCAAAGGCAAGCCAGAACTCACCCCAATTTCCGACATTCACAATCTGTCCACAGGATTCGCGAGATGTCCACAAATCGCGTCCTGTCGCACCGTCCGGAAATGACCTAACATTTTCGCTATCTTCGCAGGGTTGCATGGGTCTATTAACCGTTGCGGCCGTCACGAATCGGTCGAATTTCCTTATTGCCAAAAGTTTTTGCCAACGATCTCAGCGTTACTTAAGATAAAGTCTGTCTCGGGAGACCCCCACGATGACGAAATCGGCTAAGCCGTCTCGCCGCCTCAAGATCCTGCTGATCGAGGATCATGCCGACACCCTGGAAACGGTGACGCTTTTGCTGCGCCGGTCGGGACATGAGGTGTTTCCGACGGCGTGCTGCGCCGAGGCGCGGACGGCGGCGGATTCACACGCGGGGATCGAGGCGGTCGTGGGAGACCTGGGCCTGCCGGATGGAGACGGGGTGGATCTGCTGGTGGAATTGAAGCGGCGTTTTGGTTGCCCGACGATCGCGTTGACGGCGTATGGGATGGAAGCCGACGTGAAGCGCTGCGCCGCTGCGGGGATCGACCGGCACTTGCTCAAGCCGATTGGGGTGGTGGAGCTGACGGCGGCGCTTCAGGCGCTGGCGCCGGGTTAACCGGGGGTTGCGAATTACGTTCCAGCGATGACCTGGCCGGCTACGGCGATGAAGCGCATGCGCGCTTCGTAGAGGGCGGTGTTCAGGATTTGCTGCTCTTCGGGGTCTAGGCGGCCCTGAGTTTTTTCTTCCAGGACGCCAAGCGTATCGATCAGGTGCTTGGCCATATCCATGTTGGACGCTTCGTCGCCGGCGCGGGCGGCGGAGTCGCCGAGGTAATACATCGTTTGAGTGACGAGCGATTGCGTGAGGCTGGGGATGCCCGCGGGGGGCAATTCGCGTTCACCGCGTGGGCCGCGGGCTCCGGCGCGGCCGCTGGCGCCGGGCGTCATCGGCGAGGGTGCTGCGCCTCCCGCGGATGACGGAACGATACCGGCAGGCGCGGCGGGGGCGGCTGCGGCAGCGGCGCGATCGTCGGCGCGCTTTTTCTCTTCTTCCTCAAGGCGCTTCTTTTCTTCCTGGGCCTGCTTCTTCCAATCGAGATCGATGTGCAAACCCGGCTTGTCTTCCGCCATGGACGCGTCTCCAGATAAAGGACGGGGGCGATTGTCGCCGGGTGGGCGCGGCGGGTCAATCGGGCAAACAGGAGACGCGGCCGTTCGGCGGAGTCGTCCAGTTCGAAATGTCGAGTTGGTTCCGCGATCCTCCTTCGTTCCAGTCAGTAGGTCGTCGCTTGCATTAAACCACCGCGTCTCCGGCCAGTATCAAAGCATCTCGACCCTCGCCATTTCACCGGATAGGAGAACGCCCATGGCCCGCCGACTGCTTGCCTCGATCTTGCCGATCATTTTCGTGTCGCTCGCCTTCGCCGCTGAGCCGCCGGCGCAGAACGCGCCGCCGGAGCCTGCGGATATGAAGAGCATCTTCAACGGCAAAGACCTGACCGGCTGGGACGGCGATACCAAACTGTGGACCGCCAAAGACGGCGCGATCCGTGGCGAATCGACGAAGGAGAATCCCTGCAAGTCGAACACGTTCCTGATCTACACCGCCGGCGGCAAGCAGCCGGCGCAACTCAAGGATTTCGAGCTTCGCCTGTCGTACCGCATTCAGGGCGGAAACAGCGGCGTGCAGTATCGATCCAAGCACCTGGTCGATCACAAGGACAACAAGTGGGTCGCCAGCGGTTATCAGGCGGAGATCGCCAACATTCCCGGCAAGGACGGCTTCCTGTACGAGGAGAAGGGGACAGGTCGCGGCGGCGTGCAAGCGAAGAAGAGCTACCTCGCGTGGGTGGGTGACAAGGTCGAAATCGGGGCTGATGGCGTCTCAAAGGTGACCGGCTCACTGGGCAATCACGACGCGATCGCTGCGGCCTGCAAGAAGGGCGAGTGGAACGATTACGTCATCATCGCCAGGGGCAATCACCTGCAGCACTTCATCAATGGTGTGCAGACAATCGACGTGACGGATAACGACCCCGCCCATCGCGCGGCGGAGGGAATTCTGGCGCTGCAGATCCACACGGGGCCGCCGATGGTCGTGGAGTTTAAGAACATTCGGCTGAAGGAGTTCGAAGCGGGGAAGTAAAGCTGCAGAAGGCTGTTCACGCGAAGCTAATGGCGCGGTTGCATCCAACTGGTGCACAATCAGCAACAATTTTTTCAACGCACCTTCGTTGAAACTATACGTATGCTTAGTTGTTCGCTCACCGCCCCACCACGAATCTGCCCCAAGGAACCCAAGTAATGTCGCGTTCAGAAGTTAGCACCCGTAACGTCGTTGTCCGCAAGCCGGGGTTCACGCTGGTTGAACTGCTGGTGGTCATCGGGATTATCGCGCTTTTGATCGCGATCTTGCTCCCGTCGCTTTCGCGGGCCCGCGAGCAGGCGAAGCGAGTGGCGTGTGCGTCCAATGTTCGGCAGTTCTGCAACGCCCTCATCATGGCGGCCAATGAGAACAAGGGCAGGATGATGGACGTGGGGAACCGCAACGGCCAATGGGACGATTCGGGCAACGTCTATCGCAGCGACGAAGTGCAGGTGATCCATCCCGCCGCGCGGGACGCCTTGGTGGAACGATATGGGATGGTGCGGAAGTCATTTTTCTGCCCGTCCAACATGGACATGGACACGGACTACAACTGGGCCCGGCCTGACAAGCAGGATTACGGATTTGTCGGTTACGTGATGTATGGCGGGCGGACGACCTTGGGCAAATACAAGAATGATCCGGCAGTAACCGCTGCTTTCGCCGCCAACGTTTTCGAAGAGGTACCGGCGGACATGCAATTGTTCCCAACGAAGTTGGGCCAGCGATCGTTCTATCCGGTTCTCGTGGCCGACATTGTCCGCAGCTACCAGAACGAGCTGAATCCATCGAATCACGTGAACGGCCAGGACCCCACCGGCTTTATGCCGCAGGGGAAGGGTGGGGCAAACGTCGGCTACATCGACGGACATGTCGACTGGAAGGCGCAGAACGATCTGGGGCAAACGGATCCGACGTATAAAGGCAAGCGCCAGATGTACCTCGGCAGCAGCCGCTATTACTTCTAACAATCCTCCCCTTTTCAAGATGAACGCCCGCGTGTAGCATGCGGGGCTCCCTCGGGGTAGCGGCCGTCTGGCCCACCCCGCGGGAGGTGACCGCCCCTGGCCGCTCTTAAGCTGGCCGGGGGACAGTCACATTATCACTATTATTGAGAAGAGGACCCCATGGCTGACCAGGACACGGCCGACAGCAACGTCGCCACCGAAGAACAAGAATACGCCTACAACGTCAAGATCGAAGATCTCGGCCCGGCGACGAAGAAGATCGTGATCGAGATCCCCGAGGATCGGATCAAAGAAAAGCTGGCTGAGCAGTTCAAGGAGCTGCGCGGTCAAGCGGCCATCCCGGGCTTTCGGCCCGGACACGCGCCGCAGAAGCTGATCGAGAAGCGCTTTGCGACGGACGTGAAGGACCAGGTTCGGCGGACCTTGGTCTCCGAGTCTTACGAGCAGGCGCTGGAGAAGAACAACCTCAGCGTTTTGGGCGAGCCGGACTTCGATAATCCCGAGGCAATCACGCTCCCGGACAGCGGCGCGATGAACTTCTCGTTCACCGTCGAGGTTCAGCCGGATTTCAGCATCCCGGACCTCAAGGACATCAAGGTCAAGAAGCCGAAGATCGAAGTGAAGGACGAGAACGTCGATCAGGCGATGCAGAACCTGCGCGAGCAGCAGGGCGCGCTGATGCCGGTCGAAGACCGCGGCGTGCAGGAGAAGGATTACCTGCTGGCCGACGTGCACGTGAAGGAAAACGGTAATATCGTCGCTCACCAGCACGATGCGCAGATCGTCTCCCGCCCGGGCCGCATCGGCGGAATCCAGATCGACGACCTCGACAAGCAACTCGAGGGGCAGAAGCCCGGCGAGACGCGCACGATCAAGGCCAAGGCCCCCGAGACACATCCGAACGAAGCGCTCCGCGGCAAGGACGTGGAGATCGAGGTCACGCTGAAGGACCTCAAGCACCTGGAACTCGCTGAATTGAACGAGGCATTCCTCAGCGACCTTGGATTCAAGGACGAGGCGGAACTTCGCGACGCGCTGCGCGAGCAGATGGTCGAGCGGATCACCTACGACGTGCAGCAGGCGCTGCGCGAGCAGGTTTCCAAGCACCTGCTGGACAGCATCCACTTCGAACTGCCGGCCAAGCTGTCGACCAAGCAGGCGGACCGCGTGGTGAATCGGCGGGCGATTGAGCTGATGCAGCGCGGCCTGTCGCGCGAACAGATCGAAGCCAACATCGAACGCCTCCGCGCCGGCGCCGACGAGGAAGCCGCCCGGGAGCTCAAGCTCTTCTTCATCCTGCAGAAGCTCTCTACGGATCTCGGCGTTGACGTAGATGAGGGCGAGTTGAACGGGCGGATCGCAATGCTGGCTGCCCAGCGCGGACGCCGTCCGGAAAAGGTGAAGCAGGACATGGCCAAAGACGGCAGCCTGACGAACCTGTACCTGCAGATGCGCGAGCAGAAGGCGCTGGACAAGGTGCTGGAATCGGCGCAGGTCGAGGAAGTCGACGTGCCGAGCACACCGGTTGAGGAAAAGAAGGATTAGTCAGACTCGTAAGACATAACGCGTAAAGACATGAGGATTCGCTGGATTATTCCTGCGAATCCTTATGTTTTATGTTTTTACTTCTTAAGCTTTCTGCCATGTCGAAAATTCAGGCTCCCAAAGGTTTTGAAGACGTCCTGCCGGCCGATTCGTGGAAGTGGCAGGCGATCGAGCGCGTGGCGCGCGAGACGGCGGCGCTGTACGACTTCAAGGAGATTCGCACACCGGTTCTCGAATCGACGGCGCTGTTTCACCGCGGCGTGGGCGAAGGGTCGGACATCGTGCGCAAGGAGACGTTCACCTTCGCGGATCGCGGCGGTGATTCGATGACGCTGCGTCCGGAAGGGACGGCGGGCGTGGTTCGGGCGGCGATCGAACACAACCTGATCGCACAGGAAGGCGCGCGGGCGAAGGTCTTCTACATCGCTGCGAACTTTCGTTACGAGCGGCCGCAGAAGGGGCGGCTGCGGGCGCACCACCAGTTTGGGGCTGAGGCGTTCGGCATCGCCGATCCGGCGCAGGACGTCGAGTGCATCCTGCTGCAGATGGACTTTTACCGCCGTGCGGGGTTGAAGGATGTGCAGCTTCAGATCAACAGCCTCGGAGATGCGGAAAGTAAGCAGCGATACCGCGATCTGCTGGTCGCGTTCCTGAGCCCGAAGGCGGCGCAACTGAGCGAAGATTCGCAGCGGCGGTTGTCAGAGAATCCGCTGCGGATTCTCGATTCGAAAGATCCGCGCGACAAGGAAGCCGTGCAGGGCGCCCCCCCTGCCAGCGACGCGCTGTCGGAGAAATCGCGCAAGCACTTTGAAACCGTACAGCAGTTGCTTGCTGCCTCGCGGGAGGCATTTGAGGTCAGCCCAAGTCTGGTCCGGGGTTTCGATTACTACACGGAAACGCTGTGGGAAGTGACCGCATCCGGACTCGGGGCGCAGAATGCGATCGGTGGTGGCGGTCGTTACGATAATCTCGTCGAGAGCCTTGGCGGACGACCGACGCCTGGTGTCGGGTTTGGATCGGGGCTGGAGCGACTGCTGATCGCGCTGGAGGCACAGGGCGTTCAGCTTCCCAACCCGACGAAGCCTCTCGTCTGGCTGGTGTATCATGGCGACGCCGCTCGCGCGGCGCAGTGGCAGTTGCTTCGGGAGTTGCGCGCTAACGACGTCGCGGCCGACATGGATCATTCGGGTCGTAGCGTGAAGGGGCAGTTCAAGCTGCTCGATCGCTCAGGTGCGCAATGGGCGGTGACCATCGGGGACACCGAGCTGGCGAACAATACGGTCGTGCTGAAGCACCTGAAGACCGGCGAGCAGACGACGGTGCCGAAGGATCAGCTCATCGCCAAGCTGAAGTCGTGACGCCGAGGCCGATTGACTTCCATCCGAAATCGCCGATGGTGAGGGCGAGTCCACGGATGGCCGACGCACCCGCCCAACTCGATTACGCGCAACCGCTACGATGGCGGCAGCGCAAAGGTTTTCGCCGCGCGATTTTTGCCGCGGCGCTGCTCCTGCTGATCTTCGATTCGTTGAAGTTTCTCCGTCCCGCGTGGGACCACGGGCGGCTGCTGCATTACCAGCGCCGGTGCCTTGCCCATGTCAATGCGCCGGGGACGATCGCCTTTGACGGGGGGAACGCGGTCCCCAACGCCGTTGACGATTGGGAGCGGTTCTACGCGCTCTTCTCACCACCCGGCGGGAAGCACGGCGCGACGGTCTTCGTTCACGAGATGCGCCGCGCTGACGGCGGCAAGCGACTGATCGTCGTCGAAGCGGATCTCTCCCCTTCTTCGATGCCTACACAACTTCTCTCACTTTATGCCCCCCCGCTTCGATTAGACAGCACGGTGATCGTTCCCGGTGGAGTATTCGAACTACCCCAGCTTCGCTCGAACGGCTCCTGGTTGACCCCATTTGGTTTTGTAGACAGGGCCGGGTTCCACCTGCACGCCGGTCAAGTCGACCGTGCGAACCCGTCGCACTTCACCATCGCGTTCGATTATCCGGCCCACTCTGGCACGATCGATGGGTGGCTGCAGCCCGACGAGTCGATCCTGTTCGAACTCCGCGACCCACTTCCGCGCGAGACGAAGTAATTGCGTTAATGCATCCCTTCCATCAATGACTCCACATCCATTCTTGTCGGCAGCGCCGGTTGAGCGCCGAATTTCTCGCAGGCGCGAGCGCCCGCGGCGTTGGCGAAGCGGACTGCGCGGCCCAATTCCATTCCTTCGGCCAGGGCTACGGCTAGCGCGCCATTGAAGGCGTCGCCGGCGGCGGTGGTGTCGGTGACGTTGACCTTGAATCCCTTCACGTGCTGGATCTCGTTGTCTACGATCATTGCGCCTTTGGCGCCCAACTTGAGCAGGACGACGCCGGGGCCGCGCTCGAGGAGTTCTTCGCCTAGTTGTTTGGCATCGACGCGGCGAGCGCGCTTGGAGCGGCCCATGGCTGCGCCGGTCTCCAGCAGGACCTCGGCCTCGCTTTGGTTGGGGGTGAGGACGTCCACCTGGTAGAGCGGCTTGGGGAGGCCTTTGGCGGGGACGGGGGTGGGGTCGAGGATGACTTTTACGCCGGCGCGGCGGCAGAGGGCGATCGCGTGGGCGACGGTGTCGAGCGGGATCTCCAGTTGCAGGATGACGACGGCAGCGCCGGCGATCAGGTCGGCGGCGGCATTGACGTCTTCGATGCTGACCTTCGCGTTCGCGCCGGGGGAGAGGACGATCGAATTTTCGCCGGCCTTATCGACCAGGATCATCGCGCAGCCGGTGCTGCTCCCTTCGGTGACGGTGATGCCTTGGGTGCGGACGCCGTGCTCGCGCAAGGCGACGAGCATGCGCTGGCCGAAGTCGTCGGCTCCGACTCTGCCGATGAGGTGGACCTCGTCGCCAGCCGCGCCGACCTTGGCGGCGGCGACGGCCTGGTTAGCGCCTTTGCCGCCGGGGATGGTCAGAAGGTCTTGGCCGGCGACGGTCTCGCCGGGGCGGGGCATGCGGGCGCAGCGGCAGACGAGGTCCATGTTGATCGAGCCGATGACGACGATCGGTTTGCGGGGCATGATGAGAGCGGTTGTACTCCCGATCGGCGGGGTTCGGCTAGGGTGGAAAGCGGATTTACCACGGAGGCACGGAGGGCACTGAGGAAGGCAAGAGACAATTAGCCACAGATGCACACAGATGGACGCAGATAAAAGCAAAAGAGAATGCGACTTTTTTATCTGCGTTCATCCTCCTTCATCTGCGGCTCAAGATTCATTTCTTTCTTCTCCGTGTTCTCCGTGACTCCGTGGTGAAATCTGTTACTCGGTCTCGCGCAGGGCGGCCAAAATCGCCTCGCCGTACTGGGTGACCTTGGCGGGGCCCATGCCTTTGATTCGGCCTAGTTGCATGATGTCGGCGGGGGGGCGGGCGGCGATGTGGCGGAGGACGCTGTCGTGGCAGACGACGTAGGCGGGGACGCCGCGCTCGCGGGCAAGGGTCGAGCGCATCTTGCGGAGGCGCTCGAAGCGGAGGGCAGATTCGCCGTCGAGTTCTTCGACGGCTTCGACCATGGCACGGACCTCGCGGCGGCCGCCGGAGCGCCCGCTGGAATTGCCGCGGCCACGCGGCATTAGATCGGCCAGCGTCGCCGGCGGGCGCTGGGCGCCGCGCATGACTTCTACCCCGGCGGTGGTGAGCTCGACGACGGGGCGGAATTTTACACCGTCGGGGTCGCGCTGTTTGGCGAGGCCGCTTTCCATCAGGCGGTGGAGCATGGCGACGATTTGCTTGACGTGGTAGGCCTTGAGCAGGCCGTAGACGCTTAGCTCGTGCAGACGCCAGCGGAGCATGCGGTCGCTTTCGCTGCCGGCGAGGCACTCGGCCACCGTCGCTGCGCCGAACTGACCTTTCATGCGGGCGATGCCGCTGAGGAGTTTGCGCACCAGCGTGATCGTCTCTTCGTCGAGCTCGCGCGAGAGGTCTACGCCGGTGTCCTGCGCGTCGCCCTTGCCGGCGCGGCAGGCGTCGCAGACGCAGTCTTGCACCTCGGTCGTCGTGTCGCCGAAGTAGTCGAGGATCATCTGTCTGCGGCAGCGAAAGGTGCGGGCGTAGCTGAGCATCAGGTCGAGCTTCTGGCGGGCGTGATCTTTGAGCTCGACGATGGTTTGCGGATCGGGGAGGGCGTCGTGGTATTCGCCTTGGGCGGGCTCGCCGATGCGGTCGATGAAGAATTCCTGGATCTTCCGGTCTTTGAAGCTGTAGAGGAGGACGCACTTGCTGGGGCGGCCGTCGCGGCCGGCACGGCCGGCTTCCTGGTAGTAGGCCTCGAGCGTGCCGGGGAGGTTGTAGTGGAAGACGAAGCGGATGTCTGGCTTGTTGATCCCCATGCCGAAGGCGTTGGTGGCGATGCAGACCGCGCCGGCGGTCTGCATGAAGGCTTCCTGGTTCTGCGTGCGGGCGTCGTTCTCCATGCCGCCGTGATAGGTGAAGATCGGGCGATCCGGGGCGACGCGCTTGAGCATTTCGGCGGCGGCATCGACGGCCTTGCGGGTGGCGCAGTAGATGATGCCCGAGCCGGTCTCGGCCTTGACCAGGCGGATGAGTTCCTCGTCCTTGTCGATCTCCTTGGAGAGGTTTTTGCTTTCGTAGCGGAGGTTGGGGCGGTCGAAGCCGGTGACGTAGACGCCGGGACTGCGCAGGCCGAGCTGGCGCATGATGTCCTTGCGGACGTCGGCGGTGGCAGTGGCGGTGAGGGCGATGGTGGTGGGCCAATCCCACTGCTCGCGCACGTCGCCCAGGCGGGCGTATTCGGGACGAAAGTCGTGGCCCCAGGAGGAGACGCAGTGGGCCTCGTCCACGACGAATAGGCGGGGCTTGAGGCGGGGCATGATGGCCATGAAATCGGCGGCGAAGAAGCGCTCGGGGGCGACGTAGAGGAGGCCGTTGAAGCCGGCCTCGATCTCGGCCGTCACCTGGCGGCGCAGGGCGGCCGAGAGGGTGCTGTTGAGCACGACGGCGGAGATCCCCTCGTCGCGGAGTTGCTGCACCTGGTCTTCCATGAGGCTGATGAGCGGCGAGACGACGATGGTGAGCCCCGGCTGGATGACGGCGGGGAGCTGATAGCAGAGGGATTTGCCCGCGCCGGTGGGCATGACGCACATGACGTCGCGTCCGGCGAGGACGTCCGCGATGACCTCGCGCTGGCCGGGCCGGAACTCTTCGAGCCCGAAGACGTCGCGGAGGGTTTGGTCGAGATCGAGGTCGGGCATGTGTTTGGGCATTATACGGGAGGATGAACCACGAAGCACACGAAGGACACGAAGGAGAAAGGCGAGGATGGCGGGGGGCGGGGGGCGGGGGGCGGGGGGCGGGGGGCGTGAAACATGAAGACGTGAAACATGAAGAAGAAGCGGATCGCGAATGCACGCGAATGGACGCGAATGTGAATTCGGACGGCGCGAATCGGCAAGACGCGAGGCCCGGCGGGGCGGGCGGGTGAGGGGCGCAAGTCGAGAGTCCTTATCCTCCTGCCGCGCAGCGGTTTCGCTCCGTCGCATGACAGAGGGGGGCGACTTCGCCCTCGGGCCCCGAGCGACCCGACGGGCCGGTCGAGCGGCGCGGGCGTCCGTCTGATCCATCTGCGGATGGCTGCTGCTGCACATCGCCGTTACCATTGAGGATATGAGCTACTACACGCATGTTGATTTCGCCTTCTCCGACGAACCGCCTCCTGCGGAGATTGTGTTGGCTGCCGCGCGAACTCATCTCGAAGCCCGGAACCTGTATGCGGTCGACGCGGTTTTGTCCGATCTGAGCGTTGCCTGGCAAAAAGGAAGCACGGATTTCAACGGTCTAGTCAGTCAAGACGTTGAGGCGTTAATGAAGAGCGTTTCGAAGGCATGCCCCGATTTAAAGTTCATCGTTCGTGGTGCAGGCGAGGAAATGCGCGATATCTGGGTACGCGAAATCGAGGGTGGAGAGGTCGTCTACAGCATCGGCCCCTTCGATGAAGAATAGCCGAGTGTGGTTGAAGCCGTACGATGGTGCCACGAACGCCCAACCCGCGAGGCCCGGCGGGGCGGGCGGGTGAGGGGCGCAAGTCGAGAGTCCTTATTATTCTGCCGCGCAGCGGCTCCACTCCGCCGTTTGAGAGAGGGGGGGGGCGACTTCGCCCCTCGGGCCCCGAGCGACCCGACGGGCCGGAGGAGCGCCCGAATCCACCCGGTCGCTATTCGGATGGCCACCACCGCCAGTCGCCGGTATCCTTGAGGACCTAATGCACGAATCCTGCATCTGTGGCCACGGCGAGCCCTGCTACCATGAGGCGTTCGTCTTCGCGGTTGGCGAGACGGCCGGCGGGTCGGTGGATCTCGATATTCTCCAGTGCAACGGCCGCCTCTCCAGATTGACGATCAGCAACTTCTCATCGTGGAAGAAATCGACCGACGCGATTCATCTTAAGAGCACAAGAAATGTCCGAGGCTTCCACAAGACCGTCCTGATCGACCGAATCGTACGTCAGGATCACTGCCTTACGATGGACTGTAGCGGGATCGGGTACCTGTTCTTCGGGAGCAAAGTGACGATCGCTGTTGAGGATATCCATCAGGTTGAACCACCGAAGGAGTTTGGCGACGGCCCTGGTGAGAAGTATCGGCGGATGTATCTGTCCTACTTCCAGCGGCCGCGCCCTGCACCGGCCGACGGGGCGGGGCGAGGCTCAGCCGGAGCGTCTGCCCCCCTTTGCGTCCGCTGATGGGGGAGTCGCTGCGCGACGGGAGCAAAGGACTTTCAGCCGCCCCGGCATCTCACCCCGCCCCGTCGGCCTGCGGGCTTCGGCTTGGGAATTCCCAACGCGGTGGGGCTCTTCTGCCTGGCATTGTCCTTGGTTATCCTCGTCAAGAAGGGCCATGCGAGACACGTTCACCACCCACATCTTCTATGCTGACGGCGGCTCGCCAGAGTCGGGCGAGCGTCGCCTCAGCGACCTGTCGCCAAGGTGGCTCGCAATCTGCGACGACCTGCTGACCGGTCATGGACCTGTCTTGAGGCACAACATGGGCAGCACGCTGTCGCACTTTGACGTCGTGATGGCTGGCCCGGCGGTAGAACTGCTCGCGTATGGCAAGACCTGCTTCCGCCTTGCGATCTCGCTCGGTACGGCTTCAGAACAAGATCGGGCGAGCGTATCTCAGTTTAGTGAAGTATGGATACGGCTCGTCGAGAGCGCGGGCAACACCGTTGCTGCGGCGGCGATCCGCGTATTAGATCAGGCGACGACCGAGCAATGTGTCCTCATCCTCGATACCTGCCAGCCAGTGGACGATGCCGAGAAGCTCGCGCTGTACCAACTCGGCGAGCACGTTACCGGCGCGTACATTAAGTACTGTGCAGCGTCGGATCCCAAGTAAGCGCCCAAAACAAGAATACCGCCGGTCAGCTTACGGCTTCGCGGTCTTCCGGAGGGGAGGAACACAAGCGTCGCGGTGCAAGGGGGGGCCGCGTCCTCGCCGTTTTGCTCGTCTTACATGCATGCACGGTCGTCGTGAACGCATCTACCGTTACCGTGCATGCATGATTGGTCGCGGCGCATGCATGCGCGGTGACGGCGCATGCATCTTCGGTCGTTGCGCATGCATCTTTGATCACGGCGCATGCATCTTCGCTGATCGCGCATGCATCGTGGGTCGTCGCGCATGCATCTTCGGTCGCCGTTGCGCGGGGCTGGTCGCGGTTTTACCGTGTCTTAGGCTCGTCTATTCGCTTTTCGACGTTTTTTCCGCGCGCGTTGCTTAAGTCGCGCCGGCGGCGCGTCGATGGAGAAAACGTGTGACAAGCAGGCGGCGGCGCGTCATTTCACGACCGATCAGGTGATCGGCGGGGCGTGGGTGGGTTCCGGAGGACTCCATACGCCACAGACCTGTCGCACGCGTCATTTATCTGGAGTCCCGTCATGAGCAGCGTTCTACCTGTATCGAAGATCGCGCGGATCGAGTTTTGTGAAAACCATAACACGCCCTTTTCCACGAACGCCGTGGCAATAGGCACGACCGCTCTCGCCGTCACGGATCTGGCTACGAAAACGTCCGCCGCTCGCGCCGCGTTCAACGCCCAGCAGGCCGCGCAAAACGCCGCCAAGGCCGCGACCAACGATTACAAGATCGCCGTCAATGCGATGACCACCGCCGTCGCCGACATCCTCAAGCAGATCAAGACCAAGGCGGCCATCAGCGGCCCGGCCGTCTACTCACTCGCCGAGATCCCCGCCCCCGCGACGCCGTCGCCGCGCCCGGCGCCGGGCAAGCCGAGCGATTTCGTCGCGACGCTGGAAGAGAACGGCGCGCTCAACCTCAAGTGGAAGTGCGCCAACCCCGCCGGCACGAGCGGCACGATCTACCAGGTCTGGCGGCGCAACACTCCAACCGGCGAGTTCAATTACCTGGGCGGCAGCGGCAGCAAGAGCTTCGACGATGCGACGATCCCGGCGGGCTCCAGCGGCGTGACCTACCAGATCCAGGCCGTGCGCTCGACGGCGGTGGGGCTGTGGGCGCAGTTCAACGTCAACTTCGGCGTGAGCAGCGGCGGCCCGACGATGATTGCATCGGTGATCGAGACCGCGCCGACGAAGATCGCGGCGTGAGCGGATGAAACAGGCACGAAGGCACGGAGGCACAAAGGCACGAAGTGGGGACGAGGCAGGGAGGGATCGAGTGCCGTTGTGCGATTCACTCGACCCCTTCTTCCCTTTTTCACCCCTCCGTGCCTGCGTGCCTTAATGCCTTCGTGCCTTCTGTCTTGGATATTCCCATGATTCCCACCCCCCCTGCCTTCATCTTCCAACCGCGTAAAGTGCCGCACCGCCGCCCCCGCACCCCGACCCCCTCGGCTCCGCCGGCGACGCTGGTGCTGGTCAGCGCCAATTACGATGAGACCGTGCCCGTGCTGACGTTGATCTTCGACCGCGCGATCGACGCGTCGGGGTTCGTCGCCGCGCAGGTGATCGTGAACGACGGCTCGCTCAACATGGGCGTCTACGGCGGCGTCGGGCCGGCGACGGTCGATGCGCCCACCCGGATCAGCGTGGCGCTGACACGACTGGCCGATGCGCCGCTCGCGCCGGTCACGCTGACCGCGACGGCGCTGACCGGGCTGGTGGCGACGGATGATGGCGGGACGTGGGCGGGCGTGAGCGAGCTGGGGCTGCCGTTCGATGGATGAAAGAAATGAAACATGAAGACGTGAAACATGAAGATGCGAATCCCCCCGTCTTCATGTTTCACGTTTCACGTTTCATGTTTCACGTTTCATGTTTCACGTTCGGTCAGAGCCCCAGCAGGCGCGCGGGCCATTGGGTGGGGAGGTCCTGGACGAGGAAGGTTCGGCGGCCTTCTAAGAGGTGGTTGGCTACGGCGGTGGCGGCTTGGTAGCCGCTTCTTACTGCGCCTTCCATGGTGGCGGGCCAGTGGGTTTGGGTGTAGTCGCCGGCTAAGTATAGATTGGCCAGGCCGCCTTGCGGGGGGGCCTGGTGGGGGCGGAGGCGGTCGATACCGGGGGCGGGGCTGAAGGTGGCTCGTTTCTCAACTACGATTACGCCGCGTAATAGCGTGGCGCTGCGGGCGTGGGGGTAGGTGGATTTGATTTGCTGGGTGAAGGCGGCGAGGGCTTCTTCTTTGGGTCGGCCGGCCCAGGCGCGGGCGGCGCTGATGACGCCGTGGACGGCGGCGCCTGCGGCGTCCTTGCGGAAGAGCCACTGGAGGGGGCCTTCGATCAGGGCGGCGTGGGATTCTTTTAAGATGGGGCGGTCGTACCAGAGGTGAGCGCCGAGGATGGGGACGTCTTCGATCTCCTCCAAGTGGGCGAAGCGGGCGTCCTTGTTGGCGCGGTCTTCGCCTACCCATTTGCGGAGGATGTGGCGGTTGGTGGCGAGGATGACGGCGTCGGCTTGGAGGGTTTCGCCGGTGGTTAAATCTACGCCTGTGGCGGTGTCGTTTTCGAAATGGAGATTGGCGACACGAGCGCCGAGCCGGACATCCCGCACGGGGAGGGTGGCGTAGAGTTGCGAGAGGGGGCAGTCGGGGAGGCCTACGAGATACCCGGCGCTGTTGGAGAGCATGGTCTCCTGGAAGACCTGGATGGCGTAGGCGGCGCTCGCGCGGCGGCTTTCTTCATTTAAGGCGCTGATGAGGATGGGGTCGTAGAGTTTTTTGATGAGGCTGGCGGGTTGGTGGTGCTGGTCGAGCCAGGCGCCGAAGGGAGTATCGGCAAGGTGGTCGCGGCCGGGGCGGCCCATGGTGGCCATCGCGACCATGGCGCGGGTGAAGGCGAAGCGTTCAGCGTGGGTGAGGAGCTTGAAGCGGAGCATGGATGCGGAGAGATGGAGCGGGGCGGGGAGGCGCTTGGAGCCGGTGAGGTCGTGGCGCGTGCCTTGGCCGTCTACGAAGTGCACGGTGGGTTCCCAGCGAATGAGATTGCTGACGCCGATGCGGCGGTAGAAGTCCAGGAGGTTGGTGCAGCAGCCCAGGAGGACGTGCTGGCAGTTGTCGAGCTCGTCGCCGTTCTGCGGGTCTTCGAAAGAGCCGGCGCGGCCGCCCAGGGTGCGGCGGGCTTCGAGGAGGGTGACGGCGCAACCTGCGGATTCAAGCGCGACAGCGGCGGCCATCCCGGCGAGTCCGCCGCCAACGACGATCACCCGCGGGGGAGCGGGAGGGGAGCCTCGCTGACCGGCGACCTTCATGATCGCGCCCGCAGCGCCCGCCAGCCGATGCGGAGCTTGGCCCAGACGGAGAGGGAGACGCGATGGCGGAGGACGCGTGCGGGGCGGGCGGCGATCTTTTGCAGGAGCGTGTGGTAGATCTGCGTCATGGCGACGAGGGTGGGGCGGGAGTCGGGGGAGATGCGCGATTCGAGGGGAGCGGAAAGCTGGTAGTACTTTTCGGCGCGCTCGAGCTGGAAGCGCATGGCGGCTTCGAAGCCGGGACTGGGGCGTCCTTCGCGGAGATCGGCGAGGTTCATCGCGCCGTTGACCTCGGAGCGCGGGAGGTAGAAGCGGCCGCGGGCGGCGTCTTCCTTTAAGTCGCGGAGGATGTTGGTGAGCTGGAAGGCGATGCCGCGCTGGAGGGCGAGTTCTTCGGTGGCGGGGCCGCCCTCGAAGCCCCAGACATAGATGCTGGCGAGGCCGACGACGCCGGCAACGCGATGGCAGTAGGCGGCCAATTCGTCGAAGGTGGCGAAGGAGAGGGGGGCGAGGTCTTGTTCCTGGCCGGCGATGACCTCGTCGAAGACGCGCGGGGGGACGCGGTAGGTGGCGGCCATCTGGCAGAAGGCGGGCCAGAGGTTGGCGGAGTCGCGGAGGGTGGGGGGCGTGAAGCGGGAGGCGGCGGCTGGGGTGTCGCCGTGGAGGGCGGCGTGGGTTTGGGCGCGCCAGAGCTCGAGTTCCTGCGTGCGGTGGTCGAGGGAGCGGCCGTCCTCGTGGTCGGCGATGTCGTCTACGAGGCGCATCCAGGCGTAGAGGGCGTACATGGCGGCGCGTTTTTCGGGGGGGAGGAGGCGCAGGCCGTAATAGAAATTGCGGGCGTAGGCTTTGGTGACCTGCTCGCAGTAGGCGCGGGATTGTTCGAGGGAGACTGTGGAGGGGGGAGATTGAGGGGGCGATTGCGTGGTCATGTCAGCGGCCCCCCTGCTGGGATTGTGGGGCGAGCTTTTGCATGACGGCTACGCCGACGGCCTTGAGCATGAGTCGGCCTTTTTGCATTGCGGAGAGGGAGGGGCGGTGGGAGAGGGTGTCGTAATTCTGTCGTTCGATGGCGCGGAGGATGGCGCGACCGCCCTGTTCGAAGAGGGAGATCTGGCGGCGGACGGCAGGGGCGAGGAGGGGGAGGAGTTTTGCGCCTTCGTCGAAGAGGGCGCGGGTGCGATCGACTTCGAAGCGCATGAGGTTGCGAAAGTTTTCGTCGCAGCGGCCGGCGGTGATTTGTTCTTCGGTGACGTTGAAGCGGGACATCGATTCGCGCGGGATGTAGATGCGGTTGCGGTCGGCGAGGTCGCGCGCGACATCCTGCCAGAAGTTGGCGAGTTGGAGAGCGGTGCAGGTGCGGTCGGAGAGTTGTTGGCGCTCGGGGTCGCGGTAGCCGCAGAGGTAGAGGACGAGGCGGCCGACGGGGTCAGCGCTGCGGCGGCAGTAATCGACGAGTTGCTCAAAGGTGTCGTAGCGGTCGATGCGCTGGTCTTGTTCGAAGGCGTCAATGAGGTCGAGGAAGGGTTGGATGGGGATGTCGTGGCGGGTGATGGTGCCGCGGAGTGCGACGAAGACGGCGGTGTCGGCTTGGCCTTCGTAGCAGGCGTGGAGCTGCTCGCGGAAGCGGGCGAGGTACTCGGCGGCGAGGGCCCGGTCGGGAACTTCGTCCGCGAGGTCATCGGCGATGCGGCAGAAGGCGTAGACGTTGCAGAAATCCTGGCGGAGATGCTTGGGGAGAAGGAAGGAGACGACGGAGAAGTTTTCGTAGTGGCTGTGGGCGAGGGTGCGGGTGTACGTTTGGGCGGCGGTGACGTCGGGGACGGGCGCGAAGGCGGCGCGGAGGGTGTCGGGGAGCGGCGGCGCGGGAGCGGCGGCGATGGGCGGGTTGGTTTGGGCGAGGTGGCTCATCGGCGTGTCGAGCCTTGGAATGTTACCGGGGGGTGGGGCGGGTGGCAACGCGAGGATTGGTTTTACAAGGGTTTTGAGCTATCCACAGTGCGAAGCCGCAAGCGGCGGGGGAGCGGATCTCCAATGTCAATCTGGAGAGACGTCCCAAGGGACGGGATAACGCGCAGGGTCGGCGGGTGCGCCGGACGCGGTTTTGGGGCTCAGGTAGATCATGCACCACTTGTCCTGGTAGATGATGTTGCCGATCCAGATCCAGCCGGCGGCGTCGATTTCTTCCTTCTTGACGATCATGTCGGCGCTGGCGTTGGTGAGGGCATTGATGTCCCACATGAGAATGACGCCGGGGTCTTTATTCGCTACGTTTTTGCGACCCCAGGTTTCGCCGTCCCTGGGGTTGCTCTGGCTGACGTCCAGGGCGAAGTAGATGGCGGGGAGGGAGGCCATGACGCGGGGGTAATCGGCGCGGAGGTTGGGGGTTTTGCGGTACCAGTCGGCGACGGCGCGGCCCAGGAGATCCTCGTTGTAGACCTTGAAGGGGACGACCTGATAGTAGCGGTTGGCGTAAATCGGGGTGGTGGCGGCGAGGGCGGCGATGAGGAACGGGGCGGGGAGGCGGAAGCGATCCCAAACCCATTCGTAGCCCTGGGCGCAGAGCAGGGCCCAGAGCGGGGCGACGCAGAGGAGGTAGCGGAGCTCGCCGTTGCTGGCCATTCGGCCGGTGGCCCAGAGGACGCTGTGGACGAAGAGGATGGTGAGGGGGATGAAGGCGATGAGGAATTGGCAGCGGGCGGTGTGGTCGGTGAAGAAGGCGATCGTGCCGTGTGTCTTGCGGAGGCTGGCGCGCAGCGAGAGGACAATGCCGATCGGGAGGGCGGGGAACATGAGCGGCGACAGGAGCACGGGGAGTTGCAGGATGAAGTGGTACCATTCGCCCGAGCCGTAAGCGCTCTTTGCGGCATACGGCCAGTTGACCTGGAGCCAGCGGTACCAATGCATCTCCTCGGGCGTGCCCCAGGTCAGCCAGCCGAGATAGCTCCAGAGCAGGAGCGGAATGGGGAGGATGAAGAGGTAGTACCAGCGGCGGTGGGCGATCAGGGCGAGCGCGGCGAGGGCGATGAGGAAGAAGCCTTCGGGGCGGCCGCTGGGGGTGATGGCGACGAGGATCGTCATCGCGAGGAAGTTTTTGGATTGATAGGCCCAGAAGGCGAGGGTGGCTACGAAGGCGAAAGGGATTTCGGTGAGTTCGCTGAAGGAGTGGACGTAGAAGAGCGGTTGGGCGAAGAGGAGGATGGGGGCGAGTGCGGGGAGGCGGTAGTTCTGTTTTTGCGCGATGCGATAGGTGATGAGGCCCATTGCGATGGCGAGGGCGAGGCTCATCATGCGGACGCCGAGCACGCCACCGAGGGCGGCGGGGAGCACGTAGGTGCAGGTGCAGAGTGGGCGGCCCCAGACGTTGATCAGATAGGCAGGTTCGTCGATCGCGTGGCGGGCGAACATGTAGTGGGTGCAGGCGTCGGCCTCGAGAAAACCCTTGGAAGCAACGGCCATCCAGAGGGACATAGCGGCGAAGATGGCGATGGCGATGCAAAGGGCGAGGGGGTTGTTGCGCGGCTTGGGGAGCGCGAGCGCAGGGAGCGGCGGAGAAGCGTAGGCGAGTTGGGCCATCGAGATGGATTATGGCGCATCTTGGCGGCGGCGTAAACGCGGAGTCAGCGCGGGACGATGCGCAGTTCTTCCACGACGGCGCGGGGGGGGAGGTTGATCGCGAGCATTACGCATTCGGCGATGTCTTGCGGCTGGAGCATTTTTGCTCGGGCTTCGGGGGGTGGGGGCGTGGGGCGTTTTTCGAGGATTTCGGTGTTGATGTCGCCGGGGAATATGCTGGTGGCGCGGATGTTGTTTTTGGCTTCTTCGGCGTTGATCGATTGGGTGAGGCCGGCGAGGGCGAACTTGGACATGACGTAGGCTGCGCCGGAGAGGACGGAGGCGTTTTGGCCGGCGATGGAGTTGATGTTGACGATCGTGCCCCCCTGCTGGCTTCGCATGGCGGGGAGGAACGCCATGATCGTGTTAAGAGCGCCGGCGAGGTTGACGTCGAAGACCTCGCGGAAGCGCGCTTCGGTCCATTTTTCAAGCGAGCGCTCGGGGATATTGGTGCCGGCGGCGTTGACGAGGGCGTCGATGCGGCCGTGCATTGACAGGACCGATTTGGCGATCGCGTCGATGGCGGGTCTATCGACGATGTCGCCGGGGGCGAGGTGCATGCGCGAGCGGACTTCGGCGGGGGCCATCTCTACCGTTTTGGCCAGGGCGGCTTGGCGGCGGGCGATCAGGGTGACGTCCCAGCCATCGGTGGCGAGGGCGATGGCGGTGGCGCGGCCCACGCCTGACGATGCTCCGGTTACTACTGCTATTTTTGACATGTTTGTCTCACTTCAAATGGCGGGGACTTCGACCCATTTGGATTTCTCGTCGGATTCGAGCGCGGCGGTCATGACGGCCTGGCAGCGAGCGCCGTCGGCAAAGCTGGGGGTGGCGGGGCGGTTATTCACGATCGCATCGATAAATTCGAAATCCTGGTCCCAGCGGAAGGCGATGACGGGGTCGCCGCTGTGGACGTCGCGCGGGGAGCCGGGGATTTTCAGGAATTCTTCAGGGACGGCCTGCATCTCGAGGCCGGCTCCGCCCTTTTTGCCGACCTGGATTTCGTTGGGGCGGGTAAGCGTGTAGATCAGGGTGCCTTCGGAGCCGTTGACTTCGCAGACGTCGGGTGATTTGCCCCCTTCGCCGCGGCCGGTGGCAAGCTTGCTCGATTCGAGCACGCCGGTTGCGCCGTTTTTGAAGTCGGCGAGGATGGCGACCCAATCGTCGAGGTCTGAGGGTTGTCCGCCGCGGATGGGGACGAAGTTCTTCAGGCGGGCGACCAGGCGCGCCATGGGGCCGATCAGGAGGTGGGCGAAGTCGATGCGGTGGGAGAGCATGTCGCCGAGCTCGCCGGTGGCGGCGAGTTTTTTGACCTGCCGCCATCCGAGATTGCGGTCGCCCCAATCCTGGAAACGCTGGGCGCGGAAGTGATAAGGCTGGCCAATGAAGCCGGTCTTGATCAGGTGGGCCATGTAGCGCATGGCGGGGACGAAGCGGTAGGTGAAGGCGGTCATGTGGCGGATACCCGCGGCCTCGGCGGCGGCGAGCATGGCTTTGGCTTCTTCGAGGTTCATCGCGATGGGCTTCTCGCACATGACGTGTTTGTGCGCGGCGATTGCGGCGAGGGCGATGGGGGCGTGGGTAAAATTCGGGGTGGCGATGACGACGGCGTCGACGCCGGAGTGTTTTAAGACGTCGTGCCAATCGGTGAAGGCGGCGGTGATTCCGGTCTGGGATTTGGCGCGTTCGAGGACGGCGGGGTTGGTGTCGCAGAGGGCGACGACCTTGGCTTGTGGGCAGAGCGCGAAGCCGGGGAGGTGGTTCTGCAATGCGATTCCGCCGCAACCGATCATGGCGACGCCGACTGTTTTCACGTGGGTTTCCTCGTCATGTTTAGTGTCTCTAGTGTCCGAGCTTTGAGCGTAGTCGAGGGCGGGGGCGGATACCAGTGACCTCGGCCGCTGGCTTATAAACTCATCGGGAATATTCACTGGCGTCGTCGCGGGCGGTAACTTATCATCCGCAAACATTCCAGTTCCCAGGCAGCGCGGGTCGGCGGGGAACAACCTTTATCGGGAGCGATCATGGCGGTAGGCAGTTTCAGCATTTTCTCGATTCTCTTCGCGCTGTTGTCGGGGGGGGCGAACGATCTGCTCGACTTCGTCTCCAGCGATGCTTATTGGAAGGCAAAGGGGGCGACCGTTTCGGTGGAACAACTCGCCGGCGAGCTCAAGACGCAGGCGGGGGCGGATGTTTCGGAGCTGATCAAGACGCTTGGGAATGGTGATTATCCGCAGCGGGAAGAGGCCGCTCGCAAGATCGTCGCTCAGGGCGCGGCGGCGCTTCCGGGGCTGGAAAAGGCAGCGGACGATCCCGATGCGGAAATCTCCAACCGCGCGAGGAATCTGATCCAGCAGATCCGGCTGAATTCGAAGGCGAACGGCGTGCGGCGGTTGATGGCGATCCGGACGCTGGGGGAGATGAAGAAGGCGGAGGCGTTGCCGATCCTGAAGCCGCTGCTGGCGTCGAAGGAGATGTTCGTCGCGGATTACGCGGCCCGGGCGATTGCGCAGATCGAAGGAAAAGCGCCGCTGGGGCGGGGCGCGGCGGCGGGGTTGCTGAAGGCGGATCTGTCGCTCCTTCCGGCGGACTGCGGCGTGGTGGGGCAGTTGTCATTGGCGAGCGCGAAGATCGCGTCGGTCGATGAGGCGGTGAAGACGGTGCCACCCCAGCCGGGGGAGGATCGCAAGGCGGTGCTGGAACAGATGAACACGCAGGTGATCACGATCGTAGATCAGATCGGGAACGTTCGGATTGAATCGGTCACGTTCGGCGTCTGCGACACCATCGGACCGAATGATGGGTACTTCGCCGCGATCGTGCGCGGGAAATATGATTCGGCGGCGGTTTCGGCGTTTATCCGAAATATGGGCGGCATGCCGGTTAGTACGGTTGCGGGCGCAACGGTGCTTACTCCGGATCAGCACATGGCGTTTGCCTTCCCTGGCGACGACCGGGCGCTGTTTGTGACCGGTGCGACGCCGGAGAAGTTGCCGGTGAAGCAGATCCTCGAGGCGGCGGCGGCGGTGGGGACGAAGGAACCTGCGCCGCATCCGGTGCTGGCACAGAAGGAGTTTGCTCCGTTTATCGCGTCATTAAATGACAGCGCGCGACTCTGGGCGGTTTGTAAGGTGAGTGACAGCTATCGTGGTGCGCCGGTGATTCAGCCGTTCGATACGATCACGCTGCTGGGCCGGCAAGAGAAAGATAAGCTTTCGCTTCGGATCGCGGGCGCGGGCAAGGACGCGGCGGCGGTGAAATCAGCGGTCGATCAGGTGAACCAGGGCGTAAATGAGGCGAAGACGGGGCTTGCACAGGTCGTGCAGCAGATGCCGATGCTCAAGCCGATGGCGGAGTTCGTGCAGTCGATCGATTGCGCCGCCGACGGCAAGAATGCGACGATGACCGGGACGTTTCAGGGCGATACGGGGAATCTCCTGGCCTTTCCGCTCATGTTGTTCAGCGCGCGTGCCCAGGCGCAGCCGATTCAGGCGCCTCCCGCGGTGATCGAGCCGGTAAAACCTGAGAAATAATAAAACGTAGATGGAGGATGGAGGATAGAGGATGGAGAAGAAGGTTTGTGCGCCCTCTTCCATCTTCCAATTCCCTTCCACGTTTCACACTGGCTTGACCCTGATGGCTATGAACCCGAAAATCACGCCTGCGATGCCGACCACCAAGACGTACCTTGAAGTTCATACCCCCGACGGACGGCGGCAGGTCCCCGTTGGGGACAAGCCGATGACCATCGGCCGCCATCCGGAAAACCTGGTGGTCATCTCAGACCCCGCCTCCAGCCGACGGCACTGCGTGATCGAGCGCAACGGCAACGGCTGGCGATTGCGCGACCTTAATTCGTCCAATGGAACGCGATTGAACGGGATGGTGGTCGAATCGTCGCGCATCCTGCCGGGGGACATCGTGACGATCGGCGGGACGCGCATCGTGCTGGTTGCGCCGGCGGGCAATCAATCGACGAACGCGACGCCGCCTGAAGGCGTCCTGGACGACGACGAGGTCATCGAAGACGCGGAACTGGAAGACATCGAGGCGCTGGGCGACGTGGAGGAAATCTCCGAGGACGAGATCATCGACGACGCCGATGAGTTGAGCGAAGACGACCTGGTCGAGGTGACGGCCGACGACGAATCGCCATTTGATGACGACGCGCCGCTTCACCTCGATATGTCCGACGACGAAGTGGTGGACAGCGGCCCGTCGATCTCGGTGAATCAGACTTCGGATGACACGTGGCTGGCGACGTTGCGCGAGCTGGCGGAGTCGCTGCCGAACAAGCCGTTTGGCGAGTACGACATCGCGACGATCAACGCGCGGGGCGTGGTGGTGCATCCGGCGGCGAAGCCCGACAAGAAGCGGCCGCGGCAGGAGGCGGTGGATCTGCTCCGCCTGTTGCTGCTGATCGTCACGCGCTCGCGCGCGACGGACATCCACATGGAGCCGAAGGGGGAATTTTACCAGATGCGTGTGCGCATCGATGGCTCGATGGTGGACGTGGTGCGGCTGCCCAACGAGGTGGGCGTGAAGCTCAACGCGCTGGTGAAGATCATCTCGGACATCGACGTGACGCAGAAGTCGATCGTGCAGGAGGGGCACTTCGCCGCCAAGGTGCCGGGGCGCAAGATCGATTACCGCCTCAGCTTCGCGCCCAGCGTATTCGGGCAGAAGCTGGTCATTCGCGTGCAGGACAGCGCGCTGTCGCCGGCCAAAATCCGCGACCTGAACCTGCCTGAATGGATGTACCAGGAAGTGGCGGCGACGATCCCGCAGGACCAGGGAATGGTGCTGGTCTGCGGGCCGACGGGCTCGGGCAAAACGACGACGCTTTATTCACTGATCCGATCATCCGACACGGCGCGGAAGAATTTCGTGACGATCGAAGATCCGGTAGAGATTCAGATCGAAGGCGTGACGCAACTGCCGGTGGATGAGTCGGAGGGGAAGAGTTTTTCGGCGCTGTTGCGGTCGGTTTTGCGGCAGGATCCGGACTCCATCATGGTCGGAGAGATTCGCGATCCGGAGACGGCTCGCATCGCGATGCAGGCTGCGATCACGGGGCACATGGTCTTCTCAACCGTGCACACGACCAGCACGGTCGGCACGATCTTCCGTCTGCTCGACCTTGGCGTTGAGCCGTACCTGATCGCGCAGGGGTTGCACCTGGTGCTGGCGCAGCGGCTTGTGCGGCAACTTTGCCCGTACTGCAAGAAAGCCGTGCGGCCGACGGCCGAGCAGCTCGGCCGGCTTCCGAACGGCGGGCAGGGCGTGAGTAAGATTTACGTCCCCAGCGGCTGCCCGCGGTGTCTCTCGACCGGCTTCTCGGGACGGCGGGCGTTCTTCGAATTGTTGCGCAGTAATGACGCGCTGCGCGAGGTGATCGTCAAGAGTCCGACGATGCAGGAAGTGGAAAAGGCCCTGGCGAACACGAAGTTTGAGAAGCTGCAGCAAACGGGGTATCAGTTGGTGGCTGAGGGGGTGGTGGCGTATGAGGAGATTGAGAAGGCTGTGGGGCGGTAGCGTCTAAATGGAAAGCCATGAATGATCGGCCGCGGGCATTTAAGGTTGGATCGATCATCTGGGCGATCGTTCTCGGCGGGGCTTTCATCGCGCTGGGAATCAGTGTCATATTGCCCAGCACCAAGCGTGCGCATTTTGATATTCGACAGCGACAGGGTCAGTCAGACGACGCGGATGCGGCCAGCACTTTGCCGGCAAGCCGCCCGAGTACACGGCCGTAGCTGCGGAATTTTCCACGCAGCGCAGGCGTAATTCCTAAGGGAGGTTGTTGTGAGCCTTGCAACGGGCATTCTCAACGCGGGCATCAGCTTCCTGCTGCTCTTCTTGATTTTTAGACCGCTCGAAATGGCGCATCCGGCCGCCAACGGACAACGATTCTTCCGCCCACATTGGTGGACAGACTTTTTTTTCCTGCTCGGCCAATACCTGTTCTTCAATGGCGCGGTCT
>JAQGHM010000372.1 GCA_028291615.1 Phycisphaerales bacterium | reverse complement strand
CAAGCTTTCGTATTTGCTGGCTGATCCGCTGGAGAAGCGGCGGACGCTGGCGAAGGCGCGGCGGGCGTATGGGCAGGTCTTGCAGCAGTTTCCGGATCATCCGCTTTATCCGGTGGCGCTGCTGGAGAACGCGAAGATCCTGGCTGCATTTAACGGCGCGCCGGCGGTGCTGGAACTGTCGAAGTTTCAGGTTGCGCCACTGGACAAGACGGCGATCGCGCCGCTGGCGCTGATTCACCTTGCGGATGCGCAGCGGACGCGGCGGCATCCGGAGGAGGCGATCCGGCTGCTGACCGAATTGCGCGGGCAGCGTGAGGCGGAACTGCTTAAGGACCCGCAGCGCGCCGACTGGGTGCCGGCGCTGCAGTACAGCTTGGCGCTTTCTTACAAGGAGAGCGGGAAGTACGAGCCGGCGCGCGAGCTGTTCCAGAACATCGCGAAGAATTTTCCGAAGCGGCCCGAGGCGGCGGAGGCGGTCTGGCGAATTGCGCAGTGCCAGACGGACCCAGCGCTGGCGGAGTTGGAAGGAATGCGGCGGGCGCTGGCGGTGGCGAACAAGCCGGAAACGCAGCAGGAATTGCTCGCGTCGTTGACTGAGGCGGCGAAGAAGCTGCGCGTGGCGGCGGAACAGATGGGGAAGCAGGCCGATGCGGTTGCGGCCAAGGGGGAGGAGACTGATCTGCCGCAGAAGATGAATTTTGACGCGGCGTGGTGCTGGAAGAGCGTGGGCGAAGTCGAGGTGGAGATCGCGCGGCGACTGATGCAGGCGGAGGCGGTGCGGAAGCTTTCCGAGCGGCTGGCGCAGGAAATGCCCGGGCAGCCGCCGCAGGGCGTGCGTGCGCCGGAGATAGCGCTGAAGGATATCGCGCTGCAGCCGGGCGAGAAGTTGGCGCGGGAGAAGTTCAAGGCGGTGATCGAGGCGGCGGGTGAATCTCCGCTGGTGGATGAATCACGATTGGAATTGGCTGAGCTTTACAGCCAGCGTGACGAGGCGGATGCGGCGATCACGCTGCTGAAGGATGCGATCGCGAAGGATTCGACGGCGGACCTGGCGGAGCGGCTTAAGATTCGTCTTGGCACGCTCTACCTGGCGCGTGGGGATGCCAAGGCTGCGGGCGCGGTGGCGGGCGAGGTGTTGGTGGCGCAGCGGAACGTGTACGGCAGTTACGCGCGCGTGCTGGCAACCGAGGCGGCGTATCAACAGAAGGATTGGGCGGGGGCGATCGAGCAGGCGCGGCCGTTCCTGGACATGCCCAAGGCGGCGGGGCGCATCCCTGGCGTCAGCGATCATGCGCTGCTGCGAATGGCGGATGCGCAAGGGCAACTGGGCCAGTGGAAGGAAGCGAAGCAAACGCTGGATGTGTGGTTCGGGCGCTTCCCCGGGAGCGCGATGACCTACGAGGCGAAGTTCACTTACGGCTGGGTGAACGAGAACTTGCAGGACCCGGCGAAGGCGCTGGCGGCGTATGGCGAAGTGGCGACGCGGACTGGCGGACAGCTTGGGGCGAAGGCGAACCTGCAGGTCGGCCGATTGCGGTTGCGGCAGAATCAGCCGGCGGAGGCGATGGGTCCACTGCTGACGGTGGCTTATGCGTACGACGATCCGGACTTGAGCCCGGCAGCGCTTTGCGAGGCGGCGACGGCGCTGGTGCTACTGAATAAACCGGCTGATGCGAAGCGGCTGCTGGAGCGAGCGGTGAAGGACTATCCGAGCAGCCAGTGGGCGGCGGCGGCGCGGAAGCAACTGGGGGAGATCAAGTGATGCGAAGACGCATCTACCGATATACGTTGGCGATTGCGTTTCTTGGAGCGGTCACGGCCGCCCTGGGCGCGGCGGTGAATGCGCCCGAGGCGCCCGCCGAGAAGCCGCCATTGCCATCCGCCCACGCCGCGCTGCCGCCCCCAGCGCTGCCGCAATTTGCGCTGGGCCCGCGCATTCTGGTGACGCCTGCGCCGGCTTTAGCGCCGCGGATTCCCAACCTGCTGGTGACGCCGCGGAAATATGCGCAGGCGTCGGCTAATCCCGGCACGTCACCGGCGGTGGCGATCGTGACCGCGCCGGTGAATAACGTGGAGGGGACTGCGGCGCTGCCGATGTTGGCGCCTTTCACGCGCGACATTGTGGTGGACATCGCGCCGCCCGCTGCGCCGCTGGCGTTTGATCGGGAGCCGTACCTGCAATCGCCGGATGCGCCGGACGATCTGGACGCGCCGGCTGCGATCAGCGGTGCGCCGGCAAAAGTTCGGCTGGATTGATCATCGCGTCTTCACGTCGATTGCCTGCGTTGTTGCGGAGAGGCAGGCGTCGTCGGTACAGGCCTGGTAGGTCAGGGCGGCGCGCAGCGTTGCGCCGGGGGGGAGGGGTTGCTCAAGGCGTGCGACTAGCGTGACGGTGCCGTCGTAAACGCGGATCGGCTCGTCGGCGAAGGCGAAGCGGCGTTCTTCGCCGGGCGGATAATCGATCGTCGCCGCGATGGGGGCGGCGCGGGGGCCGATCAGGGCGAGCGTGGTCGGGATCATTCCCTGGGCGGCGCGGTTGGCGTTCAGGTGGAACGTGTCGAGGACTTTCACTTGGAGGCGCAACTCGGTGGGCGATTCCCAATCGACAGAGAGCTCGACGGCCGCCCTGGCGAGTTGGTCGGGGGTGGGCGGCCGCTCACCCTGTTGATCGCCCGCCTGTTCGTCGGTGGCCACGGTGAACGGCTCGTTGGTCTTCAGATATTCCAGCGCCGCCTGCACCATCGAGGACATCCCCTCGGCCTGATCCTCAAGTGATTGGGCGAAGACGGCCAGCACCTGCCGCGCCGTGTCCGCTGCGCCCAGCTCGATCAGCGCCAGCGCCGCGACCGCGTTGCCGCTTGGGAGCGGCGAATCGGTTGCGCTCTTCTGGCGGACGATGAGATCCGTCGCGTCGGCGGCGGTGAAGAAGAAGCCGCCGAGTTCGCGGTCGCGGAAGTTGTCGTTCATCGTCTCGGCGACGCGCAGGGCGTGGCGGCGCCACTCAGCGTCGCCGGTGGCGCGGTGGAGGGCGAGGAGGGCGCGGGTGAGGAAGGCGTAGTCGTCGAGGAAGCCGGGGATGGTGGATTGCCGATTGCCGATTTCGGATTGCAAAATGACGTCAGGGCGCGAGGTGCGAATGAGCGCGCCGTCGGCGGCACTGTGGTGGTCGAGGAGGAATTGCGCGGCCTTGATCGCGGCGGCGGTGTAGCGCGGTTCGTCCAACGCTTGGCCGGCGACGGCGAAGGCGCGGATCATCAGGGCGTTCCAGCTTGTTAGGATCTTGGTGTCGAGGAGCGGTTGCTTGCGCTTCCGCCGGGCGGTGTAGAGGGCCTGCCGCATCGGCTCTAGGCGGGCGTCGAGCTGTTCTTCGGTCAGGTTCAAGGGCTTGGCGATGTTCGCGAGCGGCGTGGGGAGGAAGAGGATGTTCTTGTCGGGCTGGCCGGTGCCGTGGTGCGGGTCGGCGAAATTGGGGCCGGCGGCAAGGCCGTAGACGCGCGAGAAAAGCTCGATCTCCTCCTTCGGGAACTCGGCCAGGACGCCTTCCACTTCGTCGGGCGTCCAGAGGTAGGTAAGGCCTTCCTGCGCATCGACCTCGGCGTCGAATGCAGTGTAGAAGGCGCCTTGCGGTCCCGTCATCTCGCGCAGGACAAAGTCGCAGATGGCGCGGGCGACCTTGGCATAGTTCGGGTTCTTGGTTTGCCGCCAGGCTTCGACGTATACGACCGCGAGCATCGCGTTGTCGTAAAGCATGATCTCGAAGTGGGGCACGAGCCATTTCTCATCGGTCGAGTAGCGATGGAAGGCGCCGCCGAGCTGGTCGCGGATGCCGCCTTCGGCCATGTAATCCAGCGTATAGAGCACCTGGGCGCGAATCCCCTCGGCGTCTTCGGTCGCGCCGGGCATGCCGGTGTAGGCGAGGAGCATTTCAAGAAGCGTCTGCCGCGGGAATTTGGGAGCGCCGCCGAAGCCGCCGTAGCATTGCTCGTACTCGGCCGTCGAGCGCTCTATGAGCGATTCGACCCACGTCATGTCCACCTGCAAGGGCTCGCGCGGCTGGCGCGGCTCGGCGACCTTCTGCAGCATGCGGACGATCTCGTCAGCGCTGCGCTCGACCTGGTCGCGCTTGGTGTGATACGCCGCGGAGATGCTGTTGAGCACGCGGGGGAAACCGGGCCGGCCGTGACCGTCATCGGGTGGAAAATAGGTGCCGCCGAAGAACGGCTTGAGCGCGGGCGTGAGGAAGACGCTCATGGGCCACCCCCCCTGCCGGGTGAGGATCTGCACGGCGGTCATGTAAAGCTGATCGACGTCGGGGCGTTCTTCGCGATCGACCTTGATGCAGATAAACTTGTCGTTCATCTCGGCGGCGATGGCCTCATTCTCAAAGCTCTGGCGTTCCATCACGTGGCACCAGTAGCAGGTCGAATAGCCGACCGAGAGGAAGATCGGTTTGTTCTGGGTGCGCGACGCTTCGATGGCTTCGGCGCCCCACGGATACCAATCGACGGGGTTGTGGGCGTGCTGCAGGAGGTAGGGGCTGGTGGTGTGGGCGAGGCGATTGGTGTGATGCGATTGTGCGGATGAGGACGGCGTGGCCATGGTGCTCCTGGTTGCAGTGAGGCGGCCATGTTAGCGGGGACGAGGGTTTGTGTCTCACGCCGGACGTGGGTCAAGGGACCTGGGTCACCGGAGGTGACCACGCCGGCGGTAGGCGCGGGCAATGGCGACGCCCGCGGCCGCGAGCGCCAGGGCGCCGATGATCTTGGGTCCCGGGTTCGGCACCGGCGGCGGGACGTAAATCGTGCCCGTCTCGTCGGCCCGGGCGGGCTGGCGCACATAGCGCCCGTCGGGCGGGACCGCGATTTCATCGAATCGCGTAGCGAGCAGGTGCAGGTCGTGCGCGAGGCGCGGATTGGCGACGGGCAGGCCATGCCCGGTGATCGCGTAGCGCGGTTTAAGCCGGGCCAGTTCGCGGACGCTGCTCTTGGCTGAGATCCAGTCGGGCGTGAAATACGTTGGCGGGCCGTGCACAACGTAACGATGCGTGAGCGCGCCGGTGAGCGACTCCTGCTTCTGCGTGACGAACGCGTCGCCCGCGAGGAGCATGCCGTCGGACTCGCGGAGGAACGACACGTGCCCCGGCGAATGGCCGGGCGTATGAATCCACCGCCAGTCGGGCAGGAACGGCACCACGCCGTCCGGCGAGAGCGGCATGATGTTCGGGCGGAAATCGTATGGGTGGCGCGGGAAGAGCGGCGACGTCCGGGCCATCATTCCGCCGCCCACCGTTGGATCGGGCGGCGGATACGACGAGCGGCCAGTCAGGTAGGGCAGCTCGAGGCGGTGCGCGTAGACCGGCGTCTCCGGCCAGCGCCGGAGCAGCGCGTGCAGTGAGCCGACGTGGTCGAAATGCCCGTGCGTCAGCAGGATCGCGCGCGGCGGCACCGGCCCGAATCGCTCGAGCGCGAAGGATGTGATGCGCTCCGCGTGCATTGGAATGCCAGCGTCGACCAGCACCCAATCGGCTAGGATCGAGTGCGGGTCCGGCTTGCCGACGAACGCGACGTTGACGAGCACTGTCGTCAGGTAGGCGACGTCGGACGGGAGCGGCTGAAATTCGACGCGCGCGCCGGCGCGAGGGGTCAGGGTCGTGGTTGTCATATCGGAAACCTAAGCGGTCGCGATAACGGGAGGGAATGGGAAAAGCACCGGCAGAGGCCGATGAAATCTCAGATTCCCCAGGAGTCGCTTTCAACCGGGTTTTATCGTTCACCTGCTCCGATCGGCGCGATACAACAAACCCAGCCGAAATCCCTTTCGCGTGGAGACGACCCGATGCCCGACCCATCCGACACTGGCCACCCGCGGCCGACGCAAGAGCGCGTGAACCCGAGTCTCGAATCCACGCGGCAGGATGACGCCCGCAGCCGCGAGGCGCGCGAGCGGGCCGGGACCGCCGGCACGATGGCCGGGGTGGGCATGGGGTGCGTCGGGATGGCGCTGCTCCCGTGGGTGTTGATCGGTCTGTCGGTGCTGGCGGCAATCGCGGTCGCGATGCTCGTGCGGTGGCACTACGGTTGAGGTTATCCGCGGTATGATGCGGCTTGGAGATGGCCGCTATGAAATGGATCAGCCGGACGTCGATTGGGGTGTTGTGCATCTTTGCGTTTTTCGCGATAGACGCGCGAGGGGATTATCGCGTTACGCCGGATTTCCCGCAGTTGCCGGGCGGCGTGCGGTTGATGGGCGTATCGGGCGTGGCGATCGATTCGAAAGGGGACGTCTTCATCTTCCATCGCGGCGTGGGCAACGCCGATCCCATCCTGGTGTTCGAGCCGTCGGGCAAGTTTGTGCGCTCGTTCGGCAAGGGGTTGTTCAAGTCCGCGCACGGCCTGCGGATCGACGCCCACAACAACCTCTGGACGACCGACAACGCCGACCACATCGTGATCAAAATGAATCACGATGGGAAGGTGCTGATGACGCTGGGCGAGCGCGGCGTAAGCGGCGAGGATGACAAGCACTTCAACAAACCGACCGACGTCGCGATCGCTGACAATGGCGATTTCTTCGTCTCCGACGGCTATGGCAACTCGCGCGTGGTGAAGTTCGATAAGGACGGCAAATACCTCATGGCCTGGGGGAAGAAGGGAAAGGGCGAAGGGGAATTCAACCTGCCGCACGCGGTGCGAATCGATTCGAAAGGTCAGCTCTACGTCGCCGACCGCGAGAACGATCGCGTGCAGGTGTTCGACCAGCAGGGGAAATTCCAGCGGCAGTTCGGCGGCTTCGCGCCATTCGGATTGTTCCTGACGAAAACCGATGAGTTGTTCGTCGCCGACGGCCGGGCCAATCGCGCGCTGCGGATGACGGCGGAGGGAAAGGTCCTGGAAACCTGGGGCAAGCGCGGCCCGGAGGCGGGAAGCTTCTTCCTGCCGCACGGCATCGCCGTCGGCGCTGACGGGGCGATTTACGTGACCGAGATTGATGGGAAGCGGGTGCAGAAATTCGTGAAGGATTGAACGGTCCGGATTTATAGAGGGTCATCCTGAGGTACTCCGAAGGACCTGGCCGGCAGTAGAATGGCTGCTACTTCCGCGCAGATCCTTCGGTCGTCAAAACTCCCTCAGGATGACGGTTTGCATGACGACTTACAGCAACTCATCCAACTCCGTCACCAGCCGATCAAAATACGCCAGCGCCGTGTTCACCGGCTCGGGGCTTTCCATGTCCACGCCCGCGTCGCGCAGCAGGTCGAGCGGCCACTTCGAGCAGCCGCCTTTCAGGAAGTTCAGGTAGGCGTCGAGCTCGCCGTTGGTGCCGTTTAAGACGCGCTGGCTCAGGGCGATGGCGGCGCTAAGGCCGGTCGCGTATTTGTATACGTAAAACGCGCGGTAGAAGTGCGGGATGCGCAGGCATTCCAGTTCCAACTCAGGGTCGATCGCGAAGTCCGGGCCAAAATAAAGATCGAGGAGCTTGCGGTATTCCTTGCGCAGCGCGTCCACCGTCAGCGGCTCGCCCCCTTCCACCAGCGTGTGCGTGATGCGTTCAAACTCGGCGAACATCGTCTGGCGGAGGATCGTGCCGCGGATGCCGTCGAGTTGGCGGTTGATCAGGTAGGCGCGCTCCTGTTTCGTCTTCGCCTTGCGCATGAGGTGCTCGGCCAGGAGCATCTCGTTGAACGTGCTGGCGACCTCGGCGACGAAGATCGTGTAGCCGTAATACTGGAACGGCTGGTTGCGGGCGCTGTACCACGAATGCATCGAGTGGCCCGCTTCGTGCGCTAGCGTGAAGACGTGATCCAGCACGGTTGGCTGGAAGTTCATCATCAGGTACGGCGCGCCGTCGAACGTGCCGTAGGAAAAGGCGCCCGATTGCTTACCAGCGTTCGGATAGCGGTCGCTCCAGCGCTGGACGGTCAGGCCGGCGTGCAGCGTGCGGCAGTATTCGTCACCTAGCGGCTGCAGCGCATCGATCACCACCTTGACGGCCTGGTCCCAGGTGTGCTTCTTTTCGAGGTTCGACAGGATTGGCACGTACGTGTCGTACTGGTGGATGTCCTTAAGCTTCATCGCGCGCTTGCGCAGGTCGTAGTAGCGGTAGAGCGCGGGAAGATTCGCGTGCACCGATTCGATCAGGTTGTCGTATACGCTCAGCGGCACGTTGTCGGCGAAGAGCGCGGCTTCGCGCGCGGACTTATAGTTGCGCGCCTTGGCGTAGTAAACGTCGCGCTGCACCGAGCCGTTCAGGGCGGCGGCTAGCGAGTGCTGGTGGGCGGTGTATTGCGTGTAATAGGTGTGGAACGCACTCTTGCGGATGGCGCGGCTGGGCGAATGGAGGAAGGCGGAAAAGCTGGAATGACCCAGCTCCACGCGCTGGCCCTTTTCGTTTTTGATCGCCGGCCACTTCAGGTCCGCGTCGTTCAGTTGGCGGAAGATCTGGTTGCTCGCCTCGGACATCTGCCCCTGCATCGCCAGGAGTTGTTCCTCCTTGTCCGAAAGCGTGTGCGGGCGGAAGCGCAGCGTGCGCTCGAGCGCCAGCCGCCAATCCGCCAGCTCCGGAGCGTTCAGCATCCGATCCATGATTTCGGTCGGGATCGCCATGATCTCCGGACGCATGTACGACGACGCCTCGGAAGCCAGCGTCGACATGTGCTGGAAGCGGCCCTTCATGCGCTGGTAATCCGAGTTGGCTTGATCTTCGGCGGTTTTGAGAAACGCGTAGACGCCCAGCCGCTCCGAGCCGCGATCGATCTCGGCGTCGAATTGCAGCGCCTCGGCCAGCACCTGCGGCGAATCGCCGAGGTGACCCTTGAACTGTATGTATTGTGGAATCTGTGCAGCCCACGCCTCGAACGCCGCCTCCCACTCCGCATCCGATGCGAATAGCGAATCAAGATTCCAAGTGTCGTTCACCCTCACGTTCGAACGTGGCGGCAGCGCCTGCGCCGTCCCCGCCTTCCCACTTGGCTTGCGCGGCTTCATCAGCTTCTGGGCCGCCCCCCGACTGCGGGGAGTCACCCCGGCCCGCCCCTTGCGCTTCGCCGGAGCCTTCCCTTTCGCCTTTGTACGCGAGATCTTCTTGGCCATATCCCGCTTTGTTACCCCCCGACGACCAATGTGGCAACGCCGCGAGCGCAGGTCGATCCCCTCATATCGGGTGACATGGCAACGGTAATGACGTTGCCCGTAGTCGTCTTCCGACACCTCCAACTCCCCAGATCCTCACGGAAGGTTCGGCGCCGCGTGCTCCTTCGCATGACAGAACTTCCGCTCCACGTAATCCACGTGCGCGTCTACAAACAGCACGTTCCCCTTCCCATCCCCATTCGGAAACGGGCTGGCCGCGCTGACAACGTCCGGGAGCCGCTTCTTGGTCAGGTCATGCCGCAGCGCCAGCAGGTTCGCCCCGCGATCAGGTGCCCAGATTACCCCCTGCCCGTCGTCGATCGTCGAGAGGTCTTCCTCGTACATGAGGATCACCTCCGACGACCGCCGCACCTGCGAAAGCTTGTGACAGATTTTCACGTCGCTGGGCGCTGTCTTGAGTTCCGCGTTGGTTCCCCCACCCGCGATCCACCAGTTCATCACGTAGCTGAACATGTACGGCCCGCATACCGCCGAATTCTGGATCGGCCGCGACGCGGAAAAGTCGTCCGACGGACACCGGAAAACATCCAGCTTGTCCTTCGTAAACCCGATGTACGGCCGAAGCGACGATTCTTCAATTCGGTCCGCCCGCGTCGCCTGCCACCAAAGCCAGTCCTCGGCGAAAAGCTGCGTCCCGTCGTTCCACGAAGTAAACGGCGCATACCCCTTGTTCGCGTTCGAGTAGAGGACCATCGCGTAGCCAAGCTGCCGCAGGTTGCTCTGGCACTGCACGCGCTTGGCCGACTCTCGCGCTTTGGCAAGCGAGGGGAGGAGGATCGAAATCAGCAGCGCGATGATGCCGATGACCACGAGCAGCTCGACCAGGGTAAAAGCCCTGCCAGGACAGCGGTGAATGGGTCGGCGAATTAACAAACGGCCTCCGTGGTGAGAGGTGCGGACGGCATTGGAGAGAGCGCGCGGGACGTGTCAGGAAGGATACTACCACGCGCATCGCCAAGCCTTCAAGGGGAAACGCCCATCGGGATTGATTCATCTTTGCGCGACGGGGCGTCCGATAAGGACTTCTATCGCAGGCATGGTCCCCGGCGGTGGTGCGCGAGCCAAGGATTGGCTTGCGGCCGCGGAGGGCGCGATGCGTTTTTCGAGCAGGAGATTCACACAATGTTGAGCAAACGGTTTTTCGCTTGGGTCGGGGTCGGGGTGTTGAGCGTGGCGACGATTCCGACGCTGGCGGCGCCGCAGTTGGCGCGGCTCGCGCAGCGCAAACCCGCCGCGCCCGCTTCCAAGGCGGTGGTGACCAAGTCCACGTTGAAGGCGACGCCGACCAAGGCGGCCGCGACGGCAAAGACGACGGCTGTGGCGCATAAGGCGGCGGCGCTGCCGGTCAAGAAGACGGCGATGAAGACGACGACCAAAACGGCTGGCCGCCTGCACGCGATCCATCGCACGCACGTGGCGAACAAGAGCATTCCCGCGGCGCACAAGCCGACGACGCTGGTGCACAAGTCGAACGCCGTGGCGACGCACAAGCCGCTGGCGGCGCTCACGCACAAGCCGACGGCTTCTTCGACGGCGAAAAAGCTGCTGCACTGATGGGAAGAAGCGAGAATTGAGAAGCGGGAAGCGAGAGAACTTGGATCGCATCCGACCCCGGGAATTCCCCGGGGTTTTTTGTTTTTACTGGGGCGGGGGGAGTTCGCGGACGAACTCGGCTAGCTCCAGCGCGGTGGGGCTTTCGGCGTTGCGGACGTAGTAGCCGCTGGTGGCGACGCCGGTGCAGAGGGATTCGGCGAGGTTGAAGCCGAGGACGCGGCCGACGCAGAAGCCGGCGTTGAAGTGGTCGCCGGCGCCGGTGCTGATCTTCGGTTCTTTGACGAAGGGGCCGTCGAAGCGGGCGGAGTCGAGCTCGGTGGCGGCGGCAGCGCCGCGCCTGGGGTGAATGACCACGCACTCGAGGTTGAGCTTTTCGCGGATCGCGCGGGCGTTGTCCTCGATCGCGGCTTCGGGGTCTTTTGCGCCAGGGAGGCCCAGGACGTCTGCGACCTCCAGGGATTCCTTGAGGTTCAGGCCCAGGATCACGTCCACCTGGTCCTGGAAGCGCGTGAGCATCTTCAGGGCGTCGAGGATGTCCTGGTGGGTGCGCTTCTCGGGGTCGGCGAGGTCGATGAAGAGCTTGCGCTCGTGGCGCTCAAGGTTGGGGATAACCTCGTCGAGCAGCTTGGCCCAGATGCGGGTCATGTGGGGGAGCATGGTCCAATTGACCATGCCGATCAGGCGCGCGGGGTGAAGGAGGGTCTTGAGTTTTTCCTTGCCGACGCGGCCCAGCAGGTTGTCCCAGTTGACGTCCTTGAGCGACTCGTGCTTGCCGAGCATGAGTTTGCCGTCATCGAATTCCAGCGCGTCGGTGTAGCCGGGCTCGGCGATCGAGATGACCTGGGCGCGCTTGGCGAATTCCTGGAAGACGGGGTGGATTGCCGGGTAGCCGAGGTTGCCGATGTAGATGACGCCCAGGCCCATGGACGCCAGCGCGTTGGCCATGATCGGGCCGTTGCCGCCGAGCTTTTGCTGGGTGACGACGAGCTCGTAGTTGGAGGATTGTCCGGCGGCGTTGGAGATTTTCTGACCGAGATGGCCGATGGTTTTGATGCGGTCGTAGCGCTCGAGGTCCTGGCGCTTATCGACGACGGAGATGATGTTATCGACGAAGCCGTCGAGGCCGACGAGGGTTTTGATGGAGGAGATGGTCGGCGCGGCGGCGGCGAGGCGCTTGGCGGTTAGTTCGCAGATCTGTTCGCGGGTAAATGGCATTTGAACCCAAGGATGAATGTTGAAGGATGAAGGATGAATCAGAGAAGATTCTACTTGTCGCGCTTCATCTGGATCATGCCGGGGACTTTTTCGTTTTCGTAGTAGGGGAGCGGATCATCAACGGTGTAGGAGGGCGGGTACTGCTCGCCGTGGTAGACGACGGGGGTCCAGGGGGGCGTGATGAGCATCCAGATTGGGGTGCCAACGATCTGCGGGAAGCTCAGGGCGGTCTCGAAGAGATCGACGGCGTAGACGTCGTCCCAGCGGTCGCTGCGGGGCGGGGGGGCGGTGATGCGGTAGGCGGGGCCGGCGACGACGTCGCCGTTGGCGTACTGGTTGACGACCGGCGGCCAGTTGCGGAAGCGGGCGGCTTCGTCAGCGTCGGCGGCGACGTACATTGGCGGGGTGCGGTCGATGGGGGCGGTGGAGACGGGTGTCGTGGCGGGCGCGGGAGTGACGGCGACGGGCGCGGGCTCGGTCACAGTCGGCGCGGGCGCGGCGGCTGTGTCGGACGGAGCGGGCGGCGGCGGCGTGGGGGCGGTGGCGACGGTGGTGTCGCTCGTGCCGCGCGGGGCGGACATGATGATCTGTTCGCCGGGCGTGTGACGGCGGCCCATCTGGCAGCCGGCGGCGAGCGCGGTGAGTGAGGCGGCGACGAGGAGTGTTTTGATTTTCATCGTTGGTCTCATTTCAGGAAAAAACTGTCGGTGTCGCGCTTGAGGGCGTCGCGGTTTAGATTGGAGATGCCGCCGCCGCTGACGTCGGGGTTGACGTTGGTCCACTTGCCGTAGGGATCTTTGAGGGCGGCGTCGGCGGGCTTGGTCGTCGATTGAGAGACGGGGTCGCCGTTGTAGGTGCAGCCGACGGCGAGCAGCGCGGCGGCGGCGGAGACGAGGCACGGTTTGAGGAACGTTCGCATCATGACTCCATGGCCGGTGAAACAACCCGACGGGACACGGTTGCCGATCTTACACGATCGGCCGGGGATGGGTACACCGTCGCGGAACGATGCGCCAGGTTTTGCATGGAGGTTGTCATATGACCATCCCGACCACGCAGGCGGTGGTGTGCGATGCGAGAGCTCCGCCGAGCATGGCGAGGAGACCGAGGCGGCTGAGGTCGTGGCGGCGCTGGGGGGCGAGGGTCGAGATGCCGCCGATCTGGATTCCGACGGAGGCGAAGTTGGCGAAGCCGCAGAGGGCGTAGGTGGCGAGGACGGCGTCGCGCGGGGCGAGGTAGTGGGGATTCTTGAGGAAGGCTTCGTTCATCTGCTGGTAGGCGAAGAGTTCGTTCAGGACGGTTTTGATGCCGAGGAGCGAGCCGACCTTCTGGGATTCGCCCGGGGCGATTCCGGTGAGCCATGCCACGGGGGCGAGGGGATAGCCTAGCAGGCGCTGGAGGGTCCAGGGTTGGCCGTCGGCGATCGGCAGGCCGAGCTTTGGGGCAGCCCAGCCGATGACGCCGTTGAGGAGGAAGATCAGGGCGGTGAAGCTGATGAGCATGGCGGCGACGTTGAGGGCGAGGGTAAGGCCTTCGGTGGTGCCGCGCGTGGCGGCGTCGAGGAGGTTGGCGTCGATGCGGTCGATGCGGAACTCTACGCCGCCGGCGGTGGTGGGCGTCTGGGTTTCGGGGACGAGTAGCTTGGAGATGAGGAGCGAGGCGGGGGCGGAGACGAAGCAGGCGGCGGCGAGGTGTCCGCCGGCATTGGCGATGAAGGGGGCGAGCCAGATCGTGTAGAGGCCCAGAACGCCCGACGCGATGTTGGCGAAACCGGCGACCATGATGCACATCATCTCGGAGTTGGTCGCAGCCGCGAGGAAGGGCTTGACCATGAGAGGGGCTTCGGTCTGCCCGACGAAGATATTGGCGGCGGCGGAGAGGGTTTCCGCGCCGCTGGTCTTCATGGATTTGCTCATGATCCACGCGAGGCCCTGGACGACCCATTGCATGATGCCGACGTGGTAGAGGATGGCGGTGAGCGCGGAGAAAAAAATGATGGTGGGGAGGACGAAAAAGGCGAAGAGGCTGCCGGTGTGGACGTATTGGTTGGGGGCCGCGGGCGAGGCGGGATCGGGCGAGGTTTGGACGGGGACGACGTTGTCGACGAGGTTGCCGAAGACCATGCGCGCGCCGCCGCGGGTGCAATCGAGGAGGGCCTGGATTGCGTCGTTGATGGCGATGAGAACGTTGGGGATCTTGATGACGAGGATCGCGAAGATGAACTGAAGCGCGATGCCCCAGCCGAGGGCGCGCCAGGGGATGGGGGATTGGACGGCCTCGCGGCGGGCGCGGAAGCGGCCGAGGAGGAAGGCGAAGGTGAGGAAGACGAATAGGCCCAGGAGGCATTGGAGGCGCTGGGCGAGAGTGCCGGGAGCGGGGGGGAGGGGTTGGGCTGCGAGAAGTTGAAGTGCGTGCAAAGGTGATCCTCGTCGGCTCGGTTTGATGGCGCGGTCGAACCGGGGAAACGACTTGCGGAGTTGTAGCAGGTTGTAGCGTTTTGTAGCAGGGCGCGGGGGATCGCTGATGCACGTCTGCCAGAATGACAGGTGGCTTTGTTTTGCACGAATCGGGAATGGAATTGTGGCGCGGTATGGCGCGCTGTGGCGCGCGAGAGGAGAGAGAGGCTTGGTAGCCATGTAGCCAACAGCCCGAAGGCAAGAGGTTGGGGCGCGGTGGGTTCGTTTTGCACATTTTGAAGAGGTACGCGGAGGGCGCGTTGGCAGGTATTGGCGCGCAGTGGCTGGTGATGGCGCGCGCGTGCGCGTGAGCGGGTTGTCGGTGCGCATGTTGAGCCTCCCTGTTACTCGCGCTGATGCGCGGCTGGGACCTCGTTTGCGCACCGGTTGTAGGAAGGTTGGGTTTTCGGCTTGGAATTGGGGGACGTTTTCTTATTTTTCGGTGGTGGGGGAGGTGCGCGCGGCGGGTCCTGGATGCGCAGCGCAATGCGAATTGCCTTGTAGGAACTCGTGGCCAGAGCTAATATGCTGATGTCGGCCCTTTGGAGGGGGCCAAGCCCGTCTTGACGATTCAACCAGGGGAAGGGTCGATGACTCGCTCTACCGCCTCACTCGCGCCGTTACAGCGCCGCGGTGCTTCCGCCCGGCGCTCGCGCGCTGCGATGTACGCTGCTGCGGTCCTGACGTTGGCCAATGCGCCGACCGTGATGGCGACGGCGTATACGATTCTTGATCTGGGGACGTTGGGTGGGACGAACAGCAGCACGCTGAACGCCTACAGTCCGGTCAACGGCAGCGGCCGGGTGGTCGGTCGCTCGCTTCTCACGGGCGGTGCGAGCACACACGCTTTTCGCACCGCGCCCAACGCCGCGATGACCGCAGGCGACGACCTGGGGACACTGGGCGGGACGAACAGCTTCGCGTATGGGATCAACGCATCTGGCCAGACCGTGGGTAACTCGCAGACGACGGGTAACGCGGGGACGCACGCCTTTCGCACGACCGCGAGCGGCAAGATTAGCGACGCCGGCACCGATCTGGGCACGCTGGGCGGGATAAGCCTTGCCTACGGCATCGCGGATACCGGGGAGACGGTGGGTATATCGTTCACCAGCAGTGGCGCGGAGCACGCTTTCCGCACGACTGCGACGGGGCTAATTACTGACGCCGGAGCAGACCTGGGCGGGTTGGGTGGTCGGGACAGCGCCGCGTACGGCATCAATGCGTCCGGGCAAGTCGTGGGGTTCGGCCAGATCGTAAGCGGCAGCTTCCACGCGTTTCGGACGACGGCGGGGGGCAAGATCAGCGACGCGGGGACGGACCTCGGCACGCTGGGCGGTACGGATAGCAGCGCGTTTGCGATCAATGCGTCTGGCCAGACCGTGGGCGTCTCCCTGCCCGCGACGAGCCAATTCAATCACGCGTTTCGCATCTCGGGCACGGGAAAGCTCAGTGACCCGGGGGCTGACCTTGGCACGCTCGGCGGGACGACCAGTGAAGCGTATGCAATTAACGGTTCGGGGCAGACGGTTGGCTTCTCCATTACTGCCGGCAACGTCGGCCACGCATTCTTCATGGACGTGACGGGGCCGATGCAGGACTTGAACGACCTAATCCCGACGGGCAGCGGGTGGGTGCTCAAGGAGGCGCACGGCATCAACGACATCGGGCAAATCGCGGGCTTTGGCACGATCGGAGGACAGACGCATGCCTTCCTCCTTACGCCCACGCCCGAGCCGGGGGTGCTGGGGTTTGCGGGCGTTGCGGCGGTCGGATGGCTGACACGACGTCGGCGCGTGCGGTCGCTTTTTACATCCGGGCGGAATCAAGGCGGCGGTTGAGGGATTTGAGCGGGTTGGCGCGAGAGGGTATCGGCGAGTTTCAGAAGGGTGGGGAGGCGGTGGGGGCCGTGCATTTGCTGGATGTGGGTGGCGGCGGTGTGGGGGTCGAGGCCGGCGGCGGTGATGTAGAGGGGCGTTTTGCTTTGGCCTCGGGCGATGGGGATGGCGGTGAGGGCGTTGTGGTACTGGGTTTTGGCGACGCCTATGACGGGGGTGGTTTGGTTGAGGGCGTTGTAGAGGTGTGCGCCGAGGCCTGGGTCGGTGGGGGTGGTTAGCCAGACGTAGCCGTCGATGATGATGAGTGTTGGTGGGAGGGAGAGGGCGCTTAGGGCGGCGAGAATGCAGGGGAGTTCGCGGAGGTAGAACTGGCCTGGGATGTAGGGGGCGATGTTGGCGACGTGGACGGTGAGTTGGTCTGTGGGGGTGGGGGATTGCCAATCGTCGAAGGTGACGGCGGCGGCTTGGGCGGTGGCGTTGGGGCGGTAGTCGACGTCGATGGCGGCGATGTGGGTGGGGTGGGGCGTTTGGGTTATCAATGACGACGCTTTTCCAGTTCGCGGCATAGCTTGTCGAATGACGGCGAACGAGTCCTGCATAAAGATAGATCCATCTTCGCCGTTAGCGCCGCCTGATCGGCAGTCTCGCTGTACTTGCCGGATTTGATCCGCTGTTTGATCCAGCCTTTGCCGGCTCGTTCCTGCTCAGGATTCTCCGGAACGGAACTGTCCTCGGGGAGGTCGAGATAATCTGTCAGGGAAGCGGCGGCGGCGACAAACCGGGTTTCGTACATGACGTTGGCAATTACGACTGAGATATCGATGTCGCTGCGCATTTTCAGCGCCCGTTCAAGGATCATTGGTCCCAAGGATCCCTGCTTCATGCAGTCGTCTTCGGCGTCGATGAGAACTAGGACGAGGCCACCGCCGTGCTGCTCAAGCTTCAGCAGGGCGAACCGGATTGACTTTTCCAGGTCGTCGGAGTCTTCGCGAAGAAGTGATCCGCGCGATCGGCGGATGGGCTTGACGACCTCTGCGTAGTCCCCTCCGAGCAACTCGGTCCATACTCGCTGCAGCAGTTGCCTCACCGCAGCCTCATCGCCCTGTCCCTCGACAATCGGGGCAATTACGATGCGGCTCAAGATTCCACCTCTACGAACCCGTCAAACATCGGAGCGGCCTCCTGTCGCTTAAGGTCCTCGTCATCAGGCTCAAGTTGATCCATGCGCAGCAGTTCCCCGGCATTGTAAAGATGATCGTGGATGGATCGTCTACTGGCGAGATCAATGGGGGCGATATGTGTTTCACCCTGGCGCGCCACAACGGCAAGAAGTCCGTCCTCTCCTGTTTGCATCGCATCGAGCAGATCGGCGCTGTGCGTCGTCAGCAAGACCTGGGTGTGTTCGGTCGCCTCGTTCAAAGCATCCATTAGCGCCCGCGCGGCGGCCGGGTGGAGGGCTGTTTCCGGCTCTTCGATACCCACCATGCGTACGCGGTCACGAATGTGAACGAGTTGCGAAACGGCAATGAGGATGCCGAGCGCTCGCAGCGTGCCATCCGACATATTTGCGGCGTGGAATTGCCAAGGGTACTTGGCACCGATCACCTGCTGGGCGAATTCGATGGTTTCCCGGGGTCCCAAGGGAACGCGATTCACGCGCACGATTCCGTCAACGATCTTACCCAGATATTGTTCGGCGCGGCGTTTTTCGTTCGGCGCCTCAGCCTCCAGCCTTGCGATGACGCTTGCGATATTGTCGCCGTCGCGATGAAGCAATTCCCCCGCATCGGGACTCTGCAGTTCCTTCATCGATTCTGGATTGAGGTTGTAGAATCCCATGGAAGTCAGCGCGTCGTAAGCCACGCGGAATTCCGGAATGCCAGACGCCACGACCAAGTAGAGGCGATCGGAGACTGCGCGAGGCATGGTGAGCTGAGACTTGCGCTCGACTTCACCGTCCCGAATGCGATAGTGGGCAATTATCTCGCCCGCGGGCCCTCTCATTTCCAATTGTTCCGCCTTGACTGAGAATGCGCCGTCGGTCCGCGCCGCGATTTCAAATCCGTATGTTGCGATGCCTCCGTCGGGTGTTCCAAATTCCAACTCGATTGCGAAGTTGCGGGGGTGACCGGTACTGTGCCGCCGGACACTGGTAATCCCACCACGGGATTTAATCGCATGATCCAATGAGGATTGAAGTCCGTCCGTTACGAAGCGCAGGGCATCTAGAAAATTACTCTTGCCGGCTCCATTGCGGCCTACCAAGACACTAAGCCGGCTCAGTTTCACGTCGCATTTTCCGATGCTCTTGTAATTCTTGATCGCGACGCGACGAAGAAACGGATCGCGATCTCGGGGTTGTGCGGCCGGAAACTCAAGGGGTAATTGCGGCATTGAGTCTAAGTATACCTTCTTGAGGCAGCTTAACCCAACTTCCTAGATCCATGGCGGAGCAGCGTGGAGATCACGTCTCGGACGCATACTCCACCGAGTAATTCGGGGCTTCTTTGGTGATGTGGATGTCGTGGGGGTGGGACTCGGCCATGCTGGCGCCGGTGACTCTGCAGAACTTGGCTTTGGCTCTTAGTTCTTCGATGTTTTTGGCGCCGCAGTAGCCCATGCCTGCTCTTAGGCCGCCCACCATTTGGTAGGTGAAGTCGCTCAGGGGGCCGCGGTAGGCGACTCTTCCCTCTACGCCTTCGGGGACTAATTTGCTGGATTCCTTGACGTCCTTCTGGCCGTAGCGGTCTTTGCTGCCGTGGACCATGGCGCCCATGGAGCCCATGCCGCGGTAGGTTTTGTAGCGGCGGCCCTGGTAGATGACCAGCTCGCCGGGGGATTCGTCCAGGCCGGCGAAGAGGGAGCCTAGCATGACGGCGTTAGCGCCGGCGGCGATGGCCTTGGTGATGTCGCCGGACTGGCGGATGCCACCGTCGGCGATGACGGGGACGCCGGCGGGGATGGCGACGCTGGTGGCTTCGAAGATGGCGGTCATCTGCGGGACGCCTACGCCGGAGATGATGCGGGTGGTGCAAATTGATCCGGGTCCAATTCCGACCTTGACGCCGTCTACGCCGGCGTCGATCAGATCTTTGGCAGCCGCTGCGGTGGCGATGTTGCCGGCGATGACCTGGATGTCCCACTGGCGTTTGATCTCGCGCACGGTCTCGATGACGTTTTTGGAATGGCCGTGGGCGGTATCGACTATGACTACGTCAACGTCGGCCTTAATGAGGGCTTCGACGCGCTCGAAGTCTTTGACACCGGTGGCTGCGCCGACGCGGAGGCGGCCGCGCTTGTCCTTGCAGGCGTTGGGGAACTGGTGGAGCTTGTCGATGTCGCGCATGGTGATGAGGCCGGCGAGGCCGCCCTGCTTGTCGACGAGGAGGAGTTTTTCGACCTTGGCGACGTAGAGGATGCGCTCGGCTTCTTCGAGGGAGGTTTCGGCGTTGGCGGTGACGAGGTTTTCCTTGGTCATGACGTCGCCGATGCGGCGGTTGTCGTCTTCCTGAAACTTGAGATCGCGGCGGGTCATGATGCCGAGGAGGCGGGGGGCTTTGCCGTTGCCGTTCTTGGCGTTGGCGTGACTGCCGCGGAGGTTTTCGCCGTTGGCTTCGCTGTCGACGATGGGGATGCCGCTGACGTTGTATTCGCGCATGACCTTG
>JAQGHM010000349.1 GCA_028291615.1 Phycisphaerales bacterium | reverse complement strand
CGTCAGCTTCAGATAGGCGGTGCTGCGGCCGGCCTCATCCTGCGCGACGGGGTAGAGCATTTGGACGCTCGCGATTCCCATCGTCCGCTCGCCCAGGATCAGCGCGCGGCGATGATCTTTCAAAGCCCCCGACACGATCTCGCTCCCCGACGCGGAGCGACGGTTCACCAGCACCACCATCGGCAGGTCCGTGACGTCGTCCGGATCGGCCTTGGCGGAGGTCGTTGCGCCCGGGAGGGGCGTCTCGCGGTCTGGCCGGGTAGTGACAATCTCGCCAGCGGAGAGGAACTTGTCGCACACTTCGGTCGCCGCCGAAAGCAGGCCACCCGGGTTGTCCCGGAGGTCGAGGATCAGGCCCCTCGCGTTCTGCCGCCGCACCTCGGCCAGCGCCAGCGCCATCTCATCGGGCGTCGCCTTGCTGAACTGCGTGATCCGGACGTAAGCAATCTTCTGCTGCGGGTCCACGAGGTAATCCCAGCCGCCGCCGCCGCCACGGCGCTGGTTCCAGCCCTGAACCGTCTCTTGAGCAACCCTTCCGCGAATTAAATCAACATCTCGCACGCGACCAGCCTCGTCTCGGACGGTCAGGGTCACCGTCGTGCCGGCCTTACCCCGAATGCTCAGCATCGTCCGTTCCACCTGCGCACCCGCGGTGATCTTGTGGTCGACCCGGGTCAGTATGTCGCCAACGCAGATTCCGGCCTCCTGCAACGCAGAGCCCCACGCGACGGCGGTTACTCGCAGGTCGCCGTCATCAAGAGACGCCAACCCGATGCCCACTCCGGCGATCGGGGCATCCGCAGCGCGCGTGAACCCTTCGACATCCGTCGGCCAGATCATGGCCGTAAGCGGATCCAGGTCGGCAAACACCGCGCTCGCGAATTCGCTCGCCAGCACTTGCTCGGGTAACCGAACGGTCTGGTCGTTCGTGCTGAGGACCTCCCGGATCGCACGGGTGAGGACGGCTTGCTCGTCCGACGCCGTGGAGCGCCTCACCCGGTCGATGCACTCGTGCAATTTCGTGGCGAGGCGAGTCCGTTTCGTCTCGTCGCTTAGTCCTGGAAATGCCGTTTCGAGTCCCTTGGTCGTTGCGATGATTTCCAGACCACCCAAACCGCTGAGCCCGAGGTCGCGGAAGCTAGCCGTGCGATAATAACTCGCGTGCACGTTGACCAGGATGTCCCAAATCGCTTGCGCTGTAATGCCCTTGAGCGGCTCACGCCAGTCGGATTCGATCCAGCCACCTTGGTAGGACTCGGTATGGCCTTTCTCCGTGACGGCACCCCTAATGATTCCATTGGTCGCCAGGCGCTCAACTGCCTCGGCCGCACGGGACTTCCTGAACGCCTCGGGGTTGAATGTTGCAAGGAGCCGGATGCGAGTGGCGGCGCCCCGCCGCCGCTTCGTCCATTCGATGACCGCGGGCTCCAATGAACCGAGGTTTACGTACACCCGCAGCGCCTTGAGCCACTGATCGTGCGCCTCGTATATTTTCGCGCGATCGGTCACGCTTCGCACCAGCTCGTCGACCCACCGCGCGTTGCGGAACGCACGTTTGTCCTCCGCGAGCAGGTAAGCCTGGGCCGCGTAGTTCAGCGCGTCATCCGTCCTGTCGGCCTTAAGCAGCGTGTTGGCGTTGCCCACCGCCCGGTCAAACTGCTTCTGCCGCTCCGCGGCAAACGCCCTCCTCCGGGCTTCCAGCGCGTTGGCCGACTCCGCCATTCTCGAAAGATTCGCGTCATTCATCTCCGACGCCGCCTTCGCGAGCGAAGTGCTAGCCGTGTCGAAGTGCCCGGCCTTTAGCGCCTCCAGCGCCTCGAGCTTAAGTTGTTTAACGTCAGCGCACGCGGATCTCGGAACGAGCATTGCCAGACCAATGAATATGGTCGGGGCCAAAAGACTGTGCCTGTTAAAGCTCATCGCCGCCTCCTTAACTATTGCCGTTTTAGCGAGAACATCTTCAGGCGTTTGCCGAGCAATGGCAAGTTTCCACGCCAAGGCCTGAAGCAATGTTTCGCTCACTGGAGGCGCTTCCCTCGTCCCAGTCATCGGCCGATTGCCCATGGCTTGGTGCGGCCGCTCGGCATGGCAGTGAGCGTTGCAGCGACTTACCGCGCCTTCGACAAGAGCTGATGGATTGGAGGAGCTGGTTAGATGGTGTCCACGCGTTACGCCTAGTTGTGCGGTGGCGAGGTCGCGCGTCACATTCCGCGAAGGATGGGGCGGCACAAGGTGCGCCGCCCCATCGGAGAAGAATTAATCGAGAACGTCCTGGGCCTTTGTCGCGGGCAACACGGTAAATTGGGATTTAAAGCGGAGAGGGTAGACCTCGCGCACGTCGTGGCATCCGCCGTTACGGTCGGTGCGTCCGCTGATGCACATGCGTCTGCGCGTACCAGTACGACGAGGAAGGCAACCCCATTCTCCGCACCACCGTGGCGACCGGCACGACGCCCACTTACGCCTGGAACTTCCGCAACCGTCTGATGGCCTTAACCCCTACCGTCACCGCCGCTCCGCCAGCGTCTGCTTCGCGTAGCGGTAGTAGCTCGAGGCGTAATACCCACTGACGATCTCCTCGCACTTGCGATACCCTTTCTCCTTGTCCCCGTCCTTGAACGCCGCCCGCGCGTCCGCCCACAGCTTCTCGGCGAGCGGCTCGTGAATCTTGCGAAGCTTGTCATACTCCGCCATCACCCCCCCGGCGGCGTCGGTGAACTCGAACTGCTGCCGGAAGGCGTCGAAGTCATTCACCCACCCATTACCTTTCGCTTGCTGGATCTGCGCCTGCAAAAGTTTCGCCGGTGCCGCCGCCAATTGCTCGATCCGCTGTCGCAGCGCCCGGCCCGCCGCCGCCTGCGCCCCGGCGGGGTCGATGTCCTGCGCACGTTGCAGGTAGGCGAGGGCATCGCGGTATTCCCGGCGGCCAAACGCCTGCTGCGCAGACTTCAGCAGCGCCCGCGGATCGTCCGCCGTCATCGATTCCATCCACCGGACCCCCTCCTCAAACGGCAGCGAGATAAAGGCGTGGGCCGAGTCGGCGGCAAGGAACAGCCGCAGCATCGGGAAGCCGTCCCCCATGAACGATTCGTGCGCCGCCCGCGCCATCGCCACCGACACCAGCGGATCGCGCTCGCCATGCACGATCGCGATCGGCCGCTTCCGTTGCTGCGCGCGGATCGCCGCGTCCTCGTACGCCGTCGGCTCGCACTGGAAGATCAGCCCCGCCGAGATCGGCATCCCGCCGGCGAATACCTCGGGATAATTCATCACGCAGCTATAAGTCAGGAAGCCGCCCTGCGAATGCCCGGTGACGAAAATCCTGGTCAGTTTCAACTGCTGCCGGATCTCCGCAACGGCCTCGGCCACCAGTGCCGGGCTCTCCCGGTCCGTGCCCGGGAACCCCTTGTACTTGCTCTTGCCCACGAAGTTCACGTAGGTGTACACGTACGCCGGCGGCCCATCCGGATCCTTCTGCGTCGGCCACTCTCCGTCGATTCCGATCAGCACGTAATCCGCCGCCACCTTCGGCCAGCGCTGCGAGATGCCGATGAGGTAATCGGCGGAATTGGCATTGGAGCCGTGAAGTACGACGATCGCGGGCCCACCCGATTTCGCGTCGTACTTTTCCGGTAGACGCACGTGATAGATCATCCCGTTGGCGGTCGCCGCGTCCACGATCTGCCCGCGCTTAGGCGTCCCCAGCGATGCCTGCGGCACGATGAAGCGCAAATCCGTCCGCGCCAGCGGCCGCGCCGCGTCGCCCTCTTGCAGCGTCCACCCCTCCACGCGAACCGTCCCCTTCACCACCTTGCCCTGTCGCGTCCGAATCACATCAACATCGCCAAATTGAACCGACAAGACATCCGCCAGCGGCAACTTCACCAGCCGCGCGCCAGTCTCCACGTCCACCTGATTGACAGATAGCGTCCCCACATGCCGGCCATCCTTCGTCGCGACGGTAACACGGCCCGGCTCAGCCCGAATCCCGGCCGCCATCAGCACCACCGCCAGCGCAACAAGTGACAGGCGCATTGCGTTCCTCCTCGTCAAGAACGATCTCATCGACTAGTTGGTAGATCGAAATCGTCCGGTCAATAGCGACCCATGAATTGCGCGGTCACGTCCTCGGGAGTTTGATCGCCAAAAACAGATCCGGCCGGGCCTGACAACGTCAAGCCCGGCCGGAATCTCAATCTTCGTTTAGCCGCCCGCAGGGCCGCGGTCTTTTACGCCGCCCGGCGATTCCGCCGCCGCGCCAACAGCGCCACAGCGCCAATCCCCAGCACCGAGATCGTCCCCGGCTCGGGCACCGCCGCGAACGCCTTGGCCAGATCCGCCTGGAAATCCGCGCTCGCGCCCGGAACCGGTGAACTCGGCAACGCCGTGTTGTAGTTCTGCGCCATCTTGGCCAGGTCGAGGAAGTCGGTGTTGCCGTCGTAGTTCACGTCGCCAGTGGCCCACTGGCGCGTGCCGTCGGTCACGTTGTAGCTCTGGGCCAATCGGGCGAGGTCGAGGAAGTCAACCGCGCCGTCGAGGTTCAGGTCGCCGCTCAAGGTGTAGCGGGCGATGACCGTGTTCTTGTCGACCGTCGTCCCGAGAAACGTGTCGGTCGTCGCGCCATTGGCGAAGGGAAGGACGTCCGGGGCCAGGGCGTAACCGACGGCCGCCAGCGAATTTGCGACGGCGGTGGAGGACGTGATGCCGGTTGTGCCGGTCCAGTTGCCGCCCGCGCCGTAGCCGGCGATCAACTGCGCCCGCGTGGAAGCGAGCACCGCGGCATCGTTGCCGGCAGCGTAATGGATCGCCACGCCGTTGGTCGTCAGGTCGAGCGTGCCACCAGTCAGCGACAACGGGCTGCTGGTCGCAGTGCCGTCGCCGACGGTGAGCGCGACCTTCGTGGCGTTGACGACGCGGGCCTTGCCCGCGGTGACCGTCAGAGCCTTGACCGTCTGCGCCGCAGCCGCCTCGAAGGTCGCGGCGGCGTTGTTGACCGTCACACCGCTGCTGCTGGCGATCGAACCGGTAACAGACAGCTTGCCGCCGGTGACCGTCGTCGCCCCGGTGAAGGGGTTGTTGCCGGCGAGGTTCAACGTGTTGGCGCCGATCTTGGTCAAGGCGCGGGGGCCGCCGGTCTCGGTGACGGCGCCCTTCAGGGTGATGTCGCCCGTGCCACCGATGCTGCTGTCGCCGGTCAGGATGACCCCGGCGAGCAGGGGGGTAACCGTGGTCGCGTTGGTCCCGGTCGAGCTGCTCAGGGTGGCTGTCGGGGCACTGGTGTAGCCGGTGCCTGCGTTGGTGATCGTATATGCCTGGACGTTGAAGTTGCTGCCGTTGCCGGCGCCGGTCGGATTAGTGCCGGCGGTTGTGACGGTGCCGCCGGTGAAGGCGATCGTCGGCACGCCGGTGAAGCCGCTGCCGGAATTGGTGATCGTGATGCCGGTGACGGTGCCGGTTGTGCCGCCTGAGAGGACGGCGGTCGCCGTGGCACCCGCGCCCCCGCCCGCCGTGATGGCGACGGTCGGGGCGGCGGAATAAACCGTGGTGCCGCCGGTGATGGTAAAGGACGCTGCGGTCACGCCGAGGTTGGCGGTCCCGGTTGCACCGGTGCCGCCGCCACCGGTGAAGTTAATGACCGGGGCGGTGCCAACGCCACTGGTGACGGCGGCGCTGTTGATGGCAGCAACCGTCCCGCCGAGCGTGGCGGCGGCGCCGGTGTTGATCAGCGCGCCGTTCCCGCCCAGGCCGGTGCCGTTGAGGCGAATCGCTTCGTTGACGGTTGACAGGCCGTTGAGGTCCAGCGTGCCGGTTCCCGTAATGGTCGTGCTGTTATCGGTCGTCGGCAGGGTCAGCACCCCCGTCGCGGTGCCCAGGCCCGCGGCGTTCGTCAGCTTCAGGATGCCACCATTGATCGTCGTCGAGCCAGTGTACGTATTGGCCGCACCCAGCGTCCAGGTGCCGGCGCCGGACTTGACCAGGCTGAGGAAGTTGGTCTGGTTCTGATCCTTGGCGGTAGCGTTGACGGTGCCGTTGCCCGGGCCGTTCAGGATTAGTTGCCGCCCGTTCGTGTTAGGGATCAGGGTTGCGCCGGCGGCGAGCGTCAGGGTGCCGCCGTTTACAGTCAACTGCGTCGAGCCGCCGCCGCTGCTCAGGGTGAAGTTACCGTTGATCGTGTTATCTCCGGCGACGTTCATGATGCCGCCGACGCCCGTGGCCGAACTGGTCGTGAATGAAATATTGCTGGCGAGATTGATGTTGCCCGTGGTTCCGTCGAGCTTAAGCACGGCGGTGTTGGTCGGGCTGTTGTCGATGATCGTGATCGTCTTGGGCCCGACGCCCAGCGCGCTGCTGTTGGTGATCGTGATCGAACCGGAACTCGGCACCGGGGTGGCAGTTTGCATGGTTACGTTGCCGGTGAACGTGTTGACGCCGCTCAGCGTCAGGTCGCCCGGGCTGAATTTGGTGATGGCCCCGGCCCCGGAGATCACGCCCGAGAGCGTTGCGTTGTCCGAGCGGTTCCATGCAAGAGTGCCCGCGTCGCTGATGCTGTTGGCCAGGGGGATCGACCCGACCGTCCCGCCGGCGCCGACCTGCAAGGTGCCAGCGTTGATCAGCGTGATGCCGTCATACGTGGCGGTGTTGGTCAGGATGAGGGTGCCGGCGCCGAACTTGCCGAGCGTGCCGCCCACCGCGCTGGTGATCGGGGAGGCATAGGTAACGGTTGCGCCGTTGGTATCAACGTAGATCGGCTGGTTGCTGGCGGTAGAGAATCGCGCGGAGTAGTCGGTGGTGTTGAGGAGGGCGTGCTGAAGGATGCCGCCGCCGAACTTGATCGTGCCGGTGCCCAGGGCCGACGCGTTGCCGGCCTGCAGGGTGCCGGCGTTGATGTTCACGCCGCCGTCGAAGGTGTTGCTGCCCGTCGAGGTGTACTGCAGGTTACTGGTAGCCGCGCCGGTCGCGTTGACCGACAGCGCGAACGTCGTCGCGTTGGTGATGCTGGCTATCGTCGCGCCGGCGGGGATGTTCGTGCCGGCGACCGGCATGCCAGCCACTAGGCCAACCGTCGTTGGGACCGTGACTGTCGTGCTGGCGTTAACCGTAACCGAGGAGAGCGTGGTCACGCCCAGGGCAAGCGTGCCCGGGCCGGTCTTGGTGATCGACGACCCGACGCCGCCGATCACGCCGCTCAGCGTCGAGGTGTTGAGGAGGCTGTTGACGTTGATCGCACGATTGGCGGCCGCGCCCAGATCGACGTTGCCGCTGAGCACCACGCCGTTGCCGGCGATGGCCGACCCGTTGGCGCCCGAGAGGGAGCCCAGGGTGAAGTCGCCGCCGACCGTCACCGGGTTAACGATGGTGCGGAGCGTGCCATCACTCATGATGGCGGTGCCGCCGGAGATGGCCAGGGTGCCGGCGCCAGCCGGGCTGGCGGTGGTGCTCGTGCTGTTGGCGGCAAAGATCAGCGTGCCGGTGTTGAGGTTCAAGGGGCCGGTGAACGTGTTGGCGCCGCTGAGCACCAGGGAACCCGTGCCTGTCTTATTAACGGCTCCGCCGAAAATTGGGGCGGAGATGACCAGGTTGGTCGGAACAAACGCCGTCGTCGAGGTGTTGATGTTGGCCCCATCCGGCAGCGTCAGGGTCCCGCCGGCGATCGTCGGAACCGTCAAAGCGTTGTCATTAACCGCGATGATCGCGTTGGTCGCCGACAAGGTCAGGCCGCTCGTGCCCGTATTGACCGTCGGGTTCGCAATGCCGCCGTTGTTATTGAACGTGAGGCTGTTCAGGCTATTCGAGCCAACCAGCGTCAGAACGCCCGCGCCGTTGATCGTAACGTCGTTGGTGGACTCGATCTGTCCGCTGGTCGCCGTGGTGAGCGTCGAACTGTTGATCGTCACTCCGCCCTTGGGGATGAATCCGACGCCGGTCAAGGCCACGATGGACCCGCCGTTCACGACTGTCCCACCGGTGTAGGAGTTGGTTGCGGTGAGGGAGAGCGTGCCGGATATCGTG
>JAQGHM010000343.1 GCA_028291615.1 Phycisphaerales bacterium | reverse complement strand
CGTCACGCTCACCGATAGCTTAGGCAGCTTCAGCGCCGCCAGCCGCTTCTTCAAACCCGGGATGGGATCCAACGCCAGGTCGTCGGCGGCAATCAACTTCGGCGCTGCCTCGGGCAATCGCTTGGCCAACTTTTCCGAGAGCTGCATGACCAGTCCGCCAAGGTCTGCGTCCTTCTCCCCTTTGACAATGATGCCGTCCACGAGGCTCGTCTCCGTGCCGATCAACTTGGCGGTGATGAAAATCTGCTTGTCCAGCACGAAAACCTTGCCGGTCACCAGGATCCGGGCCCCCACCAGCTTGCCGATCTTCGTCGCCTGCTCCGCGCTGACGATGCCCGTCAGGTTCAGCTCCTGCTCCTGCAGCGTGCGGGCGAGCGCGGGGCGATCGACCAGCGTGAACCCGCTTTCGCCCGACAGCGTTGCTGTCAACGTCTCGCCCACCTGCTGGCCCAACTCAGGGTTGCCGGGGATGTTCGCGGAGAAGTCCAGAACGGCCACCGTCACCTTCGGCGCTGCCTTGGCGGGCGACGCGGCGGCCACCTCGGCAGGCTTCTCAGCAGCATTTGCTGAAACGGCGGTGAGGAGCAGGACGATCAGGGGGAATATACGTCTATGCATTATTTTCATGGTTTATCTCCGGATGGAATCAGGATCGTGCGTGAACTCGTGGGTATTGGCGCCGGTCGCGTGGCCGCCCCACGCCGATCGCGCGGCGGCGTCGGCTCCACGGGCGTGAGCAGGTAATCCAGCGCGTTCCCCAAAAGTATCTGGCTGCGCGGGTCCGTCTGCCAGTCCCCCAGCGGGATCTGACAGAGCACCACCCGCCCTTTCCCAACGGCCTGCGTGACCAGCAGCGCATCGATCGGCACAGCACGGGACGGGTCGCGCGACTCCGTCGGCCACCACCCCAACTCCAGCGCCTCCGCACCCGCTGGCAGACGGACCGCCATCAAATCCGCGCTCGCTAACTCCGGCAACGACGGCCCCGCTCCAACACCCGTTTCCGCCAGCAGCGGGTGATCGACGAGCCACTCGAAACGCTTCGGCGCCGCGCGATGGACCACCTCAAACCCCGCCAAACTCTCAGGCCGCCCCTGTCGAAAGATCATGACGCTGGCGCCCCCGCGCGCCAACGCCAGGAAGCTCGTCTGCTCAAGCGGATCACGGCCGAGCATGTCGGGCCCGACCAGCAATACGTCCGCCTGCGGGCCGCGTAGTTTTGACCCATCGTCGACGCGCTCATGAGGCACGCGCGCCGCCGCGAGCAGCTTGGGCAATCCATCGCCGACATCGCAAACCATCACGCTTCGCCGGCCGACGCGCTCGGCCCAATGTTCGGTCAGGTTCGTCGGGTAGACGTAAACCGGCAGCGTCCCCGAATCCAGCTCCTTGCCATCCGCGCGACCGATCACGCGGTACGTCCAGTTCAGCGAAGTGTGCGCTCGTATACCGGGGCACGGCACCCGAATCTCAGTCACGCGATCCCCTGCCTGGAGCGCAACCCGATCTCCCGCCAGCCGCACCGCGCCCAGCGTCAACTCCCAGGCCAGGTCCGCAGCCGGCATCGGCGCGTTCGCAGCCCATCGTACCGACACCACGCCTTCCCGGTCGGCGAACCAGTGTCCTCCGCTCGAAAAAAGAAAGATGAGAAGTGCCGCCTTCACAGTTTCTCCGCATTCCGGCTCGGCAGGGCGAAGAGCACCCGAAGGTCGTATTCCCCGTCGCGCGTGACGAGTTGCCCAGCCGGCACGGTCGTGTTGCCGCGCAGCCGCAGGTTCGTCGTCATCAGCGCCTCCGTCTCCTGCCGCGCACCGGCGCGCAGCTCCGCCCGAAGCGACAACGCCGACTGATCCGATGCCGACGTTGCCAGGCGGCACCGCAATGAGCCTCCGCTAATCGTCGGGATGGTCAGGTCCGCCGTCTGGCCTGGCACGATGAGGACATCCGCCTCGGCTACCACCCGTCCCTCGCGCGACAAGTTCAGTCGCAGCACGAGCGGCCGCAAGTCAATCGCCGACGCCGTCTCGGCCAACCCGAGGTCCGACTGTCCCCCAGCCAGCAGCACCCAACCCGCGCGCCCGTCAAACGCCCGGTTGATTTCCGTAAACTCCCGCGTCCGCTGCGAGACTTCCGCCGTCGTCAACGTCGCCATTCCTGCGCCCGGCGCCGTCCCGTTTGGATTCACCTTTAGCCATGCGCTTAGCCCCGCGATCAGCCCCATCAATCCGATCACCAGTGACGCGGCGACCGCAAGCGTCATACGCGACCACCGCCGTGCCGGTGTCCGATCTACAGTCGCCGCCGTTGACGTTTTCAGCAGGGCGGCCTCAAACGCATCCCATCCCGCCGGCGGAACGCCCTCGTCGTCCGCACCGGTAGAATTCAATAGCGCCGCGATACGATCGCAGTCGCCCACCACCGCCCGGCACGATGCACACGTCTCCAGATGCGCCAGCGCCTCGACCACCCGTTGTCGCGTGGCAGGGTCGAAGCCCAGGTCGGTCACCGTTTGTTGAACTGCTTCACAAGACATGACATCACCCGTTGATTTCCGTCTCAAGCTCCGGCAAATAGTGACGAAGCTGTTCCAACCCGCGGTGGAGTTGGCGGGATACCTCCGATGCGCTGCAGCCGATCAGATCTTTCACCTCGCCGCCGGAGAGGCCCCGCATCACGCGGAGCACGACGATCAGGCACGCCTGCTCCGGCAGCTTCGCCAGTCCATCCAGGATCGCGTCACGCAGTTCGCCCTCGTATCCGCGGGGAATTTCGATTTCCGATCGGCTCGCCACGTCCAGCCGCAGCACGCGCTGTTCGGTCCGCCGTCGCCTCAGTACTTCCAGGCTCCGATTCGTCACCGTTGTCGCCAGCCACGAGCGCAGCGCTGCGGGCGAGCGGATGCGCCCCCGATGCTCCCACGCGTTCATGAACGTCTGCTGGCAGACGTCTTCAGCCCCCGCCGCGTCGCGGAGCAGACCGTAAGCAACGCGGAATAATAACCGCCCGCTCTGCCGCACCTGCTCGGACAGGATCGCACGAAAATCGACCTGTTCGAACTGATCCGGATTCACTCGCCTTTCGGTCTCCTCTCGCTCATATGATGCGCGAGCACTCTGGCAATTCCAGAAAAATAAGGAAAGTGATATGTCACGCCCGTATCCATCCGAAGAACCCCAACTCTTCGAGGGACCGCTGGAGGCTAGTGCGCTGGTCCTGGCTGAGATTCGCATGTGGAAGCCGCGCCGGCCCGACGTCCACGCCAAGAAAGCCCATCACGGTCTTGGCTGCGGCCATGTAACCGAAGCGCGCGAGCAACTCGACCAGCCGGACCGAGCGATACTGCTCGAGGCGCGCGGCGGCAAGGTCTCCCTTGCCGAAGGCGGCGATCAGGCGATGGTAAATCGGCGCGGCGAAGTTGTAAGTGCTGCCGACCGCGCCGGTCGCACCCAGTGCCAAGGCAGCCAGCAGGTATTCGTCCGCGCCCCACGGGATGTCAAACCGCCCATCTTCAGCATTGAGGCACTGCTGGTACGCCATCAGGTCGGGGTTGGTGAACTTGATGCCAGCGAAGCTCGGGATGCGCTCGGGCGCGACGGCCAGGAACTCGGACATCGGAAATTGCACGCCGGTCATGACGGGGATGTCGTAAAAATAAAACGGCAAGGCCGGCGCGGCGGCGGCAATGTCCGCACAGCACGCGACCAGCGCGTCGAGCGACTTGGGCTTGAAATAACTTGGCGCCAGCGCCGAGATCGCCGCTGCGCCGATCGTCTGCGCGTGTGACGCCAGCGCCCGCGCATCGGCGAGGCAGTTGGAACCGACGTGAACCACCAGCCGTAAGCCCGAGTTGCGCACGACCTCACCCCACCGTGTAGCGAGCGCAATTCGTTCGGCGACCGTGAGGGAATGACTCTCTCCCGTGGTGCCGCCGATGAACGCAGTCTTCACCCCGTTGACGAGCAGGTGCTCCGCCTGCCGCTCGACGATGGCGAGGTTCAACCCACCATCGGCGTGAAAAGGCGTATGGGTTGCGGCGACGAGGCCTTGCAGTCTCTGGGTCATTAAATTTGCTCCACGGTCGAAAGATCCATTTTGGGTCGGATGAGAAGGACGAGAAAGACGGAGAAGAGCGCCGCGCTGGCAAAGACGCCGAATATCACGCCAATTGGCACCCGCCGGTCCCGCAAGACGCCGAATCCCCAGTCCGCCAGTCCGCCTGCGCTGATGCTGACGAAATTCATGAGACCATACCCCGTCGCGCGCAAGTGCGGCCGCACGATCTGCGAAAGGATCGGCATGTTGTTGGAATCGAAAAATCCCCACCCCAGGCCGAACAGGATGAGAAACGCGACGGCACTAACCAGCGACCCGGCGATCCCCACGCCGAAGATCGTCGGCACGATCATCCCCATGCCGATCGCGCTGACGTAAATTCGCCCGCGCGCACCTTGCCGCATCCAGCGATCCGCCAGCCATCCGCCAACAACCGCCCCGACGATCGCCGCTGCCTGCCAGTACAATGTTGCCGCCACGCCCGCCTTCCCTTGCCCGATGTCAAAACGCTGCTTGAGGATAGCCGGCATCCAGTCCCGCACCACCCAACCCGCCAGCGCCGGCAGCGTAAAGTAGAGCACCAGCAGGATGAACGAGAAGTTACTCAACAACTCGATGGCCGAACGCGCCGGCGACGGCTTCGGATCGTCACTTACCTCCCCAGCCTTCGCGCGGTCCCGCAGGAGGAATATGAGCGGTATCGCGTAGACCATCCCGAAGATGCCGCAAACGTCGAATGCGAAGCGCCAACCCAGCTTGGGCGCATCGGCCACATATCCACCAAACCCGCCGATGATCACGCCAAAGTAAATGGCGATCTGGTGAAGTCCCACCGCCCGCGACCGCGTCCGCCCCGTGTGATAATCCGTGATCAGCGCCAGCGCCGCGGGGATGTAAAACGCCTCGCTCACGCCCATCAACGACCGCGCCCAGAGCAACTCGTGATAACTGCTGACGTGCCCGGTCCACCACGTCATCCCCGACCAGACGAACAGGCTCCCGCAGATCGTCAGGCGGCGGCTGAACCGGTCCGCCACATACCCGCCGATCGGGCTGAGAAACGCATACACCCATTTGAACTGCCCGAGCATGAACCCCCAGTTGGCCTCCGAGCCGATGCTGGGGATCTGCTCCATCACCGAATACTTCATCGAAGCCAGCATCTGGCGATCCAGGTAGTTTAGCAGCGCAACAGGCCAAAGCAGGATCACCACCCGCCACGCCGTCCGCATGAGCGATGGGGCCGGCGCATATTCCAGCGCAATAGCGGGCAATGTCGGCACGACGTGGCTACTCCTGTTTTCCCGGCGTCCAACTCCACACGTCCGGCGATCGCACGCCGGGTCGAATCTCGCCGCTCGGGATCACCCACCGGTCATTCCATCGGGTGACCGAAGTCGTGACCGGTCCGCAAGGCATCGCGCCGACCTCGACCCATTTGTCGGTCTTTGCGTCGTAACGAAGCGCCGTCCGGCTAAACCCGCGATGCCGTTCAGGAGGAGATCCGACCTGTGAGCCATCATCGCCGCCCAGGAGATAAAAACCCGCGGCGTCGAATGGCGCCGGCGATGGCGCAGCGACCACCGGATGAGGCAGATCAGCAACCCGCCGCCAACCTCGGCCGGGATCGTACCGGTAAGCGTCCTTCAAATAGCGTCGCTCGACTTTAGCATCTTTTCCGACGACGAGCGCCGCTCCGCCGGCGACCCAAAACGCCCCGTCGAACGTCGCCGCGACCGCCAGGATCCGCCCACCGCCCGGGCACGCTTCAATCTCGCGCCATCGCGGCTCAGCGACGGCCAGGTCGATTACGAAGACTGATTTCGATGCCTCACTCGCGTCGGGTTTCTCCTGCCCGCCGGCGACGTACAGCGCGTCGCCGACCAACGCGCCGCACGCATTGGCAAGCGGCTTGGGAAGCGCCGGAAGCGGCACCGTAATCAGCTTTCCGGCCTCAACCTTGAAGCGGAACGCATCGGCATAATGCCGGTCCGCGTCGCTGCCGCCGACGCACACCACGCCATCGCGATGGCTGACGGACACGCCGTAGCCAATGGGTCGCGGGAGCCGGCCGGCGATTTTCCACGACCCGTCAGGGCGATCCAGCAGGAAGACCCTGTCGTACCAAACCTTGGTCCCGCCCTCCCAGGGTTTCTTGTCGGGAAAGTTAGCCCCACCGGCAACGAGCAGCGCTCCACCGCTCACCCCGGCGAACGGACCCGCAAATCCATTTTTATCCGTAAGCGGCGGCAAGCGCGACCAATCGGCGACTGCAATCGCCGGCGAAACCGCGAGGAACGTCAGGAGTATCAGGGTCGTTTCGGTCATGCTTTGCGTGATCCGCCGCTACGACCGGAACAGCGTACCCATTTGGACAGGTGTAAGCCGCATCGGCGCCGCCGGATGATCGCAGGCATTGCGGCGGGTGGCAATAATCTCAGCGAAGATGCTGACGGCGATTTCCGCGGGCGTAACAGCGCCGATGTCCAGGCCAATGGGTGCGCGCACCCGCTCCATCGCCTCGCGCGGGACGCCAGCGCGGCGGAGGTCGTCGAAGATCGCCAGCACCTTTCGCCGCGAGCCGATCAAGCCGACATATCGCGCCGCCGAACCGATGACGGCGCCGAGCGCACGGCCGTCATTTCGATGGCCTCGCGTGACGATCACCACGTACGCCCGCTCGTCGAGGCGGCAGCCGGCGAGTGCGTCGTCGATCGGCGCCGTGACGCAGCGCGCCCCAGGGAAGCGCGCGGGTGATGCCATATCGGCGCGGTCGTCGATCACGGTCACGTCGAAATCGCTCAGCCGCGCGATGGCCGCCAAGGCAGAGCCGACGTGTCCCGCGCCCGCGATGATCAAGCTCGGCGACGGCTCGAGATCTCGCTCGAATCGAGCGATTTGGCCCTGCTCATCCTCGACGATCAAGCTGACGCGTGCGGCGCGACCGGCGGCGAGTTGGTCGTATGCTTCGCGAAATGCCGAGGCATCATCATCAGGGGAGCTCACGATCTGCACGGCAACGTCCATGTTCCCGCCGCAAATCAGCCCGTCGTCCCAGCCCAGATCGTGGTCGAGCTGGAACGTAAGCAATCGCCCTAACGGTTCGCCGGACGGCCGGGCCGGCGGTGCTTCGAGCAATAATTTGAGTGCCCTGGATCGCACCTCAGCTTCGACGCAGCCGCCCCCGATTGTGCCGAGCGTCTGGCCGTCGCCCAGGACGAGCATGACCGCGCCCGGCTGTTGCGGTGTGCTCCCGCGCGTGCGCACAAGCGTGCAAACCGCGACGGCCTCGCCCGCGTCGGCGCGCTGGATGATCTGTTGTAGGAGCGGCAACACCGTGGTATCATTTCCACGACCTGCCGCTTTTTCAAGCCGTTCATGCAAGATGACTTATCCCGCCTCCTCTCCGTCGCCCGTGGCGACACCCCAGCCGACCTCATACTCGGCAACGCCCGAGTCCTCAATACATTCACCGGAGAGATCGAATCGGCAGACATCGCCATCGCGGCCGGGCGCATCGCCGGCCTTGGCGCGGGATGCGCAGGCCTGGAGCGGATCGACCTCCGCGGGGCTTATGTAGCGCCGGGCCTGATCGACGCCCACGTGCACATCGAAAGCAGCTTGTGCGTCCCGTCACAGTTTGCCGCCGCCGTGCTGCCGCGCGGGGTGACTTGCGTGGTGGCCGATCCGCACGAAATTGCCAATGTCGCCGGTCCGGCCGGTGTGCGGTTCATGGCCGCCGCGTCGGCGGGGTTGCCGCTCGATGTGACCATCATGGCACCCAGTTGCGTGCCCGCGACGCCCATGGCCACCAGCGGCGGCTCTGTTGCTGCGTCCGACCTCCGCGCCCTCCGCGGCGAAGGCATCGCCCACGGACTCGGCGAGGTGATGAACTTCCCCGGCGTGATCTCCGCCGATCCACAGATTCTTGAAAAGCTCGCGGCGATGTGCGGCCGGCCGCTGGACGGCCACTGCCCCGGCGTCACCGGCAAATCTCTCAACGCCTACGTAGCCGCCGGTATCGGCAGCGACCACGAATGCGTCACACCCGCAGAAGCACGCGACAAACTAAGCCGCGGCCTCTATCTCCTGATTCGCGAGGCCACCAACGCCCGGAACCTCGACGCTCTGCTCCC
>JAQGHM010000337.1 GCA_028291615.1 Phycisphaerales bacterium | reverse complement strand
GCTGGGGCCGGCCGGTGAACGCGAAGGATTACTTCGTGGAAGTCAGCCCGGCGCAGAAGTTGGAATACATGGCCAAGATCGTGCAACAATATGGCCGCGTCGATGCGAAGCATTCCGCGGTGGACTTGCGGTTCGACATCGTCACTTTTCCCAGCGCCGACGCGCAGGGGGAGCAGGCCAATACCAGCGGCCGCTAGCCGCCGTCGTCCGCACCCGTGCCGTCATGTCCGCATCCGCCTCAACCCCCCTTCCACAAGCTACTCGTCGCCATCCTATTGATTTCTGGCCGGTTTTTAGCTGGCTAGCGCTTCAGATGCTGGCGCTGCTGGCGGCGGGTTTTCGCGTGCCGTTTTCGGCGCGGTTTGTGGTGCCCGAGGAACAACTGGCGATCCACGAGATGTTCGCGGTGCAGTTAATCGCGTCGGGGCTGCTCTTCCCCATCCTGTTCCGCAACCTGACGACAGCGGTGATCGTCATCGCGACCGCTCCGCTTATGGTGCAAATGGCGGGCATCATCGCCGCCAAGGCGGAAATGGCCCCGCTCGTTGCCGCGTGCGCTTATCCGACGCTTTGGCTGATCGGATTGGCGCTCTGGGCTTACGCATTGCGCGGAACGAAGGCACAGCTATTTGGAATTACGGCGGCGACGCTGCTGGTCGTGGGCGGGGTGCTCGCGGCTTATCTAGGGCGTGAATTTGGCGCGCCCGGTCATCCGCTGAACTGGTCCAACCGCGGCTGGCTGGGTCCGCTGATGGGCGGGATCGCGCTCCTGGAAAATGGGGAGCGAACTGGGACGGCCTGGGTTTTCATGGCCGTGCATCTCGTCGCCGGTGGTATCGCCGTCGGCGTCCGCCCCCGACTCGATTTCAAGGCCCTAAAACCCGTCTGATTCAGGATCGATTCCCCACTTCTCTCCCCGCTGCGCCCGCGACAGTTTATCCACCACTCATCCACGTTTTTGCGACGGAGTGGCAGCTTTTTTCCCTATTTTTGACCCAATTTCACGATTATCGTGCCGCCAGCCGCACTGACTTGAAAAAACTTATTGCGCAGTCCGGTTGGCTATAGACAGATTACTCTCGTGTGGTACAAAGTGGCTCGTCATCCCAGAAGTCGCCGGGAAGTGATCGAAACATGGAGACCACTCCCAGTCGCTACCGCCCGTTGTTCCTGATCGGCGAGTACGACGCGATCTTGGACGACAAGAATCGAATACTTGTGCCCGCTGACTTTCGCAAGGAAGTTCTCGAAGCACGCGAAGAGAAGACGCTGGTCTGCCGCATCGGGAGAAACCGGGTCGCCTGGTTGTATCCCGAGAATTATTACCGCGAGTTGATCGCGCAGCGGCGAATGAGTCTGATGCCCGGCGAAGACGAAGAGAAGTTTAACGAAGCGTATTACGGGATGATCTACCGGCTGAGTTGGGACGCCCAGGGCCGGGTCGTCGTGCCGGAGAAGATCATCAAGCGAACGAACCTGGAGAAGAACCTGACGCTCGTGGGCGCCGGGGACCATTTGGCGGTTTGGAATCGGGACGACTGGGAGCGGCGGGCACAGACGCTGCTCGAGACGATGGACGAGATTTCGGACCGCGAGCGGGAATCGAAAACGACGAAGACGACGACGAGCCCGTGACAGGCATACTGCACTTCGAGGTTGCGGGCTCAGACGATCGGGAATCGGCAAATCTTCCGATCGTGACAAGTTGATTGTGGAATGGCGTTCGTCCAGGGAAGGATGGAACTCCCCACGAGTTGTGAGTGATGGGATCGATGATCGATCGTGTCCGCTGCTGGTGCAGCGAGCGTGAGCAAGGATGCTCCGCGCCGGATGAGCCCTGGATGCTGGGAACAGGACGTTCCCACGTTCAGGCCCCCTTTGGGGTCGGCTTTTCGCAGCACCGCCAGCGTACAGGGTCCGACGTGGCGTTGGCCCATTACTTGACCAAACCGAACCCCGGCAGGATGCCAGGGTTCGGTGCAGACAGGCTGGCTGCTTTTCGTTTCGCGACGGGTAGCAGCGCAGCGGCACGCGTTGCAGGGTCACCTCAGGGATGGGGTCCTTCTGGGAAGGGTAATCACGGATTCGACCACCGGCCCCGTGACCGTGTGCAGATCTTGAGAGGCTCGCCAGTCTGGGAGATGGCGAGCCTTTCTTTTTTGCGCTGGTCGTGCCCTCCGAACAGCGGCCTAATAAATTTATCTTACAACTGTGGGGGATGCAAGAATGAAAAGCGGGGGCGGCGGCGACGGCGACGGCGAGATCGTGCGATCGCGCGTCCGTGCGAGTTGGAGTGAACCGAGCATCCATGCCGCGTTCTCCTGCCCCTTCTGAATTGCGTGCCGCAAATTACCTAACATCGTCCAAATAGTCAACCGGTCTGGGTTTGGTCTCTTACTTAGATGCCTATCATCGGCAAGAGGTTCACCATGCAACTTGCCGGAATCCATCATTTGACCGCCGTGACCGCCGATGCGCGCGGCAATCATTCCTTTTATACGCAGACCTTGGGGATGCGTTTGGTGAAAAAGACGGTGAATCAGGACGACACGTCGGCCTACCACCTATTTTATGCCGACGGGCGGGGAACGCCGGGGACGGATCTTACCTTTTTCGATTGGCCAGCCGATCGGGAGCGCCGGGGGACGCGGAGCATCGTGCGGACGGGGTTGCGCGTCGCGGGACCGGACAGCCTGCGCTATTGGGCGGAGCGGCTTGGCCGGTCGGCGGGCGAGATCGTCGAGCGCGGCGGTCGCGCGGTGCTGGACGTTGAAGATCCGGAGGGACAACGTCTGAGTCTTGTCGCAGATGATGGCCGGTTCGTGGCGCATCCGTGGGAGAAGAGTCCGGTTCCCGTGGAGCACCAGGTGCGCGGCTTGGGGCCGATTACGATCAGCGTGCCGGAACTGAAGCCGACCGAAGCCGTGCTGACGGAAGTCATGGGGATGCGTCGCGTGCGCGAGTATTCAAATAAGGCCAGCGATGGCAGCGACGGGGCGGCGACCGTTCACGTATTCGAGATGGGCGAAGGCGGGCCGGCGGCGGAACTGCACGTGGCGGTCGAGCCGAGTCTGCGCGTGGCGCGACAGGGCGCGGGAGGCGTGCATCACATTGCGTTTCGCGTGCCGACCGTTGAGGAGTACGGCGAGTGGAACAATCGATTAATGCAATTCGGCATGCCGACGAGCGGGCCGGTGGATCGGTTTTATTTTAAGAGCCTCTACTTTCGCGAGCCGAACGGGATCTTGTTCGAGCTGGCGACCGACGGGCCGGGGTTCGATGCGGATGAGCCGATGGAGACGATGGGGGAGCGGTTGTCGTTGCCGCCTTTTCTTGAAGGACAGCGGGCGGAGATCGAGGCGGGGTTAAAGCCGCTATGATCGAGCAGGTGAATACGGCCGCAAAGTCGCAAAGAGCGCAAAGAAGAAATTCGTTGGAGATGAATTGATGAACGTTACTCGAGACCGTGCGGGCGGGACGAGCGATCCGCATGCCGGGCAGCCGGTGTTGACTGCGGGCCCTGCGCCGGAGGAAGCGGCGGGGGCGATCGTGCTGATCCACGGTCGCGGGGCGTCGGCGGAAGGGATGTTGTCGCTGTTGGATCAGTTGGATGTTGCGGGGCTCGCGGCCATCGCGCCGCAGGCGGCGGGCGGGACTTGGTATCCGCAGTCGTTCCTCGCGCCAATCGCGGCGAACCAGCCGTATCTCGACTCGGCCTTGCGCAAGCTTGAAAGCGTTGTGGACGATTTGTTGTCGCGCGGCGTGCCGAGCGAGCGGATCGCGATCCTGGGTTTTTCGCAGGGCGCGTGTCTGACGAGCGAGTTCGTGGCTCGGCATCCGCGGCGATACGGGGCGGTGATGGGGTTAACGGGCGGGCTGATTGGGCCGCCAGGGACGCCGCGGGATTATGCCGGGTCGTTGGAGGGGACGCCGGTGTTTCTGGGGACGAGCGATCCTGATCCGCATGTGCCGTTCGCGCGGGTGCGCGAGACCGAGGTAGTGCTGGCGCGCATGGGGGCGCAGGTGGAGGTTCGGCGATATCCGGGGATGTCGCACACGATCAACCAGGATGAGCTGGATGCCTGCCGGGCAATGCTCACTACGATGGTCCAGCGCGATCAGAAGCAATCGAAGGGCTCATGAACGATTTCCACTTCTACGAACCGCGGCTGGGGCACGGCTTGCCGCACGACCCGTTCAAGGCGATCGTCGCGCCGCGGCCGATCGGGTGGATCTCGAGCGTGGACGTGGAGGGGCGCGTCAACCTCGCGCCGTACAGTTTCTTCAACGCGTTTTGCGAGTCGCCGCCGATTGTGGGGTTCTCCAGCGGTGGGCGGAAGGACAGCCAGCGGAACGTCGAGGCGACCGGCGAGTTCGTGGCCAACCTGGCGACGATGCGGCAGGCGGCGGCGATGAACCAAAGCTCTGCGCCGTACCCGCACGGGGTGGATGAGATGGCGATGGCGGGATTGACGGCGGCGCCGTCGCGGCTGGTGCGCCCACCGCGGGTCGCGGATGCGCCGGCGGCGCTGGAGTGCAAGCTGCTGATGGTGGTGCCGCTGAAGGATTTAGAGGGACGGGCGACGCCGAATACGCTGATCCTGGGGCAGGTGGTGGGGGTTCACATTGATCGGGCGTTTCTGACGGATGGGTTTTTCGACATGGTGGCGGCGGGGACGATTGCGCGGTGCGGGTATGCGGGGGATTATGCCGAGGTGGTGGGGTTGTTTGAGATGCGGCGGCCAATGCTGGGATGAATGTTCTCGGAAACCGACATCGTAACACGGGCGTCCCGCCCGTGCGAACTGCGTAGGTTATTCAAGAACCAACGGTTCGCGCAAGTTTTCCATCGCACCTGGCACGGGCGAGACGCCCGTGATACGGGTGTGTCAATACGCCCTTACCAGCACTGCCGTCGGGAACGCCGCGAGGATGATATCCTCGTGCCGCAGCCCATCTTCCGCGCGCTTCTCGGCGCACCACTGGCACATGCCTACGCCGTGGCCCCAGCCGTGGCCTTCGACGAATCTAATTTGGCTGGAGTCGCTGATGATCTTGACGAAGCTGCTGTAGAGGAGCGTGCTGTCGGTCGCGTTGGTGTTGACGGCCCAGCGGAACTCCTCACCAGTCATGCTGTATTTATTGCCCTTGTTGTCGCTGATCAGGAAGCGCGTGGGGCGGCCCCAGCGGTTCTGGTCCTGGATGTCGATGCGGTCGAGGGCGCCCATGTTCTTCTCGGGGCGATTGCGGCGCTGGCCGAAGGTGATGAAGCGCTGCGTGAGCACCGCCTTGTCGATCACCACCGGCCCCCAGGCGAAGCGCGGGCTGGCGCGGCAGGCGGAGTGGACATCCTGATCCGACAGCGGCGGGATGTAGGGATCGCCAAACGCCTCGGTCGCCGACTGCGAGATGCCGCCGCAGCAACTGGAGAAGTAGGCTTTGAAAATCTTCGGCTGCCCGGAGACGTCGGCATGGGCGACGACGATGCCGGCGGTCTCGTTGACGGTCTGGCGGGACTGGTTGGTCTCGGCGGGAATGCCGCCGTACACCTGCGAGCGCGTGTCGGGCCAGACGTCCCAGTAGCGGTCGAGGCCCGCGGTCTGCTTCTCATAGAGCGCATAGGTGCGGGCGACCACCGCCTGCGCCTTGTACGCCTCATCGTGCCAGCCGGCCAGCATCTCCTTGGGGACGACCGAGGCGAGATAGGAATCGATGTCGAGTTCGTTAATCACATCGAACTTCGTGCCCCCTACCGGAACGAAGCGGAACTTGCCGCGATAGGCGGTGCCGTTGATCGAGACGGTGCCGTCATGGTCGGGCTGGAGGTGGAGCGTGGTGCCGAGCGTACCGCCGAGGTTGGCGTTGCCGGCCATCCATCCCTGCGGGGTCAGGGTGACGGTGAAGATTGCGTTCTTCGGGCGGTTCAGCGGCTGGGAGACGCTCTGATTGGAGAGCTGGTAGAGGGGCGGCACTCCGCAGGCGAGCGTGATGCTGTCCGCCCCGGGAATGAGCCGGACGCGAATGCGCGGCGCATCGGCGGAGGCGGTGTTGGAATTGACCGAGCTGGTGCACCCGCCGGGGGTGAGGAGGGTGAGCGGGGTGAGGAGAAGCAGGAGGAGGCCGAAGCCGGGATGGCGACGCCGGTGAGCGTGCGGGGGGTGCGGGGAATGGTTGGGCGGCGGCGGCGGCGATCCCATGGCGTCCTTGCCTTTGGAATTAGTTGCTAGTTGCTGGTTGTTAGTTGCTAGTGCTGGGGAAATCGTAGCGGGTGGGGGAAATACATCAATGGGGAGGGGGAACGTGAAACATGAAGACGGGGGGAGAGTCATCTTCTTTTCATGTTTCACGTCTTCATGTTTCACTTTGAGAACTGGCTGTATGGGATCGCGTCGAGGTCGAGGGGGGTGGTTTGGCCGGCGCTCAGGTACAGGTGCGCCAGGCCCGCGGACATCGCGGCGTTGTCGGTGCAATAGGCGAGCGGCGGGAAGAAGACGGGGAGGGGGAAATTGGCGAGGGCGGTGCGAAGGCCTTGGTTGGCCGAGACGCCGCCGCCGATGATGACGCTTCGGGCGTGGATTTGCTGGATGGCCCGTTTGATCTTCCGGATCAGCACGTCGATGCAGGCGGCCTGGAAGCTGGCGGCGAGGTCGGCGAGGCGTTGCGCGCTCAGGTTTGGCGGCGTCGCTGGCGTCAGTTTGTGCTCCCGCGTGGGGACGCCGTGGACGTTGTAGAGGACGGCGGTCTTCAGGCCGGAGAAGGAGAAATCCAGCGAGTCCCGCGCCATCAGGCTGCGCGGGAACCGGATCGCGGCCGGGTCCCCCTGCTGTGCGAGACGGTCCAGGATCGGGCCGCCGGGATAACCCAGGCCCAGCAGCGCCGCGACCTTGTCGTACGCCTCGCCGACCGCGTCGTCGATCGTGCTGCCGATCAGCTCGACGTCGAGCCAGGAGCGAAGGTGGTAGAGGGCGGTGTGGCCGCCGGAGCAGACGAGGCCAACTGCGGGAAAAGGCGGGGAAGAAGGCACGGAGGCATTGAGGCACGGAGGCACGGAGTGGGGACCAGGCAAAGAGGGAGAGAGTGCGGGGGGATTTGATTCACTTGGATGCCCTTCTCCCTTCTCCCCACTTCGTGCCTGCGTGCCTTCGTGCCTTCGTGCCTCGTCTTCCACCAGCATGATGCTATACAGATGCGCATGCACGTGGTCCACGCCGATCAGCGGTTTGCCCAGGGACCAGGCGAGGGTCTTGGCGGCGGTGACGCCGATCAGGAGGCTGCCGATCAGGCCGGGGCGGTGGGCGACGGCGATCGCGTCGAGGTCATTGAAGTCGCAGTTTGCGGCGGCGAGGGATTCGCGCAGGACGGGGAGGATGTTCTCGATGTGGGCGCGGCTGGCGATCTCGGGAACGACGCCGTGGTATTTGGCGTGGAGGTCCACCTGGCTGGCGACGATGTTGGAGCGGACGAGGCGGCCGTCCTGGACGATCGATGCGCCGGTTTCGTCGCAGGTGGATTCGATGCCGAGGATGCGCATTACTTGTTCAGCGGCGCCGGCGCGGCCGTGGGTCGGGTGGTGGCGGGCCGGGCTGTGGGCGCGGCGGGTTTAGTTGTCGGCGCGGGTTTGGACGTGGGGTTCATCGTGTCGGGCGCTGCGGGGACCTGGTTGGCGGTGCGGCTGGGGGCGCGGTCGGGGGGCGCGGTGGGGCCGCCGGTTGTCTTGGCGGTTTGCATGACGATCAGGCCGATCATCGTCTCGACGGCGCGCTGGAGCTGGGTGTCGGACGAGGCGGGCTGGGTGGTGGTGCCGGTGGTGGGCTGCGTGGCGCCGCGCTTGGGGACCGGCGGGAGGAAGCGCTCGTGCTGGTCCAGTTCCTGCATGACCTTCTTCTCGGTCGCCTCGTCCATCGGCACGGCGATCTGCGGCTGCACGCCCCAGTCGGTGGCGTCCTTCTTTCTATGCACGAGGCGGCCGCTGGGGAGGTAGTAATAAGCTACCGTGAGCTTGAGCTCACCCTGGTTGCCGTCGAGGTTGATCAGTTCCTGCACGGACCCCTTGCCGTAGGTGCGCTCGCCGATCACCAGGGCGCGCTGGTTGTCCATCAGGCTGCCGGCGACGATCTCGCTGGCGCTGGCGGAGTGCTCGTTGACCAGCACGATCATCGGGAAGTAGGGCAGCGTGCCCGCCTCGGTGGCGGTGATGATGTTCTCCGGGCGGTTGCGCCCCTTGGTGGAGACGATCACGCCCTTCTCGACGAAGAGATCCACAAGCTTCACGGCCTGATCGAGGCGGCCGCCGGGGTCGAAGCGGAGGTCGATGATCAGCCCCTTCATGCCGTCGGCGAGCATCCCCTTCCAGCCGCCTTTGCCCGAGAGCGCTTCGCTGACGCGCTCGGCGGTGTCGGGCGTGAACTGGGTGATGCGGATGTAGCCGATCTTGGGGTCCTGCGCGACGTACCAGTCCCAGTCGTTGTCCGCCTTGCGCTTAAAACCCTTGACGGTGCCGACGATGATCTCCTCGCGGTTCATGGTCAGGTCGGCTTCGTCGCCGGTCGTGTGGCGAACGCGCAGGGTAACGGGCGTGTTGACCTTCCCCTTGATCCGCTTGGTGACGTCCAGGATCGACATGCCGGCGATCGACTCGTTGTTGACCTTGAGGATGATGTCGCCGGCGTAGACCCCGGCCTTGAAGGCGGGGCTGCCTTCGATCGGCGTGATGACCTCGATCTCCTTCGTTTTCTCATCCTGATTGAGCTGGATGCCGACGCCCTCGAAGGAGCCGTCGAGCATGCGGTCGAACTCCTGCTGCCGCGCGGGGGGGACGTACATGCTGAAGGGGTCGAGCTGGCCGAACATCCCTTCGAGCGCCCCCTGCTCGAGCCGCTGGTCGTCGATGTCCTCGACGTAGTTGTTGGCAATCTGGCGGTGGATGTCGACCAATCGGCGGACGAAGCCGTAGTCGCTCTCGCGCTGGGCCATCGATCCGGGCAGGTGGAAGGCGAGCAGCGCGATGAGCAGCACGCTGACCATCCACGCCATCTTTTCGCGATTCATCATAAACGATACTCCGGGGAGACACTGCGGATTGCGGGACGACGACGGGGGATTCTAGCCGTGCGGCGCGGCTGGGGAAAGCAGGTCACCGTGGATGGGCGGTCAGTCGCTCCGGTCGAACAGGTACGCCATCCCACCGCGGACGGTGTGCGATTCGCCCGGCCGCGCGACCGCACGGGCCTGCGCCAGCAGCGGCTTCATCGATTCGGTCAATCGCTCGGGACTGCCCGCGGAGACCAGCCAAAACCGGCCGCGGGGTGGTGGGAGCAATCGGTCCTTCGGCGCGTCGAGCACGGTCAGGGCGTCGTCGGCGTCGATGGGATGCGCGTAACAGCGGTAGACCTCGCTGGCCCCGCCGCCGATCACGTAGACGACATCCCCCGGCCGGCGGTTCTCGCGCAGGTACTCGACGATCGGCCGCATGTGCGAGCGCACCCGCGGCACGAAGAGGTATCGACCCGCCTGTCCGAGCAGGATCGCCAGGGAGAGGCCGGCGAGCACCCAGCCGGTGGCACGGGCCGGGCGATGTCGTTGCAGTGCAACGAGCGCCGCGAATCCCGCCCCCGCGAGCAGGCAGACGAGCGGCGCCAGGAATGAACTGGTCCGCGCACCGCCATACGGATAGGCGCGAACGGTGGCGGCGAGGAAACAGAGGACGATCGGCGCGAGCAGCAGCGCGAGGGTCCGTCGCCCCTGTATCGCCCCCGCCCGCCACAGCGCCACGCCGCCCGCGATGGACAAGGCGAGCACCATGGGGCCGGCGCCCGCCGCGCTGGAGTTGGCGAGGTAGAACGTCCCCCGCGCCGCCCAGCGCGGCAACCCCAGGGGATGATCCCAGTCCGCCAGGTACTCCGCCCACTGTGTTTTCAGCAGCGGGTCCTGCTGGAACCGGACAGACACCAGGTACACCAGGCCCACCGACAAGGCCAGCGGAACCACTGCCAATACCCACACCCATGTCATCCGCATCCCGCGCGGCCGCCCCGTGATCAACATCGCCAGGATAATCCCGGCGGCAACGAACACCGACGTATACGAGAACCAGACGGCCGCCGACGCCGCGAGCGTGACCGCCCACAGCCGCCGCGCGTCCGGCCGCCCGCCGCCCGGGTCGTCTCCCCGCCGCGTCGCCAGCCACAACAACAAGCACGCGAAGAAGGCGTCACCGCTGTACGGTTTCAACTCGGCCGCGTGCGCGATCAGCTCGTCCGACAGGGCGAACAGCCCGACCGCACACACCGCGCCGGCCGCCGGCAAAAGCCGCCACGCGACCCGCGCCATCAGCGGCAACGACAAGAGCCCCAGCGCCTGCGCCACCGACCGCATCGCCAATTCCGACGGCCCCCAGCGGTCGAACAGGAACTTCTCGATCTGCAGAAAAACGGGCGGCGCCGCCTGCGGCTCACGCGACCGCGCGTCCAATGGCCCGAACAACTGCGCCGGCAGCTTCTCGCGCAGGTTCAGCAGGAGGAACACCTCATCCTGCCAGAACGACCGCCGCGACAAATACTGGCTCACCCGGCAAACCGACCCCATCGCGACGAACGCCAGCACGAGACGCAGGCAGACCGCCGGTCGCAACCACGCGGGTGCCGCCACGGAGTTATCCGGCATACGAATCTGGACCTCAGCCAAGGCCATCGACCGAGTCTACCAATCCGCAATAATCCTGCAGCCCGCGCGCAAACGTCTGGGACGGCCCCACCCCCAGCCTCAAGCGGGCTGGACACAAAATAATTGCCGAAATTCCTGATTTTCAGCTATGCCTTTAGTTGATAGGCGCGGCACAATCCCCCGTTCGTTTCACGGAAGGAGTCGCTCGCATGCCGACAGTCATGGTGGTTGACGACGTAGACGTGATGAGAGACGTGCTGGCCCGCCTGCTCAAACGCGAGGGGTATCACACGCTCACCGCGGGCAGCGGGCATGAGGCGCTGGAGGTCCTCGAGCACTCCACCAATCCCGGCCGCGAGCCCCCGGACCTGATCCTACTCGACGTCAAGATGCCCGACATCGACGGCCTCGACCTGCTCGAGCGATTGCACGGCGACCTGCGCTGGAAGAACGTGCCCGTGATCATGCTCACCGCCGTCAGCGACACGCAGTCGGTTAACCGCGCCGAGCAACTGGGCGCCAAGGCGTACCTGGTCAAGGCGACGTTCTCGGTGGGGGACATGATGAGCCACGTCAAGCAGTACACGCGCTACGTCCCGCAGTGAAGCGCGCTGGATTCGCGCAGGTCGTCCGCCAATCGCATCGCCAGCGCGATGATCGTCAGCGTCGGCCCCGCCTGTCCGCTCGTGGGAAACACAGCGCTCCCGGCGAGGTAGAGATTGTCGATGCCATGAACGCGGCAATGCGGATCAACCACGCCGCGTTCGGGCGATTCGCTCATGCGCGCCGTGCCCATGTGATGGTACTGATCACCGATCGCGCCACGCCAGTCGCTTCCACCGTTCAACCAGGGCTCTGGGTTCAGCGTCCCCAGCCCAAGCCGCTCGAATTCCTGCGCCATCGCGCGGGTATATACGGCAATCGTCTTGAGCGTGAGGTCGGTCATGCGCCAGTTGATGCATGATTTGCGAATCCCCAGTGCATCCGTTTCATCAGCGAGCGTCACGCGGCTTTGCGGGTTGGGCTCCTGCTCGGTTGTCATCGCCAGCCATACGGACGGCGCTGGCGTATACGCGCGCCCCCGAAACGTGTAAGCGTAGACGGGTCGAAGGATCGACGGTGCATGCACGGCGGCGCGAAGCATTGCCCGCGGCAAACCGAAACCGATCCTTCCCCGCTTCGCCGCCAGAACCGCCTCCTTTAGATCGCGATAGGGAGAGTCCGCCGGCGCATCGAATTTCACGATTCCGGCAGCGTTCAAGATTCGCTCTCGGCGCTGCAACTGCGCCGACGCGGGATGCCGCACCGCGTATTTCTGTCCGCCGCGATAAAACGTATTAAAGAAATGCTGAAGGCGATTCGGGTCGCTCGTGCGGATGGTCGCCACCCGGGCGACGGGATGATCCTGCAGATACCTGCCGACAAGCCCACGGCTGTTTCCGATCCCCCCCTGCTGCTGTGCGTCATTGGACAACAGGATCCGGGCCGTCTCGATCGCACCGGTGCAGATCACAACCCGCCGGGCGCGCACCGTTGCGACGTTGCCCGCGAGCGACCGCACATGCAGATAACTGACGTGGTCGAGCGTTGACGTCAGCTCAATTCGCGTGAGATTGGCGTGGAGCAGAACAACCAGGTCCGCCGCGGCGCGCAGACGGGCGCCGTAAACGTCGCGCAGGCTGGGCCGCGGGGCAAACTTCTCGAAACGATAGCCCACCCGTTCTCGATCCAGTGCCGGCGGCTCGAACCGCAGCAGCGAGAAGACGTCCGTGTCGAAATTCAGCACATCGGTAGCCAGAAAAGCCGACGCGCGCGGATAATAATTCCGCATCTCCTCATGTGCGATCGGCCAGCCCGACTCGGCGACCCAGTCGCGCTTTTCGAAGTCGATCGGATCCAGCGGAATGCCGCTCCCGCCCCAACGCGTCGTGCTGCCGCCGTATGTGCGGAGCCGTCCTTCGTGCACCCCGGGGAAGGCGTGCCCCTCGACGACCGCATCGTAAAGCGCCTGCGTCGGCGGCTCGTCCAGTACGCCGCCGCTCTCCAGCATCACGATCTTGAGCCCGGCATCCAGCAACTCCACCGCCAGCGTAATCCCAGCCGCTCCGCTCCCCACGATGCAGAGATCGCACTCAAACTGCGGCTGGCCCGGCGATTGATCGAGGTTTTGAATCATGAACTAAGCCGGCTGCGGAATACTTCGGGCGAACTCGACCAGCGCCGTTCGCTGTGCCGCACTCAACGTCTGGCCTTGCGCGGCGAACCGGACGTTGGCCCGCAGGTGCTCAGCGCGGGTGGTGGCAAACAGCACGACGCCTTGTGGATTATCGTCCATCGCCAACCGCAGCAGCAGCGCGCCGACGACGCTCGCATCGGTCAGATGACCGACGGCTGCATGTCCGGCCAATCGTTCGGGATTCGCTTGCGCCGCGGCGGCGAGCGATCGCGCCCGCCGCGTTGCGCCATAAGTGATGATCGCGCGGTCTTGTGCGTTCCCCAACCGCGCAACATGCCCCGCGCGGGCCGAATCATCAAATTGCAGGATGCGATAGTCGGCCGGATAAATCGCGGCGTCGTCCCCCAGTTTTTCGAAACTCGTCGCCAAGCCATAAGTGCGAATGCGCCCGCGGCGCTGTTCCTCCTCGAGGAAATGGCGAAGCTCGTCCCGCGCGGCATCGGCGGGCGAACAGTCGTGCAGGAGGAACAGGTCGACGTAGTCCGTTCCCAGTTCCTGCAGGCTCTTCTCCAGGCTCTGCCGTGCGTCGGCCGGGTCGTAGCTGCGTTTCCCCGTGCGCCGCAGGATACGGTTTGCCAGGGCTGAGAAAACCCGTGAGCGCCGCGCCAGCCGGCGTGCGACACTGACCATGCCGCGATGTTTCGCCAGCGCCGCTGAGGGCATCAACCCAAACTTCGTCGCGACCGTCACACGATCGCGTTTGCCTTTGAGGAACCGGCCGAGAATCCCCTCGGCCTGTCCGAACCCATACTGCGGCGCCACGTCGAAGTGCGTGATCCCCGCGGCCAGGGCTTCTTCGAGCAGCGCGATGGCGTCGTTCGGATCGTCATGCTGCGTGAGCGTGGCGCATCCCATTCCGAGCCGGGAAGTCTGGATCGATGTGCCGCGGAGCGTCGTTCGTTCCATAGGGGTGCCCGGGTCTCGCTAAACCTTCGCCAGGAATTCCGCGATCGCCGGGTTGACCTGCGACGGTTGTTCCATCGGCGACATGTGTCCTGAGCCGGTGAAGATCCGCAGGTGCGAGCCGGGGATCTTTTCGTGCATGGCGCGGGCGACATCGGGCGGTGTGATCGCGTCCTGGTCGCCGACGCCGACCAACGTTGGCACGGCGATGTTTCCCAGCATGCCCGTCTGATCTGGCCGATCGCGCATGGCGGCCAGGGCATGGGCGATCGTCTGCGGCCGGGTGCTTTCCATCATGTCGCGCAGCGTGCGGGCGAGTTGTGGGCGGTTGCGGGCGGTTTCTTCGGGGATCAGTTTGCCTAGCATGGCATCCGCGATCGGCTTGCTCCCCTTCTCGTTGGCGATCGCGATCATCCGGTCGCGGTTGGCCTTGCCTTCGGCGGAGTCGGCCTCGGCCTTGGTATCGAGCAGGATCAGGCCGCGCAAAGATTGCGCGTATTTCTTTGCGTACGCCAGCGCGACATATCCGCCCATCGAAAGCCCGGCCAGCACGATCTTGTCGAGCTTCAGTTGCCCGATCAGCGTGTGCGTATCGTCGGCGAGTTGCTCGATGGTGAACGGGCCGGTTTCGCCGGATCGCCCGAAGCCGCGGAAGTCCGGGGCGATCACGCGCCACGAGGTCGAGAGTCCTTCGAGCTGCGCCTCCCACATGCCAGAGTGCAGCGGGAAACCGTGGAGGAGGAGCAGCGTGCCGGCCTTGTTGCGGCCTTGTTCGGCGTAGTGGATCGTCGCGTTGTTGATCGTGAGCGTGGGCATGGCCATCTCCATTGTTTGCGAATGCATTGATTATATTCGGTTCTCGCGTCTTCGGTTGATCGTCGCGGCGCTTGGCCTACAATCGCCCCCGATCCCAACTGATGAACTCCCTCGATTCAGACAAACTCCGCCTCACCGACTTCATGGACCTGCCGACGCTGCAGGAGATCCAGGATTCGTTCGCGGCCGTCGCCAACGTGAAGGCGACCATTACCGACGCCGACGGTAACCTCCTCACTCAGCCGACGCCGACGCGCGAGTTCCTGCGCCGTCAGAACGCCCTGGCCTTGGATGAGGAGAAGCTCACCGCCCAGGGCGGTCCAGCGCCGGCCGAAGGGTTTCTGAAGGAAGGGGCCGAATACGTCGCTCCGATCATCGTCAACAACCAGCGCCTGGGCACGATCCGCATGACCGCCAACGGCGCCTTGGCCGGGATCGACGACGCCAAGCTTGCTGCCCTTGCGGTCAAAGCCGGCATCGACATCAAGCAGCTCAAGAGCCTCTCGCAGTCGCTGCTGCGCGCCAAGCAATCGCGGCCCGCGGCCATCCAGTTTCTCTTCCTGCTCGCCAACGCGATCGCGCGGCTTTGCTTTCAGGAGTTTCAGCTCCGACAGCGCATCAACGAGCTGACGGCGGTCTATAACGTCACCATGATGCTCTCCGAAGCGCGGGACCTCAACCGCGTGCTGCAGAAGACCGCCGAGGTCGTCTGCGACGTGATGGAGTGCAAGGCCAGTTCCATCCGCCTCGTGGACGTGGAGAAGGACGAGCTTGTGATCGCCGCCGTGCATAATCTCTCGCCGGAATATCTCAACAAGGGCCGCATCACGCTCAGCACCGCGGAAATCGACCGCATCGCGCTCTCCGCCCGCGGGTTCGAGTACGTCAAGAACATGACCACCGACCCGCGCGTGCAATACCCGCAGGAATCGGCGCGCGAGGGGAACGTCTCAATGCTGTCGGCCGGCATGCGTTACAAGGGCAAGCCGATCGGCGTGCTGCGCGTCTACACCGACAGCGAGCGCCACTTCAGCCCGTTCCACACCGACCTCTTGAAGGCCGTCGCCGCCCAGGCCGCCGCCGCGATCGAGAACGCGCGGCTGCTCGCCGAAACCCTCGAGGCCGAGGCGCTGGAGAAACAGGTGCAGCTTGCCGCCGAGGTGCAGCAGCGGATGATCCCGCACACGCCGCCCAATTTGCCGGGCATCGACTTCGCCGCGGTTTACGTCCCGTGTTACACGCTGGGCGGGGACTTCTACGACTTCATCCCGCTGCCGGATGAGAACATCGGGATTGTCGTCGCGGATGTCAGCGGCAAGGGCGTGCCGGCGAGCCTGATCATGGCCAGCGTGCGGGCGGCGCTAAGGGCGCACGTGGACAACGTCTACTACTTGTACGAAGTGCTGCGCCGCGTGAATCAGATGCTCTATCGCGACAGCCGCCCCGAGGAATTCGTCACCCTTTTCTACGGCGTGCTCGACGCGAAGAACCGCCGCCTCACCTACTGCAACGCCGGCCATCCGCCCGGCCTGCTACTGCGCGACGGTGGGCTGATCGAACTGGCCAGCGAGAACATGGTGCTGGGCGTCGATCCCAACGAGAACTACAAGCAATCGATCATCGACCTGCGTAGCGGCGACACGCTGCTCCTCTACACCGACGGCCTGACCGACGCCGCCAACTTCCAGAACCACCGCTACGGCAAGCAGCGGTTGATCGAAGCCTTCAAGGTGGCGGACAAGGCCGAGACGATCGCGCAGGCTATCCTGTGGGATTTGCGGAAGTTCGTCGGCCTGACGCAGCCGACGGATGACGTGACGATGATCGTGACGCGGATGGAATGAGGGCAGGCGTATTGCAGTGACGCCCGCCGACGGTCTCATCTCGCAACCCAGAGCAAGCCGCAAATGGCGACGTAACCCAAAAGCGTGATCCAACTGACTAATCCAGCGTCCGTTTCCGAGTTCATGATGTCTTCCTTCCCTGCGTTGGCATGAGCAAGGACACACAGATCCATGGACGGGTTAGCTGGCGCAAGGATCTGACGTAAATTCCCCTTTTCGCCCGCGCCGATGCTATGAGAGCGACAGGCGGATCGACCACACCCTTTTTCCCATCGATGCAACGCATCCCACGCTTCCGTCCTTGGTGGCGCGATCGATCTGATCGAAGCGCCCGGTCGTCGGCTGGATTGAGAAGTGCCGGTGGGTGCCCCAGCCACCGGTATTCACCCAGATGCCCCAATAGGCCGTCATCCCGTCTTCAGAGCGGTAGTCCATCGTCACGCGCCGCGAGCGCGTGGGGTAGCGAACGATGATGGGGGAGGTGATCGGCAGGGATGAGAACGCCTTCCAAGCCCCCTTGGCGGGCAGCGTCTCAGGCCGCGAGAGGTTTTGCCCTTCTTCTTCGGTTACCGGCCAGACGAATTCCTGCTGGATCTCGTGATAGCTGGCATCGTGGCTGAGGCGGAAGCGCGGGTTGCCTGGCAAATCGATCTCGACCGGGACGCTCATCGACATCAGCGGATGCAAGGCCCAGATGAAGCGGAAATCGAACGGCGCGAGGTTGATCAGCGTGTATTGCGCGATGACGCTGGCGCCTTCGAGGTAAAGCTTGCGCGTCAGCCGATAACCGAAGCGCAGGCCATGCCAGACGGTGGTGATGCCGTCTTTGGTGGGGACGGCGGTGGTGGGAAGAGACCAAATCTCGCCATGATCCGGCACGGGAATACCGTCGTACGGGCGGCCGACGTACTTGCTGGCGGCGATCGCTGGAAAGCATTCGTCCCAGCCGGCGTACCACCCTTTGGTATACGGCAGGTCGTACTGGGACTGCTCTACGGGATACTCGACCGGGTAGCTGAAGAGCATCTCGAACTGATCGGCCTTGTCCACGAGAGACGAGATCTTGCCACCGAGGTTCGGCCAGACGTCCATCTGGATGGCGTCGTTCTC
>JAQGHM010000333.1 GCA_028291615.1 Phycisphaerales bacterium | reverse complement strand
CTTGCCGCCGGGGCTGGCGATGGGGTTGATCGGTGGGGCGGGCGTGTTGGGGAACGCGGTGCGGCGACGCCGGCGTTTCTAAATTAAATGTGATGCGCCCGGTGCGGGAAGCTCGGGAAGGGGTTCTTCATGACCCTCGACGCCGCAGCGGCGCGCCTGCAGGATGGCGTTTCGCGCGGCAGTGAGGTCACCGGTCATCTTTAGCGTTTTGCCCATTTCGAGCCAGCCGTCGGCGAAGCCGGGCCAGTGCGACGTGAGATCCTGGTAGACGAGCAAAGCAGTTTCAAACTCGCCCCGGTCGCGGAGGCCTTGTGCCAAATGATGTAGTGCACAAGCGTTTTTTGGGTCGATGTTCAGAATACGCCGACAGCGCTCGAGGTTGTCGTCGGTCACCTTCTTGCCGTTGCGGGCCTCGTCGGCGACCTGGAGGCAGGAGTGAATCCAGAGGTCGAACGCGTTGGTATCCAGCGCGAACTGCGCGACGTTGGCGAACCCTTCGAAGAGGCTTGGCTCTAGGCGCGGGGGTTTGGTTTGGGTCGGCCCTGGATTGATGAAGCTGTCCATCACTTCGTAGACGCCGACGGGGACGACCACGCCTTTCATCTGGACGATTTTGCGCGGTGAAAACAGGACGTTCCGGATCTGGCGGTTGACCCGCTTCATTGCGGGATCGCTGACGTAGATGCGGAAGTTCTGGCCTTCACGGCTGGCGGATTCCACGCGCTTGGCGACGTTGATGGTGAAGCCGCGGCGCTTGTAGCCGGTCGGGGTGCGCTGTGCCCAGACGCTGCCGACGTGGATGCCGGCGGCGAGTTCGGCGCTGGGCGCGCCCGCCTGCAGGCGTTCCTTGTTGAGCGCGGTTCCAAGCCAGCCGCATTTGAGTGTGATCGCCAGCGCCAAAAGCTGGTACACGTCACGGTGCCGCTTGTCCGTGTGCATGTAGACGATCAATTCGTCGCCGAGGAACTGGATCTCGTATGGGACGTGGGCGGACTTCCAGTCATAGTGCCGCGCGACGCGGAAGAAGTGCTCGCACTGCGTGCGGCAGAGCTGCTCAAACGAGTCGATGTACCGCGCGTATTCCCTAAGGCCAAGGACGCTGGCGAAGTCGCTGGAGCTGACGAGGTCGACGAAAAGGACGGCGGTCTCGAGCGGCTCACCTTCGGGCAGCGACGGCGGCGACTGTGCGGCGGATGACGGGTTGGGATCGTCAGTCATGCTTTCCACAACGCCAGCGCCGCACTACGCCACCTCGACCCGGCGTGCCAGATTGCGCCCGCCGCGCGTGGCGACCGTTACTTCAGGTCGACGGCTTCAGCGCCTTTCAACAGCGGTTGCACCTTGGCGGCGACGTCTTTCAGGGCGGCGTTGAAGACGTCGGGCTTGAAGGTCGCCTCGTCGCCGACCAGGGCCAGGAGCTTATCATCGATCGCCTTTTGCACGGGGTCGATGCCGGCGGGGTTGCCGCCCTTTTTCAGGGCTCCAGCGAGTGAGGCCAGCGAGAGCGCCTGCTGCTGCGCGCCGCGGAGGCCGGCGTCGGTGGCAACGTTGCTGTCCGCGACGATCTTGCTGATCGCGCCGGCGGTGTTGCCGGCCGAGGGCTTCATCGCGGCAACCGGTGCGGTGAGCTTGCCCGCGATGCCGCTGATGCTCTTGGCGATCGTGGCGAGCTTGGCCTTGTCACCCGCGGCGGCCTTAAGATCCTTGGCGGGGCCGTCGAGCGCGCTGCCGGCGATACTGCGGCAGATCTCGAGGTGGCCCATCGCCTGGTTGTACGCATCCTTGATCAGCTTGTCGGACGCACCGGCGGAGGCGCGATCGGCGAGCTGGGTCATGGCGTCGCGAAGGCAGATGATCTGACCGGCGGCCCATACCTTGGTATCCCAGTAACCGCCCGGTTCACGCCAGTGCGGGTTTTCCAGGCCGGTGTAATAGGCGAGCTCGAAGATCGGCTGCGGATGCCCGGCCTCGATCAGCTTGGCGTCGATCGCCAGATGGCAGGAGGTGCATTTCTCGGCGCGGGCGAGGATCGGGCGAGTGTCGTAGAGGCCGACGTCTTTCAGGAGCTTCTGGTGCTCGGGGGACATGGTGCTATAGGGCAGCGATTCGGCCTCGAGCGTTGTGTAGCCGGCCTTTTTGCGAAGGTCGTTCGCGCCGCCTTCCTTGTTGTGGGGTTCAGCCCACTTTTCGTAAGGGCCGTGGCAGGCGCCGCAGGTGACGCCCTCGCGCACGTTGTACTTGGCCATCTGAAGGTTGGCGGGGACGACCAGCGCGTGGCAGTTGGTGCAGAGCGGGCTGTCCTGCGGCTTTTCCTTCAGGCCCATCGCCTGCGTGATCTTCGCCGACTCCGGCTTGGTCAGCGTCTTATAAGCTTCGGCGTGCTTGTCTTTTTCGGACCAGGTGACGTACTCATTGCCGGCGGGCTTGGGCGCGGCGTTGGGCGCCGTGCCGCCGTGGCACTTGGCGTTGTTGCAGCCGGCTGCGCCTTCGAACTTGAACCCCAGCGCGATCAGCGGCGCTGAGGGTTGCTGCGACGCGGCGTCGCCCCAGACGCGCGTCAGCGGCCCGACGGTGATGACCAGCAGACCGACGGCGGCGACCGTGATGCCAAGGAGTTTACCTTTGACGACGCGCGACGTGATTCGACCCATTTCAACTCCGTTTGATTTAGAACTGTCTTCGTTCAATGCACCCGCGACGCGACAGCGATCGGCGAAAGTAAACCGTGCGAGGCGCGGGTTGTCAATCGTAAACCGCGCCTTCTCCCGGTTAAGTGTTCGGATGCACTGGGGTTGCACTTGAGATGGCGCGGCGCGATTTCCTCCGAGCACGTCCGAAACTTCGGAATGCGTTGCTGCGTCAGATGTAGATATGAAGCGGCTGCTGCGCGGGACTGGCTGGGCGGTCACAATGATCTCGCTGATGCTGTGCGCCGCGACGCTCGCCCTGTGGGGATGGAGTTATCACCGGGCGGATCATGTTGCGGCTGGTTATTGGGGCTATCGCCCGCACCGGGGTTATCCGATGTACTTTGACGCATGGGGCGTGGAAGGATTCAACTCGCGCGGGCGCTGGATGGTGCTCGGGCGGTTGCACGCCTGCGTCGCAGGCCCGGGTCGTCATGAAACCAGTCCCCACGCAAAGGGAAAGACGTTCGAGGTGACCGTCTCGGAACCGGCCGAACTGAACTCGGCCGAGGGAGGCCTGAGCAGCGGAGGCCGGACATGGTCGTGGCTTGGCTTAAAATACGGATTGAATAGAAACACATGGGCGGTCGCCATGCCGCACTACTGGAGCGCTGGCGTATTTGCCGTGTTGCCGGCAATGGGCGTCATCCGACTGCGGCGTCGCCAACGGCATCGACGGGCGGGCTTGTGCGCACATTGCGGCTATGACCTGCGCGCGACGCCGCTACGATGCCCGGAATGCGGAATGACGCCGTCGAACAACCACTCAACCCTTTGAAAATCCCCCCCATCCCCGTAAACTCCCACCCCTATGGCAAAGGCCCGCGCTATCGTCAAACGCCGCAAGGCGGTTCGCAACATCCGCAAGATCACCAAGACCATGCAGATGATCGCGACCGCGAAGTTTCAGAAGGCCCTCAAGCGGGCCGTCAGCACCAAGCCGTTTACGCTCAAGGTGCGCGAGCTGGTTTCGGAGCTGGCGAGCAGCGTCGGCGACATCGATCATCCGCTGCTGCGAAAGGTGGATGAGCGGAACAAGACCAACCGGATCGCGCTGCTGGTGATCACGGCCAATCGCGGGCTGGCGGGGGCGTACAACGGCAACGTGCTGCGGGCGTCCAATGCGTTCATCAAGCAGCAGGAAGCCGCGGGGAAGACGGTCGATCTTTACCTGGTGGGTAAAAAGGGGATCACGTTCTTCAACTACCAGAAGCGGCCGATCAAGGCGCGGTTCGACACGAACATGGACAATCCCAAGTTCGCTGAGGTCGAGCGCGGCGCGCAGGATTTCATGCAGCAGTTTATCGACGGTCAGCTCGACGCGGTCTACGTCGGGTACATGAACTTCATCAGCACCGGTTTGCAGAAGCCGGAAATCATGCAGCTTTTGCCGCTGGGCGGAATCAGCCAGGCCTTGGATCAGATCGGCAAGCAAACGGGGGAGCGGGACGCGCAGGCGGCGGCGGGGGCGCTTTCGATCGCGCCGCGAGCCGGCGTGAAGGCGGCCCCGGGAGAGTTGGTACCCGAGACGGTTTACGATTTTTCGCCCAGTGCCGGCGAACTGCTGGATGACTTGCTGCCGCTGACGGTGAAGACGGCGCTCTACCAGTGCTTTCTGGATGCGGTGACGAGCGAAAACGTGGCGCGGATGATCAGCATGAAGTCCGCGACCGACAACGCGGACAAGATGGTCAAGGCGCTGACGATGAAATACAACCGCGCGAGGCAGTCGCAGATCACGACGGAGCTGTCGGAGATCATGGGTGGGGTTGAGGCGATGAAGAAGTAATCGCTGGAAAATTGTAGAGATCATTGCCGAGCCCGGGAAACTGTATTTCCCGGGCTTTGCCCGTTTACTTCAACATCGCTTTCATTGCTTCGCCCATCGCCTCGCCGATCAGGTAGTAGGTTTCCGCGTTGGTATTCCAGTGGTAGCCCTGGCCCGATGGGGACGCATCGGCGGGTCGCCAGAATGATTGTGTTTTGACAAAGGCGACGTTGCCGTTGAACTCCGGGTATTGGGCGACGGCGGCCTGGGCTTTCATCAGCGAGAGGGCGCGGGCGTTCTTCTCGTCGGGGCCGTTCATGCCGGTCTCGGCGATCACGAACGGCAGGTTTGGGGCGTGGAGGTCTTTCCGCATATCGCGGATGAAGTTGGCCATGTTCTTTTCGTACTCAGCGTTGAACTTGTCATCGATCCGGTCGTTCCAGCCCTGATGCCACCCAAAGCCAACCAGTTGGTAGCGGCCGTCGGAGTTGGGCACGAGCTCCTTCACGTTCGTCAGGGCGGCGCGGACGAGGCTTAACGTTTCGCGGTAATACTTGCCGGCGATGGCGGGGTCGGCGTCGAGCTGGGCCTGGGGCTTCTGGCCGAGCGGGTAGGGGACCTTGCCGGAACTGGGCGGGCGGAAATCGACAGCCAGGCTCTTGCCGCCCCAGGCGCATTTGACGAGCAACACCGGCTCGTCGAGCGCGTCGCCGATGACCCAGCCGAAGCCGAGCTCGGGGCCGATGCGGTCGGGCCTGGCGCCGTAGCCGACGGTGAGCGGGCCCTTGCGATCGAGGTAGGAGACGAAGACGTCGTCACGTGCAAGCCATTTTCCGTCAGGGCCCCAGAGATGCTTGAAATGCGCGGCGGTGGCGGGGTCTTTAGTAATGAATTCGAGGCTGCCTTTGCCGCCGTTTCGCCTGGCGTCGGCGGCGACGAAGCCCTGGCCTTCCATGTTGCTTTGTCCGGCAAGGATGAAAACCTTCACGGGCTTTGGGTCGGCCGCCGACGCCGGCTTGACCAGCACAAGCGCGAGCAGGGCGACGGCGGCGAGTCGAGTAAGATTCATCAGTTGCGAATACTCGCCAACCCCCGAGCCGTTGTAAGGACGCCTGCTCAAGTCACGTCGCGGGGACGACGTCGCGCTCCGCGGCTTTGGCTTCGGCGGTCTCGGTCACCATCAGCGGCTGGACGGTCTGCCGCAATTGCTCGATCGCCTTCTCCAGCGAGTTGACTACGAGGTCCGTGCCCGATGCCTCCAGGCGGTGCCGGGCCTTTTCAATGCTTCCGCTGGCCGTCCAGAGGCCAACGATGATCTTGAGGTCGGGGAAGCGGCTGCGGAGGCGCTTGACGATGTAGCGGGCATGAGTGACGGCGGCGGGGGGAAGCGCGGAGACGATCACCACCTGCACGCCCTGGGTCTCGACGATCTGCAAGTATTCGCTGGCGAGCTTTTCGACCGAGACGTACTCGGCGCAGTACCCCTCCTGTTCGAGCAACTGCGCGAGCATCATCCCGGCAATCTCGTCGGCGGCGTCGCGCGCGGGGATGCAGAGGACGCACTTTTCGTAACGGGTGGCTTCGGCGGGAGTGGCCTCGGCCGATTTACCGGCCTTCTTTTCGGCATCCGTCGGAACATCGGCGACCTTACGCGGTTTCTCGCCGACCTCTTCGACGAGATCGCGCACAGCTTGCCGGATGGCCGTTTGCTTGGCCTGATCCAAACGGTCATTGTGCCAATCATGCTCCGCGAGACTCATGGCCGGCAGGACGACCTCGTCGTAAACCTGCACCACCGGTTTTTCCGATAGATACTCCGCCAGCAATTCATCCGCCTCCTCGACGTCCTCAGCGAGCAGGCGCTGGTAAAACCGATACCTGGGCGCCAGCGCCGGCTCGTCCCCGAGAAGAATATTCAGAAACTCGAGCTGCGGCACATACTTCCCCGTGACGGCGATCAGCACCGTCAATGGCGTCGATAAGAGCAGACCCGGCGTCCCCCAAAGCCAGGTCCAGAAAACCGCCGCAACAAGAATTGCGACTGTAGAAACTCCAGTAGAAGCCCCATATAACCACGGCTCCATCAGGTTGTTCGAGAGGAGCTCAATGACCAGGAACATGCCGATGACGGCGAGGGGGACGGTCATGCCGTGATAGACGGCCAGGGAGATGGCGATCGGGAAGGCGGCGCCGATCCAGGGGCCAATGTAGGGGATGAAGCGGAGGATGCCGGTCAAGAGGCCCCAGAGAAACCAGTTGGGGAAGGAGGGGTTGTTGTGGCCGAAGGTTGCGCCGATCAACCAGAGGCCCAGGCTGATGGCCAGGCCGTAGCTGCCGTTGACGATGCACTGGGCGATGAGGTATCGGCTGACCCGTTCGCCGGCCTCGTCCATGGCTTGGGTGGTGATGTTGATGCGGCCCTGGCCGATCAGGCGGATGACGCGATCGCGGAGGTCTTCGCGGGCCATGAGCATGAAGACGACGAAGATGAGGACGATGCCGGCAGTGGCGAGGGGGTCGAGCAGGGGGGAGAAGGAGGCGTAGAGGTTCTTGAAGGCGCTGCTGGCGGCGCCTTCGCCGGGTTTTTCGTTGGTGACGACGACGGGAATGGGGGCAGGTTGGCCACCGTCCGGGTTGACGGGGGTGAGCTCGGTTTTTCCGGTGGGGCCGGGCGCGATGACTGCGGTGGGGCCCGTTTGCGTCGTCGGAACGGTGCTGGATTGGGTGGTGGATTTCTCGGCGGCCTGCTTGATGACGGCGAGTCCCTTGTCGATCTCCTTGTTACTCGTCACGCTGCGGACCCACTCGACCTTCTCCGTGATGTTTTGCTTGTATTGGGTGAGCTTTCCGGCCAAATCGGTGACCTGTGTGAAGACGACAAAGCCGAGCCCCGCGAGTGCCCCGATCAGCAGGGTGATGACGATGATGAGCGCGGGAATGCGCGGCAGGCCCCAGCGCTGCAGGCGCAGGAGCAGGGGGGTGAGCAGGAAACTGAGCATCACCGCCAGCGCAATGGGGATCAGCACGTCACGGGCGAAGTAGAGTCCGCCGATGACGATGGCGACGGAGGCGAGCATGCCAAGTCGCCCGGTCTTGCTGGTCTGGAAGGGTTGCGCCATGTTACTTAAGTACCTCAGCGGTTGATTGTACGGGGACGTACAAAATTCGCGGCGACGTTACCGGCGGGTGGGATAGGTCCGATAGTTGCGCGGGCGCGCGGATCGCTAAGGCATCGGACCGACATCGCACCTGACGGGCGGGCGGAATGCCGATAGTAGTGCTGGAGAAGCAGATTCATGATGACCCGAACTCTCTTTCTGTTGGCGGTGGTCGTGACGTTGGCGACGCCGGCGTGGGGACAGGCGAAGCCGTCGGCCGACAAGGCCGTTGCGCCGGCGGCCAGCGTCGAGCAGGCTTGGCCGCGCTTGGTGGAAGGGTTTGCGAAATCGCTGGCGAACGGTGAGCTGAATCCTTGCGTGGCGGCGCTGGCGCCGCGCTCGACGGTCAGGCGATTCGACAGCGCCCGAAACGAGGAATTTTGGGGACTGGCCGGGCGCGTCGAGAAATCGACGATCATCGGGCACCACGCGTATATTCACCCGCCGCTGGTGATGGCGGCGGATATCGCGGCGGACTTCAAGAACGCGGCGGCGGTGCCGGACAAGGCCAAGGCGCCGTACATTGTGGACGATGAGTCGGAGATCAAGCGGGCCAACTCGACGGCGGTGCAGTGGGTGGTGGAGCAGTTGAACGCGGACGCGGGGACACCGGTCGGCGTGATCGTGCTCTGGACGCCGCGGCCGTTACCGCCAGGGGCGAAGGAATCGGAATCCACGCCGGTGTTTGACGTGATGTTCGTCCTCTGCCGCGGGGAGGAAGTGGCGGGGCACAAGTTCCGGATTAATACGGTGATCTACGGTAGCCCGGCGGGGGATCGCCAGCAGGAATAATCGGTCGCGCTGCAACGCGGTTTGAGGAGGGGGGCGGAACAGGCAAGCAATGGTGCTTGCCTGTTGCGTTTTGATGAGGCGAAGAGGGGTTGTCCTGTGCTACTTGATTTCCAGCGCGATGACCGTCAGGTCATCTTTGGGCTGGAGGCTTCCGGCCTGGCGGTCTAGTTCGGCGCTCAGGTCGAGCAGGAGGGCTTCGGTGCCGAGCTCGCGGCGGCGGTGGAGTTCGTCCTGCCATTGCTGGCAGTTGTTGAGGTCTTCGCCGCAGAAGGCGACCTCGATGCCGTCACTGTAGACGAAGAGGCGGTCGCCGGGGGCGAGTTGAAGCGTGGTGACGGCGAACTGTTCGTCCGGGAAGATGCCCAGGAGCGCGCCGGTGGCGTCGGGGAATTCGAGTCGGCCGTCGCCGTAGAGGAGCGCGGGCGAAGGGTGCCCGCCCTTGGCGAAGCGTACCTCGTGGGTCTCGGTGTTGACGATGCCGTACATCGCGGTGGCGTAGGTGGCTTGGGAGAGGTTCTGATCGACCAGGGCCTGGTTGAGTCGGTTGAGGGCTTCGCCGGGACCGAGCAGGCGGTAACCGGATTCGAAGACTTCCTTGGTTACAAGGGCCCGCTTGATGAACATGGTCAGCAGGGCGGCGGGCATGCCGTGGCCGACGGCGTCGCAGATGAAGAAGCCGACGTGGCGCTCGTCGAGGCGCATGACGTCGTAAAGGTCGCCGCTGACATAACCGGCGGGGCGGAAGAGGGTGTGGAAATGGACGCGGCCGACCTGCGGGAGGATCTTGGGAAGGAAATCCTGCTGGATGCGGGCGGCGAGGCGAAGCTCTTCGTCGAGGCGGTGCATGAAAAAGCGCAGCGTCTCGTCGCGGCGGCGGAGCATGTTAAGCTCGGCGTGCAGGCCCTGGATCTGATCTTGGAGGTCGCCGAGATGTTCTAGGACGGGAATGGCGGCAGGGGGCAGGGGGTGCGGCGGGAGGGCGAGGGGCGGCAGGGAGAGATCGCTAGAATCAACGTTGGGCGCGAGGGGGGCGGTGTCATCGTCCCGAACCAACCGCATCGTCGGCCTTGCGCTGTTCATCAAATGGCCCGTCTCGGGACGTTCTCACCGGTCGGCGAATCGCAACGATGTGATTCCACCGTGATTATCGTCGGCGGAATGGGCGGGGGGCTTTATCGGTTGTGCGGAATGTGCGGGCGAGGTTATGGGGCGTGGGGGCTTGTTAATCTTTGGAAGTTAGACCTGCCGGCAGTTTCAGGGACATGCCCGGCGTTACGCCCGCGGAACTGGCGGCGCCCTTGTTTAGCTCGATCGCATATTGCGCGGGGCCGTCGCTGGGCGTGGAGTTCAGGTCGTACGGTTTCATTTGCTTGACCGAGACGACCTTGCCGGCAGCGTCGAGGTAGATGATGTCGAGCGGGATGCGGCAGTTCTTCATCCAGAAGCCGCGCGGTTCTTCGGCGTCGAAGACGAAAAGCATGCCGTGGTCGGCGGGCATCGAGTCGCGGCGCATCAGGCCGAACGTGCGGCTGTCAGTGCGGTCGGCGATCTCGAGGGTGAAGGTCTTGCTGCCGATCTGCACCGGGACGGTCGCCAGGCCGCTGGCGGGCGGGTGATCGCAGCCGACGAGCAGGAGCAGGGCGGTGAGGATTGTCAGGCGGGCGGTTGCGCGGTGAAGTGACGTCATGGATGTTTCCGAGGCGGTTCGACTTCGAATCCGCTTGCGCGGTGGCGGCCGCGGCGCAGTTTCCAGGTCAGGCGGAGGTCCGCCATTGCCAGCAGCAGGACGGTGAGCAGCAGGAGGAAGACGCTGAGCCAGACGAGCACGAACGCCTGCGCGGACGTGCCGGCGTCAACGGAATGAAAGCCCGCGAAGAGGGCGATGGCCAGCAGGAACATGATGAATCCGCCGATGCGGCGCAGGCGCTGGCGGCGACGGTTGAGCGATTCATTTTCGATGCCGGTGAGGTTGGCGACGGCGCGGGAGTAGAACATGTAATACCAACCGGCCGCCGCGACCAGCAGGCTGAAGATCGTCGAGAACACGTCCATAGATGAAGTTATACGCTCGGTCCAGCGTCGTGCCCAGCTTGATTGTTATCGGGCGTTGCGGACAGGACGCCGGCCCGTTGCAAAAGTTGCCGGGTCTGGGTCATCGGGAGACCCATGACGTTGCTGACGCTGCCGCCGACGCAGGTGACGATGGGGGCGGCGTCCTGGATGCCGTAACCGCCAGCCTTGCCTTGCCAGCGGTCTGAACGGACGTATTCGTCCAGTTCCGAAGCGGTCAGCACGCGCATGCGGACGGCGGACAGGACCGTGAGGCCCAACTCGATCTTGCGGGCGGGCGCGAGGACCGCAATCCCGGTGATGACGACGTGCGTCGCCCCGCCGAGGAAGCGGATTATCTCGCGGGCGGCGGCGGCATTGGCGGGTTTGCCAAGCGCGGTGTCGCCGAAGGCGACTACCGTATCGGCGGCGAGGGTCACGTCATCCGGAAAACGCGTTGCGATTTCCCACGCCTTGGCGGTTGCCAGAAAGGCGGCCAACTGCTGCGGCGAGAACTTCTCGAGGTATTGGTCTTCGTCGAGGTTGGGCGGATGGACGGCAAACGCATAGCCGGCCTGGCGAAGCAGGGCCGCTCGCCGGGGCGAAGCGCTGGCCAGGATGAGTTTCACGATCGTATGTCGCGCGTGTCCGCGGATGGAATATCGCGATTACTTGACCTTGACGACCACGTCGCCCGGTCGGGGGGCGCGCTCGCCGGCGGGGTCATACTCGACGACGATGCGGCCGGAGAGACCGACCTCGCTGAACGTGCCGTGGTTGATGACGCTGTTCCGTTCGACGTCGATGAAGCTCAGGACGTCGCCCTTGGTGATGGCCTTGGGATCAATGCCGCTGATGGCGGCGTAGCCGTCCTTGGCGGCGTCGACTTCGCCGACCAACATGTCACCCTTGGCCATGTACCTGGCCTTGGCGGCGGCGGTCTTCTCGGGCGTGGCAGGGGCGACCTCGGCCGCGGGCTCGGGTGCCTTCTTGGTTTGACATCCCCCGATCAGCGCAAAAGCCAGGGTACACGCGGCGGCCCAACGAAATGCAATCATGGATGACTCCCAAAAGCTGTAGATCTCGCTCCCGGCCGGCGCGATTTGTGTGTGCCCGGCGTGACGGCGCATAGTAAACCACGAAACCGGCGGTTCCTGCAAGTGTCGCATTTGTTTGAAACATGGGGATCGATGTGTGAGTGTCATCCTGAGGGCGTTTTGACGACCGAAGGATCTTGGGGCAGTTGAACTGACATCTACTGCCGGCCAGATCCTTCGCAAGCTCAGGATGACGGTTAAAGCTGTCGGCGGAACGCGCTATTTCTCCAGCGCCTCGCGGATCTTTCCCAGGCGGGTCTCGAACTTCTCCTGCACGATCAGGGTGGCGGCCTGATAGAGGCTGTAGGCGTCGCCTTGCGTGATGTTGAAGTAGGTGTCGATCTGGTCGAGCGTCGGGCCGAAGTTTTCGAACGGGGCGTTCTTCAGGCCCACGGAGCGCGACAGGGCGATGTGCACGATCGTCATCGGTCGGCCATCGCGGTCCTTGATCTGGATCACGCCGGCGCGCTCCAGGCCAGCGAGGTTTTTGCGGATGTCTTCGGCGGTCATCTCGGCGGGGGCGTAATTCACGATCATGTCCGCCAGCGTGGCGCTGCTGGCGCGATTGAGCAGCTTGGCGCTCGACAGCTTTGCGCCACTGCCCAGGCCCTCGATCAGGCCAACATCCCCCTTGTCGCTGATGCGGGCGTTGTACTGCGTGCCGGCGTCGAGAATGATGATCACCGCGCCTTTGGCGTACGGCGCGGGGCGGCCCCGCGCCGTGGCAGCGTCGTTGTTGGTCTTATAGGTCT
>JAQGHM010000327.1 GCA_028291615.1 Phycisphaerales bacterium | reverse complement strand
GGCGGCGGCGACGTGGGCCGGTGCCACCGATACTGCAGATGCCGCGGCCTTGCCAGCTGCGGGATGCGCCGCTGGATCGTCTGCCGGCGGGCCATCACCTCCGGCGGCCTGGAGGCAGCCATCGACAGTTGCCGCCGGATCGCTCGTCGGCTCGGTAACGCAAATCGGGTCGAGGGGGGCATGGCCCGCCTCGTCACTCTGCTGAAAGTCTGCTAGAGTTTTCGTGAACGACTCGGAATCCTCGTGAGTCGTCGTGAGGGCGGGGTCGCTCGTAATCGCTGTGGGGGATGAGGGTTCGGAAGATATCGTGCCGGGTCGTGAACTATCGTTAAACCCGGGGATTAGTTCCGTGGGTTTTTTCTTGTCCGCGCTAAATCCCGAGCGCGTCCGATAACTTCTGGCAAGTTTTGTGATTGGCCCGATGCCCATTCACGGCGCATGCACGAGCCTCACCTCTACGTTGCCGCGCTGTTCGCGCGCGCCGGTGCGGCGAGTTCGTTCGCAGAGGAACGTCGCCATGATCAATCGGAAAACGTGGATTAAACTATTCGCCGCTGCATTGCTCGCCCCCGCCGCCAGCGCCGCCATCATCTCCGACGGCCCCGGCCTGGGCGTCACCACCGACTGGGCGGGCGTCGGTATGCTCGGCACTGCCTCCTCTTTCTCCGCCACCGGCACGCTCATCGGACCCCACTCCGTCTTGACGGCTGCGCACGTTGTCCAAGGCATCACCGGCACGCAGGCACGCTTCCAGGTCAACGGCATCACCTACGCGTCCAGCGCCGTCGCCATCAACCCCGGCTACACCGGCGGTGACGACTTCGACCTCGCGGTCGTCACCCTCTCCCAGGACGTGCTCGGCGTCCCCTTCTACCAGTACAACACCGGCGCACTCAACGAACTCACCGCCGGCCCCGGCATCAAGGTCGGCTTCGGTGTAGGCGGCAGCGGCGCCACCGGCGCGCAGCCCGCTCTCTACCCCTACGGCACGAAACGCGCCGGCTCGAATACGATCGACATGGTCACCACGTCCACGACGCACGTCACCGACGGCCTCGGCAACCCCTTTACCGTCCCCGCCGGTATGCTCCTCTACGACTTCGACAACCACCTCACCGGCACGAATGGCCCGCTCGGCGGCCCGGCGGTCGGTGCGACCGAAATCGACACCGCTACCGGCGATTCCGGCGGTCCCATGTTCCAGTTCTCCACTGCCCTCAACGCCTACATCATCACCGGCATCACCATCGGCGGCAGCGACGACCTCTCCCGCTATGGCGACATCGCCAACGACTTGCGCGTCGCCAGCTACGCCCCGTGGATCGCCAGCCAAGTCCCGGAGCCAAGCTCAATCGCCATGATTGCCGCGATTGCGCTGCTGTGTGGGCACCGCCGACGACTTTAGCTGCGGCTTCAGCCCGGTTTCGTCGTAGCGGGAACGAATGGGCGGCGCGGCCCGGCTTTGGAGCGGGCGACCATCGCCTGGAATGCGGCGTTTGACTGGAGCAGCTCATCAACCAGTGAATCGTCCTCCGGGGCATCCAAGGATTGAATGGTGACCAGTCGCCGATCGGGAAGTTCGACTACGACCGTGTCACCCGAATCGGCGCATTCATTGAGCGTCGCCTGGAGGCTGTCCTGGAGACGGCTCAGAGGGATTGTTTTGATGCTCATGAAATTCCTGACCTGCTACGAGCAGCGTATTGCCTGATTCAGTACTCGGTCTGCGGCAAGCTTGACGACGACGGTGGCTGGAGGTTTCCGACCCGCGCAGGATCAGCGCCGATCGCCTTGATGATCGTCGCCAAATCGTCTTCAACTTGCACCGGCTGATTCGCCCACTTGCCGGTCGCCGGCTCGCGGGGAGCGAGATCCTGCGCGGCTTTCATGTCGATGCCGGTGTGATACTTGACCGTGGCGTTGGCGTCCTTGAGTTCGTGGCCGGTCAGGATGCAGACGACCTGCTCATCCTTGCCGATGACCCCTTCATCCATCAGCTTGCGCAGGCCGGCTACGCTGGCGGCGCTGGCAGGTTCGCAGCCGAAGCCCCATCTGGCGACCATGGCGCGGTGTTCGAGAATGTCGTCATCCGTCACTTCGCGGGTGACGCCATGCATGAAATCCAGAGCCCGCAGCGCTTTGGGGAGGTTGACCGGGCGGCTGATCTCGATCGCGCTGGCGACGGTGTGGGGGTGATAGTTCATCTCGTCCAGCGTCGCGTAGAACTTACCAATCTTTTCCTGATCGACTGCGCCATTGTTCCATCGCAGGTTCTGGTGATTGTAAAGCTGGTTGAGCGTATTCGCGCCGCTGGCGTTGATGACGGCCAGGCGCGGCACCTTTTTGATCAGGCAGAGCTCCTTCAGTTCCATGAACGCTTTGCCAAAGGCAGCGCAGTTGCCGAGATTGCCGCCGGGGACGATGACCCAATCCGGGCTTTGCCAGTCGAGGGCTTCGAGGATGCGAAACATGATGCTCTTCTGCCCCTCGAGCCGGAACGGGTTGACGCTGTTCATCAGGTAGATCCCCAGCTCCGGGTGATCGACGGCGATCTGCCGGATGCGGCGGAGGCAGGCGTCGAAGTCGCCGTTGATCTGCAGCGTCAGCGCCCCGTAATCGAGCGCCTGCGAGAGCTTGCCGAACGCGATCTTGCCGCTGCCGATGAAAACGATCCCCTGCATCTCGGCAAAGGCGGCGAAGAGCGCGAGGCTGGCCGATGTGTTGCCGGTGGAGGCGCAGGCGACGCGACGCGCGCCGATCATTCGCGCATGGGTGAAGGCGGCGGTCATGCCGTTGTCTTTGAAGCTGCCGCTCGGGTTGAGGCCTTCATACTGAAGCAGCAATTTCCCCGGCCGCATGCCCAATCGCCCGGCGAGCAGGTCAGCCTGCTGGAGGACGGTGCGCCCTTCGCCAACGGTGACGACGTCATCCTCAGTGCGGTAAAACGGCAGCAGCTCCCGAAAGCGCCACACGCCCGAGAAATCCAGCCGACCTTCAGTGCCGGTCCCCTTGGTGCTCCAGCGGTGCTCGAAAAAGTTGAGATTTTTGGGGACGGGGAGCTTGGACCAGTCGTACTTGATGTCGAGCAGACTGCCGCACTTTTTGCAGGAGAGGTGCACGTCCTCCACTGCGTAGGTGGCGCTGCAGGCGGGGTTGATGCATTGCTGGAAGGCGGCTTCTTTCATCGCATATGCAGCGTAAGGGAGGGGGTGGAAAAGTCAAAGTGAACGTTTTGTCCTCGGAGGATCGTGGATGGGTGCGGTTTCGCGGATGCTCGGTTGCTCATATTATTGTGAGGATGCGAATCAGATCGATCGCGATTGGGTTGCTCGTTTTCCTGCTGGGGGCGAGTGCTCATGCGGTTCAACCGAACATCGTCATGTTTGTCGCAGATGATCTGGGCTGGGCGGATCTGGGGTGTTATGGGAATCGGTTTAATGAGTCGCCGAATATCGATCGGCTGGCGGCGCAGGGGACAAAGTTCACGCAGTTTTATGCGGCGGCGGCGGTCTGTTCACCTACTCGGGCGAGCATTCAGTCGGGGGAGTATCCGGCACGGTTTGGTTTGACGGCGCATATCCCGGGGCATTGGAAGCCGTTCGAGAAATTGGCCGAGCCGCCTTGTGCGTTGTCGCTGCCGCACGATCTGTTCACGCTCCCGCAGGCGCTGAAGGAGGCGGGATATGCGACGGCGCATTTCGGGAAGTGGCACCTGGGCGGCAAGGGGAGCGGGCCTAAGGATTTCGGGTATGACGAGGCGTTTGAGTTTACGGGACACTCGATACCGGGGCCGCGGATCGAGCCGCCGATGAAGGGGCCCAAGCGGCTGGCGGAATATATTGGGGACCGGGCGGTGTCGTTTATCGAGGCGCATCGGGAGAAGCCGTTCTTCCTGCACCTCGCGCATTTCGCCGTGCATATTCCGCTGACGACCACGCCGGAATTGTTGAAGAAGTACGAAGCGAAGCCGAAGGCGGCGGACTATCCGAGCCAGGCGCTCTATGCGGGGCTGCTGGAGGAGATGGACACGAGCGTGGGGCGCGTGCTGGATGCGATCAAGAACGCGGGACTCGAAGAGAACACGATCCTCATCTTCGTCTCCGACAATGGCGGCCTGGAGCGCGAGGTCGGCGGTTGGCCGGGGACGTCGAACAAGCCGCTTCGGAATGAGAAGGGATCGTTATACGAAGGCGGAATTCGCGTGCCGATGATCGTGCGGTGGCCGGGCGTGACGAAGGCGGCGAGCGTCTGCGAAACGGTTGCGGTCACGACGGATTTCTATCCGACGCTGATCGAGGCGGCGGGGGTGAAGGCGAAGAGCGACTACGTGCTCGATGGCGTCAGCCTGTCGCCGGTATTGCGTAATCCATCGGCGGCGCTAAATCGCGAGGCGATTTACTGGCATTATCCGCACTATCATCACAGCCGGCCGTCCGGGGCAGTGCGGGCGGGAGATTTCAAGGCGATCGAGTTTTTCGATACCGGCGAGACCGAGCTATACAATCTGAACGACGACCTTGGGGAATCGAAGAACCTGGCAAAGGAGATGCCGGAGAAAGCCGCGGAACTGCACGCCAAACTCAAAGCGTGGCGGCACGAGGTGAACGCGCAGATGCCGCAGGCGAACCCCGCCTATGATCCCAAGCGGGTCGACGAGTGGTGGAGCAGAGGAAAAATCGAACCGACCGAGCCACCCGGCGCGTACAAGGTGAAATGACCCGCCTGCCGTAGAATGGAATTCAGTGATTGACGAACCAACCGAACCCGAAGAACCCGAAATCGAATCCGACGCCGATGAATCCGCCGACGTCGAGCACCTGCGCTTCACCGTCACCAAAGATCTCACGCGCCGCATCGACCAGTACCTGACCGATCGCATCTCCCACCTCTCGCGCAGCGGCGTACAGCGGTTGATCGAAGAAGGCCTGGTCAAGGTCAACGGCCGCGTGATCAAGGCCAGTTATCGCCCGCGCGATGGCGACCAGATTGAAATGGTCGCCCCGCCCGAGCCGATCAGCGAGTTAATCCCTGAACCAATCCCGCTCGATATCGTCTACGAAGACGAGCACTTCCTCGCGCTCAACAAGCAGGCCGACCTGATGGTTCACCCCGCGCGCGGCGTTTGGACCGGCACGCTGGTAAACGGCTTGGTGCATCACGGGCAGAAATGGTCGAGCATCAACGGCAATTGGCGGCCGGGCATCCTCCACCGCCTCGACCGCAATACGACCGGCATTATGCTAGTCGCCAAATCGGACGAAGCACACTGGCGGATGGCCAGGCAATTCGAGAATCGCACCATCCAGAAAACCTACGTCGCCGTCATCCATGGCATCCCCGAGTTGTTGAGCGATGTCATCGACCTCCCAATCGGCCGCGACCGCTACATCCGCGAGAAGCAGGCCGTTCGAAAGATCGAAAACGGCGGCAAGGAAGCGGTCACGCGCTATGAGGTGAAGGAGACATTCAACAATTCAGACCCGAGCGGCCAAAAGCTAATCCAAAGCGCCTATGCAAAGGATGCAAAGCTCCCCCCGCCGCCCGGCAAGTTCTCTTTCGTGAAGCTGAGCCCTAAAACTGGCCGAACTCATCAATTGCGGGTGCACATGAGCGCCACCGGCTTTCCGATGGTCGGCGATACGATGTACGGCGGGCGGATCTTTGAATCAGGCGACTTTCGCTTCGCCCGCCAAGCCCTGCACGCCTTCGAAATCACTTTCGTCCACCCCGTTACCCTCGAAAAAATGACCCTTTCTGCCCCCCTGCCACCCGACCTGTCGCGCCTGATGGAGATTTTAAGAACGCCTTCTGTTTAACCTTTCGCCCCCAGCGACGTATAATAGTGATAAGCCGGTTCATCGAACGGGCGAGTGACCGGTTTTGACGGCAGCGGAATTCGACGTGGATTCGGTCTCGCACCAGGGTTGTAACGGTTTACGCACGAGGATTTTATGCTTACCCCCATCGCGTTAGGAATGCCCGGCGGCGCCGAGTGGATTATCATCGCGGCGATCGGCCTTCTCCTCTTCGGCAAGCGCCTTCCCGAAGTCGGCCGCAGCCTGGGTAAGGGGATCGTCGAATTCAAGAAAGGCCTCAAAGGCGTCGAAGACGAGGTCGAGACCGCCTCCGATCCCAAGGCCGCGCAGCAGCCCATGCTCTCGCAGACCCAACCGGCGCAGGCCCTGCCGACGCAGCCCGCCGCGCCGTCCTCGCAGTTCAAATTCGATCCCTACACCGGCAAGCCGGTCGAAAACACAACGACAAGTTCTTCGCAGGTTTAACTAACCTTCGCGAAGCACGCGTGTCGTCCCGGGTAATAGAATTGCTGCGCCCGCCGGTTTGCCGGCGGGCCAGTTCGTTATCACACGCCTTGTGTTCATTGCCCCGGTACCAGAAAATAGCTGGATCGGTCGATATCGATTCGGTTACATTAACGCGCTACTCACCACGGAGGTCTCCATGCGAAGGTTGGCCGGTTTGGCTGCGGTGGTCGTCCTGGGAATGTCGTCGCACACGTTTGCCGCCTCGGGAAGTCAACAAGCGGCGGCCAATGCCTCGCTGAACCGACTTCTGCCCGAAGTGAAGTTTCAGGGCTCAAGCCTGAAAGATTGCTTCGATTTTCTTCGCGACGTTTCGGGGGCCAATATCCACGTCAACTGGCGGGCGCTCGAAGCTGCAGGCGTTACCGGCGACGCACCGGTGAACATCCGCCTCCGCGAGGTGCCGCTTCGCAAAGTCATGAACGTCCTTCTCAACGAGAGCGGCGTCGGCTTGCTGACGTACTACACGTCCGAAGGTGTGATCGAGGTGACGACGGCTGAACTCGCGGACAAGGAGATGATCACGCGCGTTTACCCAGTCGAAGACCTGATCATGGAAGTCCCCGATTTCGATAACGCCCCGAGCTTCAGCCTGGCCGACCAGAGCGGAAGCGGCGGCGGTGGTGGCGGCAGCCGCGGTGGTGGCGGGGGCGGTGGCCGCGGTGGACGCGGCGGTGGTGGGGGTGGCGGCGGCAACTACGGCGGTGGAGGCGGCGGCGGTGGGGGTGGTGGCGGTGGGGGACTGTTCGGTGGCGGTGGCGGCGGCACCCAGAAGGAAAAGGTCACCACCAAAACCGAGCGCGCCGAAGCCCTCGTCACCATGGTCCGCGAAACCATCCGTCCGGAAATCTGGCGCGAGGCCGGTGGCGCAGCGTCGATCCGTTACTACAACGGTCACCTCGTCGTAACCGCCCCCCGCTCCGTTCACGAAGCCTTGGGCGGCTCGTTCGAATAATCGCCAATAGCCGCACAGCGCCAACGGCCAGCGGACGCGCGTCGCGACGGTCAGGGTTTTCGCGCATTTTTGAGGGCCGCGGAGAACCAGCCTTCCTTGGCGAGGGCTGGCGCTGGTGGGCGAGGTTTGGCGGGGGCTGCGGTTGGGGCGGGGCGTTGGGCGGGGACGGGTTGGGGGCCTCGCGCAGCGGGGGATTTACGCATCGTCAGGGAGATTCGTTTCCTGGGAAGGTCCACTTCCAGGACGGTGACTTCAACGCGCTGTTGCACTTTGACAACTTCGTTGGGATCTTTGATGAAGCGGTCGGCTAGTTGGCTTACGTGGATCAGGCCGTCCTGGTGGACGCCTATGTCTACGAAGGCGCCGAAGGCGGTGACGTTGGTGACGAGGCCAGGGAGTTTCATGCCGGGCTTGACGTCTTCGAGCTTGTTGATGTTGTCGGCGAACTGGAAGGGCTCGAATTTTTCGCGCGGGTCGCGGCCTGGTTTGGCGAGCTCGGCGAGGATGTCGGTGAGGGTGGGGAGACCTACTTTTTCGGTGACATATCTCTGTTTGTCGATCTGCTTGCGCAAGGGTTCGTCGCGCATGAGGGAGGCGACGGTGGCGCCTACATCTTTCGCCATGCGATCCACTACGGCATAGGACTCGGGGTGGACGGCGGATTCGTCCAGTGGGTTTTTCGCGCCACGGATTCTTAAGAAGCCGGCGGCTTGTTCGTAGGTTTTTTCGCCCAAGCGCGGGACTTCCAGCAGGTCGCGGCGAGATTTGAAGGGGCCTTTCTGGTCGCGGTACTTGACGATGTTTTCGGCGATGGCAGCGTTGAGGCCTGAGACGTAGGTGAGGAGTTGCTTTGAGGCGGTGTTGACCTCGACGCCTACGGCGTTGACGCAGGAGATGACGACGTCGTCGAGGGATTTTTTGAGGGCGTCCTGGTCCACGTCGTGTTGATACTGTCCTACGCCTATGGATTTGGCGTCGAGCTTGACGAGCTCGGCGAGGGGGTCCATGAGGCGGCGGCCGATCGAGACTGCGCCGCGGACGGTTA
>JAQGHM010000289.1 GCA_028291615.1 Phycisphaerales bacterium | reverse complement strand
AGAAGGCAGTGCCGCCGTTGGCGAGTTTGCGGACGGCTTGGAGGACGGGCGTGGTGGCGCGGAGGGAGCCGTCAGGGAGCCATTCCCAGGTGTAGCCGAGGGACTTGAGGCGATTTTCGGCGCCCTCGCGGGTGGTGGTGTGGAGGGTGCTTTGCCAGCCTCGGCCCATTCCGGAATTGGCGTCGTTTTCGGTGGGCATGACGTTGGTATACTTGAGGCCTTTGGTCTCGCAGTCGCGGGCGAATTGGGGACACTTTTCGGCTAGGCGTTTCCAGAGGATGTCGGAGCGGCAGATGGGGGTTGCGCCGCCGGTCTCGGCGGGGTGCTCGCAGAAGAAGAAGAGGCGGCTGGGGTAGATGGGGGTTTGGGCCATCTCGTGGTGGAGGAAGATGGTGACGCTGGGCGGAGCTTCGTTGGCGGTGAAGACGCGCGGGGTTTTGTTGATGCGGACGGCGTTCGAGAGAGATTCGTCGTAGGCGAAGTTGGGGAGGCCGAAGGCGGTGACGAATTGATCGAGGTCTTTTGGCGTATGGATGGGGAAGCCGCGGAAGAGGATTGCGCCGTGGGTGGCGGACTCCTGGAGCAACTCGGTGCGATGGTCGGTGACCCATTCAACGGCGGCATCGAGGGTGATGTCGGGCGTCTGGCAGCCGAGGGCGAGCGGGAAGGATTTGCCGTCCCAGGTTTGTTGGGCGGGGATGGGGATGGGGGCGACGCGGAGGGGTTGATCCATTTGGGCCTCGCGAAGTGAAAGCATGTCGGACGCGCGAAGAATTCGGGTCGTCGCCTGAGGCTCCGAGCCCGGCGTGGTCGATGCCGCAAAGCATCTTGTCCCGCATTGGTCATTCGGGCAAGGGTTTGCCTTTGGTTTCGGGGAGGAAGATCAAGACGAATGCGCCGACGAGAAAGAGTGACGCGAGGAGAGTGACGGCCAGTCGCAGGTCTACGGTAGATTTCAATTCGCCGGAGACCCAGAGGAGGGGGGCGGCGACGAGGCGGCCGCCATTGAAGCAAACGCCTGCGCCGGTGGCGCGGAGGTGATTGGGGAAAAGCTCAGGGAAGTAGACGGCGTAGCCGGCGTGGATGCCGCCGGTGAAGAAGCCGAAGATTGGGAGGAGGATCAGCATCTGCCAGTAGGTCTGGGGGAGGTAGCAGGTGACGGGGACGATGGCGGCGGCGCAGAGGTGCATGAGGAGAAACGCGCCGCGGCGGCCCAGGCGCTCAGCGAGGGGGCCGACGCAGAGGAAGCCGATGCCCATGCCGATGGCCTGGACGATGCCATAGGCGAACTTGGCGTGTCGGGCGGCGTCGGCGGGTGATGCGCCGTTGCGCAAGAGCAGCTCGCGCGTGAGGTCCTGGCTGGCGACGACGACGCACCAGAAGGTGCTGAGACCAACGGCGGCGAGGAGGAGGCCGAAGATGGCGCGGCGGGCCCAGCGTGCGACGCCGAAGAGTTCGCGGAAGCTGCCGAGTTGGCGGCCCTCGAGCGTGGCCTGCTGCCAGCGTTCGGGTTCATGGACGCTGCTGCGCACCCAGAGGACGAGGAGCGCGGGGACGACGCCGACGAGGTAGGCGTAGCGCCACTGGCTGCCGACGATCAGCGCCGCGCCGGTGGCGAGCCATGTGCCCATCACGCTGGTGGCGTGGAAGATGCCGCCCGCGCGGGCGCGGGCACGGGTGGGGAAGACCTCGGCGACGAGCGAGGCGGCGACCGCCCATTCACCGCCGACGCCCAGCGCGACCAGGAAGCGGAGGGCAGCGACGTGCCAGAGTTGGGTGGCGAAGTAGGTGAGGCCCGAGAAGACGGAGTAGAAGAGGATGCTGGCGACCATGGCGGGCTTGCGCCCGAAGCGGTCGGCGAGGGTGCCGAAGGCGATGCCGCCGAGCGTGCCGCCGACGAGGAAGGCGGCGAGGAAGAAATCGCCCCAGAATTTCTGGCGGTGGGCGTCGGCGGCACTGAGCAGGTCGCGCAGCAGGTCTTGGCGTGTGAGGTTGAAGAGCTGGCCTTCGAAGGCGTCGAAGACCCAGCCAGCAGAGGCGATGACGAGGACGAGCCACTGGTAGCGGGTGACGCCGGCGTACCAGGGGCCGGCGGTTGCGTCAGGTGCGGGTGCGGTGATGAGCGGTTGCACGCGCGTCATGGCTCCTCGAAGGGGACTGGTTGCCCGGTGGCGAGTGAATCAGCGGCCTTGAGGCACATGGCGGTGGACCACCAGCCGTCGCGCCCGGTGCAAGGGACGGGTGTGCCATCGCGGACGGCGCGGACGACGGCGGCGATCTGGTCGACCAGCTCGTAGACTTCGCCTGAGGGTTTGGCGATGGATATTTCTTCGACTTGGTCGGCACGCTGGAACTTAAGGGAGAAGGTGGGTTCGAAGGTTCGGTCCATCGCGCCGCTCCAGGAGGCCCAGAGGGCGCCCGTGGCGCCGGTGATTTTCGCAGTCTGGTGATGTTCCCAGGCGGCGAGGGTTTGGGAGATGACGGCGTAGCGGCCGCGGGGGAACTTCAAGATGGCGGAGAAGTTGTCGTGCAGTTCCGGGTGGTCGGGTTGCTTGCTGTTGGCGGTGGCGTAGACGGAGATGGGTTCGCCGGCGCTGGAGAAATACCAGCGGGCGAGGTCGAAGAAGTGGATGGGTTCTTCGAGGATCCAGTTGCCGACGCGGTTGATGTCGTAGCGCCAGCCGCCCGAGCCCTGGCGGTAGGGGCGACGCCAGAGCTCGATGAGGGCGTAGAGCGGCTCGCCGATTGCGCCGCTGTCGATCAGTTCCTTCACTTTGCCCCAGAGGGAGGAAAGGCGGAGCTCGTGACCTATGGCGAGGATTCGGCTGCGCGCTTTGGCGAGTTGGATGAGCTGCGCGCAGTGGTCGAGGGTGAGGGCCATTGGTTTCTCGAGGAGGAGGTGGCGGCCGGATTCGAGGACGTCACGGGCGACCGGGAAGTGGAGGTCGGAGGGGAGGACGACGTCGCAGAGGTTGAGTTCTTCCTCGGCGAGCATTTCACGGTAATCGGCGTAGATGTGCGCTTCCGCGTGGTCGGCGCGGGCTTTGGCGACGCTTTCGGGGGAGCGGGCGGCGATGGCGGTGAGCGATGCGCCCTCGATCGAAGCGATGGCGCGGGCGTGGTGTTGGCCCCAGGCGCCGTAGCCGATTAATGCGCAGCGGATTTGGGGCATCGAAGGATCGTATTTGCGCTGCGGTGGCGTGTAAAGTTGGGGTCGTTGAATCACGTCTCCAGATCGGCGCGGGTTCGACTTGGTTGGGAGGCGAGCAGTTGGTCCAGCGTGAATTGGGTGCCGCACTCGGGGCAGCGGGGTTCGGTCAGGCCGGTGAGGTTGTAGCCGCAGGTGGGGCAGACGATGGCGTCCTGACCGGAGTTGTTGACGCGGGCCGCGCGTTCTGCGGCGGTCTCGCGCCATACGAAGATGGTGGCGACGATCCAGAGGAGCGGGGCTGTGGCGCTGCCGATGAAGTCGCCGAAGCCGCGCTCAGACTGGTTGAGGATTGCGGCGACGATGATCCCGGCGATGGCGGCCAGCACCACCGCGCCGGCCGTGAGCCCGATTCGAGTTCCGTTCCATCGGACGGACTTTCGCCAGAGCAGGAACCACCAGATTGCGAGGAAAGCCCATGCGATCAGGCCGCTGAATCCGAAGCGCATCCGCGCGATGTCGCGATAGGTCGCGTAGGTCTGGTAGTTGATCCATCGGTAGAGCCATCGCTCGCTCTGTATGAACGCGACCATGTAGATGAGGCTGGCGATGGGGATGACGAAGATGGCAAGGAGGATGCGCGCGATGAGTTGCGACATGCTGGCAGTTTACCATCGGCCGGCGTGCGAAAAGAACAAGCCCCCGCGCGATTAGGCGTGGGGGCTTCGTGATTCTTTCTGGTGCTGGATGGGTGAGGGTTAGTTAGTACCGGTCGCCGCGGCCACCGCCGCCACCGCTGCGTCCACCACCGCCGTAGCCGCCACCGCCGCCTCGTCCGCCACCGCCACCCCCATAACCTCCTCGGCCGCCACCACCACCGCCCCCGTAACCACCGCGTCCGCCGCCACCGCCGCCGGCGCGGTCTTCCTTGGGACGGGCTTCGTTGACGGTGAGGGTTCGGCCGTCGTGTTGCTGGCCGTTGACGGCTGCGATCGCGGCGGTGGCCTCGTCGTCGCTGGCCATTTCGACGAAGCCGAAACCCTTGCTGCGACCGGTGTCGCGGTCGTTGATGACTTGGGCGCTGGTGACGGTACCGTGCTGCCCGAACAATTGCTCGAGGTCTGAGCTGGTCACGTTGTAGCTCAGGTTCCCCACGTAAAGCTTCTTACCCATTTGGAATCTCCTGTGAATGGGTAGACAGTGGCCCGCATTTCGTAGCGGTTCTTTCGGGGCCGGATTGAAAGAGGTTGAAACCCAACCGACGCGGGAGAAGTGCGAAACGCGGAACGAAGGAAGGAGCAAACAAGCGATGCATTCCCTATGAGGCCGATCTCGACGAACCCGCCACCTTGGAGCGTGATCCTATAGCGCGGCTTTTGTGAAAAAAAGGGAAAAATCGCATGGAAACAAGGGCATGCGTCAGGTTTTGAGGCGGGCTTCCAGCATCCGCGTGGCGAATATGCGGGCGGCGGATTCTGCGCTGGGGTGACCGCCGGCGGCGACCTCGTCGGTGGTGCGGTTGACGGCTTGAAGCAGGCGGGCGTAAAGGGCGAGCTGATCGGCGGCGTTGTCCGGCTTGGGGCCGGCGAGCAGCCGCCATTGGCCATCGACTTTCCGAAGCTGCAACAGGGGGCGGGGCTGGTTGGGAAGGGTCAATGTGGCGGCGTCGCCGTCGATCTTCTCCTGAGTCTGCTCGATCGATTTGAGCGATGCGCCCATGTGAAGTTGGTCCTGGGAGATCGACTTGCCGGGTTCGCCGAAGCGGGCGAGGGCGGCGGCGTCGAGTTTTCGCAGAGCGGCGGAGAGCGCGACGGTGGCGTCGACCCATTTGGCGCGGACGCCGCCGCTGTCGTCGATGTCGTCATCGGGGGCGATGAGCGACTTGGCGGCGGCGACGTCGCCTTTGTCGAGCGCCGCGGCGAACGCGAGCGCGACGGCCTTGGGCGATGGGGCGGCGACCGCGGGCGCGGTGGTGGCGGCGGGAGGTGTGGCGGGGGCGGGCTTGGGCGCCTGGGCGGTGGCGGGTTGGACGATGGTGAGCATGAGCGCGATCACGCTAAGCGCGCCGAATAGCCCTAAAGAGGGCAGTGAGCGGGAGCTTTTGCGCAGCGGGCGGGTCATTGTGCGGGTAGTCATACCGGGGAGGTAGACCAGCGGAAAGGGGTGGCTATAGGACTGGCGCGGAATTAGAACGCCGATTTTCGCCTCGCCACCAAACTTCACGATCTTTTTATCGTCTAATTAGTGGCAGCTAAGGAACGCGAAACGGAAATCACACGAAAGGCGTCCTATAGTTGTCCGATGCAACGAGAGAGGAGCTGGTTCAGATGATCAAGATCAAGCACTTCATGGACGCACGCGAAGAGGACGACGGACAACGCCTTTGGGTCGAGCCGATGAGCCTGACCAAGGACCTGCAGGAATGGTGCTTCGTCGACCATCTGCTCCCGCACCTGGGCCCGCCGATGGAACTCTGGGAATGGTTCGAGGAACACCCGGACGGTTACGAGTTCTTCCGCGGCAAGTACCACGAGCACCTGACG
>JAQGHM010000273.1 GCA_028291615.1 Phycisphaerales bacterium | reverse complement strand
CCCCGTCGGGCCCCGAGCGGCCCCGGGAGCCGGAGGAGTGGCGCAGTTTCGTCCGCAGAATTGTCCCATTTTCTGCGCCTGGTACGATTGACCCGTGCCAAAAGTCTGTGATGTTAAAGATGTGCCTGTCGGAGGAGTGTACCGCAGCTACGATCCGCGTAAACAAGAGCCCAATGGTCCAGAAGTGACTGTGCTATCCAAGGGGGTGCAGAACGGAATTGGGTACAACGTCGTCCATCGAAGGGACGGCACAGAAATTCGGGATCAACACTTCAAGTTCCGGGACCCGGTCATCTGGATTAACGACACCCCGGCAGGTGCGGCGGTTACCGCAGCGAACCTTCTTGTGCAAGCAGTTGTATTGCACGGCGAAAAGACTGAAGAAGGGCGGTTGATCGAGGCCGTTACGCTTCCTTGGTTCGCGATCGTTGAGTTGATCATGAAGGATCCGACGGAGGTGTTTCGAATCCCACCCCGCAAATGGGAGGAGATCATCGCTGGTGCGTACAAGAAGGCGGGATTTGAAGAGGTCACCTTGACTCCTGCGAGCGGAGACGGTGGACGTGACGTGATCGCGATAAAATATGGACTAGGTACCATAAGGGTTATAGATCAGGTAAAGGCCTACAAGCCGGATCACCTCGTAACGGCAAACGACGTCCGGGCGCTGTTGGGCGTCCTCCAAGGGGGACAAGGCGTCAAAAGGTTTCCTAACGACGACGTCGGATTTTGCGCCGCGTCTCTCGAATGACGTGTTGCTGAAGCCATTTATGCCGGCGCAGCTTGAATTAATTAATGGCGTTCAGCTCTTGGAGCGCTTGGAAAAGCTGGCAAAGACCTAGCTTTGGCACGGCTTCTCCCTTCTTCCTTCGCGTCCGCCTTCGCACCATCGCGCCATCGCGGTTGATCCCTCCTGAAATTCGAAGATCACTTCCCCTCGAAAATTGACCCAATTTGGATTGCATTATGTACGGAATCTGTTAAGATGCCCCCAGTTCAAATAAAGGGGGCCTCAAAGATCATTGCTTTCCCGCAACAAAATTCGCGCACCGCGCGGACGTTCCCCTTCACGCCAGTCCTCGCTCTCCTCTTTTTCGCGCTTTCAGCCTCCCCGCAGCCGCCCACCCCCCTCAGACTCCAGCCAACCTCGCATCGCCCATTACCAAACAAACCCAACCAACCCCCTTCGCCACGCAAAAACCCCACTCCTCCCCCGCCGCCCGCACCAAATTCGACAAACAAACCCATCCAAACCCACGCCTGTTGCCTACCGCCTACTCCTCTCACCCCGCCGGCGCAAAACGAACCCAACTCCCACTCGCAGCATCCACCCACGCAAAATAAATTATCAATATAATGCTACAGCCGAAATTTCCATGATTTGACACCCTCCCCCCCCTCCGATAGCATTTTCTGCCTCAATAACCCTTAAGGGAGTTTAGACTATGACTGAGTACGATTCGCTCAAACAGCTCGTTGCTGAAGCCGAGGATGACGTGAACAAAGCCATGGGCGGCAACAAGGCCGCCGGCACGCGCGTGCGGAAGAAAATGCAGGAGATCAAGTCCGCCGCCCAGGAGGTTCGCAAGAAGATCCTGGAAGGCCGCGAAGGCGAAGGCACCACCACCCCGCCCCCCGCCGCCGGATAAACCGCGTTCTTCCGCGAATTTTGATCGTTATATGGAGCGGGGCGAACGTTGCGTTCGCCCCCTCCGTTTTCTTGCTTCCCGCCGCCTGCTTCTCCCATCATGCCACCGCTACACCTCTTCGACCTCACCGGCATTGACCTCAACCGCATCGTTTATGACAAGGAGGCCATCCGCGCCTGCAATCCGCAACGCGGGGTCATGGAGATGCTCGATGCCATTGTCCATGCCAAACCCGAAGAAGGGCAGATCATCGGCTACAAGGACGTGCAGGCGGATGAGTTCTGGGTCGAAGGGCACATCCCTGGCCGCCCCCTCTTCCCCGGCGTCCTGATGATCGAAGCCGCCGCTCAACTGGCGTCGTTCTATTCGAAGAAGTTCCTGCATCTGGAGGGATTCATCGGCTTCGGGGCCGTGGACAACGTCAAATTCCGGGGCCAGGTGGTGCCGGGAAATCGGCTCTACGTGGTAGGCAAGAAGACGTTCTTTCGCCATCGCCGCGTGGGGTGCGATATGCAGGGGTTGGTGGATGGGGCATTGGTGTTCGAGGCACAGGTAACGGGTGTACAACTTGGATAAAGAGGTCTGCTGATGATCCGCACTGCTTGTCTGGCGTCGTTAATGTTGAGCGTGATGCTGCTTACGGCCGGATGCGGAAGCGTGCAGCGGCCGACCGCTTCGTTTCGGACGATGTCCATCAGCGACGTCTCCCCGCGCGGGTTTGTCATGAACGTCGATGTGGACGTCGCCAACCCGAACTCGGTGGCGCTGCCGCTGACGAACGTTGATTACGGCGTGTCGCTGGGGGGCGTGCGGGTGGTGAATGGCGGCAAGGTCAAACCCGAAGCCAGCATTCCCCCCAACGGCCACAGCACGATCACGATCCCGGTGCCGCTGACGTTTGAGAACCTGCTGAGCGCGGAGGAATCGATCCGCAAGGGGGGCGGGGACGTCAGCTATGGCTTTGATGCGGGGCTTAACTTCGATACCGGCCTGCCGGTCATCGGGGTTCAGCGGGTGCCGTTGCAGCATGAGGGGACGCTGAAGGTTAAAGAACTTTTACAGAAGAATTGGAGTATTATTCTGACCAGTCCTGCGGCCAAGGAGTTGGCCCAGAAGGTTTTAGGCGGGTTCTTCAAGTTCTGAGACAGGATGTCGTTTTCCCTTCTCCAACCGCTTCGTGACGTCGCATTCGCCTTCGTGGACGTCGAGACCACGGGGGCCAGTGCGGACTTCGGTCACCGCGTGATCGAGATCGGCATCTCGCGCGTCGAGGGGGGGCGGGTGGTGGCCGAATACGAACACCTGCTGGATCCCCAGCGGCGCATCAGCGCAGGGGTGACGGTGCTGACGGGGATCAGCCAGGCCATGGTTACGGGGCAACCCACGTTCGCGGATGAACTGCCGCGGATGCTGGAACTGCTGCGTGGGGCGGTGGTGGTGGGGCACAACGTGCGGTTTGATTTGGGCTTCTTGCGGAAGGAATTCCGCCGAAGCGGGCAGGAGATCGTGGCCGCGCTGGGGGAGGCGCACGTCCTGGACACGGTCCGCATCGCCCGGCGGCGGTTTGGGCGGGGGGGAAACGGTCTGCAAGCCCTCTCGCGACGACTGGGCTACGTGCCGGAGGTGGCCCACCGAGCGCTGGCGGACGTGCGGTCGACGGTGGCCGTTTTTGAACGGATGATGGAACCCATAGGCGGATGGAATCTGCCCTTCTGCGACGCGCTCCTGGCACAGGGGGGGAAGATGGGGCTGCTGCCGGCGAACCCGCGGGAAAGCCTGCTGCCGCTGGAGCTCGAAGAGGCGCTGGAGATGCGCAAGCCGGTGATGATGGAGTACCTGGACGCGCGGGACGAGCGAACCCAGCGGATCATCGAACCGCGCACGATCCGACGGATGAAGGGGGAACTGATCCTAATCGCGCATTGCCAGCTTCGACAGGCGCAGCGGACGTTCAAGCTGGAGCGGATCGTGCAGATGACGCGGATTGAGGCGGGGGCGCCAGCGTCGCCTTCACCGGTCTGGACTTTGGCAGCTCCCGAGCCGGAGCCGGTCTTTGAGTTTGCTCGTGCGCCGGTCGCGCTCCCAGAGATTGTGGTATCTTGTGAGGCACTTGTGCAACAAATGGCTCCTCCATTAGCGTCTGCCGATGTTCAGTCGCAGATCGATGATCTGTTGCTTAGTGGTGCCTCGCCGAGCATGGGGGAGGCGGAGTCGGCGTTTCTCGATCAGCACTTGTCTGAGATCGCGCAGCTTGTCGGCATGCTAAGCGACGAAGAGTTTTGCAGGCACGAGGCGGTGCGGTTGCTCTTATCACACGGAAGCCGGCCATGGGAGGACGCGCTGAGATGACGGCCGAGGAGCGACTGGCGCAGATCTATCGTGCCCTGCAGGCGGTCGGGCTGGAATCGTTGGTGATGGGAGGACACGCCGTCCGCTACTACGGCGTCGATCGAAACACCGTCGATTACGATTTTTTCACGGGAGCGCGCTCGACGACCGATGTGCGCGAGGGCTTGGCGCGGAGCGAACTGCTCAGGGGCGCGGTGGATGGACCCTCGTGGCGTCCGGAAGACTTTGCGCGTTTTGCGATCGGGCGACTCCCCGATGGGCGGGAGGAGTGGCTGGAGTTTTGGCTGCGCAATCACCTGTTGCCTGACTTCGCGGAATTAGCGTCGCGGCCGGAGCGGGGGAACTATGGCGGGGAGGAAGTCGCGTTCATTTCGCTGCCCGATCTTTTGCGGAGCAAGGAGACCGAACGGGAGGGGGATTGGCAGGACATCTCATTGCTGGAAGAAGTGCAGGATGCGCGCAATGTGAATGGGGCGGGCGTAGAGGCATGTCTTCGGAGCCTTCGCAGCCGCCGCGGGTTTGAACGCGCACGGACGGCGGGATACTTCGACAACGTGGAAATCGTCCGCGCGGCGGCGGGACTGTGTGAGCACCCGGTTGCGTTCGCGTTTCTGGTCCCGATCGTGCCGGACGTCGCTCAGCCGGCGATGTTGCGGATGCCGATCGAGCCGGCATTTTCGCTGCCGCTGACGACCGTTGAGTTTGGCTCGCCCAAGCATTTGGCGTTGGCGGAGATCGTTCGCCGGGCGTACAAGCGGCGGGCGATGGAAATCGACCGGCTGGATAAGCAGGCGCGGCTGGGAGGGCCATAGTACCCGAATGTTATTGAAGCCGTCTCTTATCCATCGACATCGCGTACTGACTCATGTTACCATCTGATCATGCTCGCAACTGCCGCCGAGACTGCGATTTTGAAGCGCGTCATTCGCCCGGACATCGGGGATATTTCGCCTGAGGCCGCTAAGGCGCTGCTGGCTATGGGATTCCCCGAGACGGATCATGCGCGCATGGCCGAACTGTCTGAAAAGGCGAGGGAGGGGGCGCTGAATCCTGAAGAACAGGACGAACTGGACGGCTACATCAACGTCAGCCATTTCATTGCGTTCGTCCAGTCCAAGGCGCGGATTTCGCTTAAGGCACAGAACACCAACTCATCGGCGGCTTGACGGGATGGACAAGGCACTCGATCAGGCCGTCCGTGCGCGTGCGCGAGGGTTCTGCGAATACTGCCACGCTCCGCAGGCGTACTATGCTGAGCGATTCGAGATCGATCACATTATTTCGCGGCAGCATCAGGGGATAACCGCGCCGGAAAATCTCGCTCTCTGCTGCCTGGAGTGCAATCGACGTAAGGGGCCGAATATCTCAAGTATCGATCCACAGACCGGTGAGCGGGCCGATCTCTTCGATCCGCGCCGGGACATTTGGAAAGAGCATTTCGCGTGGCGCGGTCCGATCCTAGTTGGATTGACGGCGGTTGGTCGAGCGACTGTCGCGCTGCTCGAAATTAATCGTTCTCCGCGGGTGACTGTTCGCCAGACGTTGATCGAAGAGGGGGTCTTCCCGCCAGCCGAGGATCTGGAATAGCAACCCAGGCCGGTGACCTTGTCGGTGATTCACGCGACGGTCTGCCTCGTTCATTTGCTTCTTCCAACTTGACAACGCCGCGCCCCCGTCATACGTATTTTCATCGTTGCGGCGGCGGTCCGCGACACTAATGCCGTCCGAACCGGGAAGACGGTTGCTGATGTTCGACCTTGCGATGCGGGTTCCCGTCACGGAACCTGGCGCGCGGTCGCTCGTCTGAGGTTCGGATTACCCCACCGACTCATGCGGGTTGTTTTTGCTTGGCGCTGGGGTTGTCGAATCGTTTGGCGTCGGACGCGCTCCGCAAGCGGAGCCGCTAAAAGTGGAGTTTGCACGTGATATCGGTTTCACAACTGACCAAAGCTTATGGGCACGTCACTGCTGTTGATCACATCAGCTTCGACGTGGCGCGCGGGCAGATCGTCGGGTTCCTCGGGCCCAATGGGGCGGGGAAGTCTACGACGCTCAAGATGCTCACCTGTTACCTGCCGCCTACCAGCGGGACGGCGACGGTGAATGGCTTTGATATTTTCCATCAGTCGCACGAGGTTCGGGAGAACCTGGGGTATCTGCCGGAGAATACGCCGCTCTATACCGAGATGAAGGTCAACGAGTATCTCGACTTTCGCGGGCGGTTGCGCGGGATGGATCGGGCGACTCGCAACAAGCGGATCGATTACGTGGTTGAGCGGTGCTGGCTGGGGAATGTTCGCGATCGCGTGATCGGGCGGTTGTCGAAGGGGTATCGGCAGCGCGTGGGGCTGGCGGATTCGCTGCTGCACAATCCGGCGGTGCTGATCCTGGACGAGCCGACGGTGGGCCTCGATCCGACGCAGATTCGCGAAACGCGAAAGCTGATTCGCGACCTGGGCGGCGACCACACGGTGCTGCTTTCGACGCATATCCTGCCCGAAGTCGAAGCGGTCTGCGATCGCGCTGTGGTGATCGCCAGCGGCAAGTTGGTGGCGCAGGGGACGCCTGAGGAATTGCGCACCAGCCGGCGGATGAGCGCTCGGGTGCTGATCGAATGCCGGGGGCCGGTCAAGGATATTGAGAATGCGTTGTCGCGCGTGAGTGGCGTGTCGAAGGTGGAAACGTTGATGCCCCATGCGTCGGCGGACAAAGCGTTCACCACGTTCGCCCTGCGCCCGCGCGAGGGGCAGGACGTTCGCGAAGAGGCCGCCAGCACGGTGACGCGCAATGGCTGGCCGCTTCGTGAAATCCGGCTCGAGCACGCGACGCTCGAGGAATTCTTCGTTCAAGTGACCGCACAACAGGCCCAGGCCAAGGGGCAAACCGAATGAGCACGATGACCCAGACCCAATCCGCCGTCGAACCATCCAAGTCCACTGGCGGCGCGACCGTACGCAAGACCGGCTTGCTGGCCAAGGCGCCGATCATCGCCCGCCGCGAGCTGTTCAGTTACTTCGTGTCGCCGATGGCGTACGTGGCGATGACGCTGTTCCTGCTGGCGTGCGGGTTCGCGTTTTGGCAGGACTTTAAGCCAGGCCAACCCGCGCTGATGCGGCATCTGTTCGACTGGATGCTCTGGTTCCTCTGTTTCGTCGTGCCGATGCTCTGCATGGGTTCGATCTCGCAGGAGTGGGCTTCGGGCACGATGGAAATGATGATGACCGCGCCGGTGACCGACAGCGACGTGGTGGTCGGCAAGTTCATGGGGGCGATCAGCTTTGTTTGCGTGCTGCTGGCGCCGACGCTGGTTTACGTGATCATGATGGCGAGCTTCTCGACGTCGCACGTGGACCTGGGGCCGATCTTCAGCGGATATCTGGGAATGATTTTGGCGGGGTCGCTGTTCGTGGCGGTCAGTTTGTTCTGCTCGTCGCTGACGCGGAGCCAGATGGTGGCGGCGGTCTCGGCCTTCGCGATTTTGGCGGTGATCACGATCATCCCGTGGCTGGTCGGGGCGTGGGCGACGCTGCCGGACTTCTGGCGGGTGGTGATCAACCAGGGGGTCTACGCCCGCTACGCCGACTTCAGCAAGGGCGTGATCGACCTGGGTCACGTGACGTTCTTCGTGCTAATGACGGCGGCGTTCCTGTTCTTTACCGTGAAAGTGCTCGAGTCCCGCAGGTGGAAATAAGCCGGTCGGCGTGTCCGACCCAATCAATCATGACTGATTCAAAAAAAGCAGAAAAACAATCGGCGTCGTTCGCCGTCGAGACACAGCAGGACCGGTGGCTAAAGTACGGCGCGAACGTGATCCTCAGCGTCGTCGTGGTCATCGCGCTGGTGTGGGCGATGGTTTACCTGGCGCAGCGGCCGGGCTGGCGCACCGACACCACGACGGGCGGGGCGAACAGCCTCAAGCCGCAGACGGTAGCGTTGATCCAGAACCTCCCGGAAGAGGTGCGGATCGTCGGCCTCTTCACGCGCACCGAGGAGAATACCGAGCGGAAGGTTCAGGATACCTCCGCGGAGGTGCAGTTTCAGCAGGTGGCGGACCTGCTGCAGGAGTATCAGAAGAAATCGCGCGGCAAGATCAAGGTCGATCTGATCGACACGGTGCGCGAGCCGTCGAAGGTGGATCAGCTTTTCAATGATGTGGCTCGCAAGTACGGGAATGACTTCCAGAAGTACGAGGAAGTCATGAAGTCGTACGGTGGTACGCTCGACACAATCACCAAGCTGGCGAACGAAGAAGTGGCAGCAGTCCTGGGGGTGAGGTCCAAGATCAACAACGAGAAGCTGGCGTTGATGGCGCAGGAGATCTACGTAACGCTGCAATTTTTCCCGCAGATCATGGACACGACCCGCCGGCAGGTGAAGGAACAACTAGATCTCAAGGTTCCCGACTACAAGGGCGCGGCGGACCACATCCGCGGGAATCTGGAGGACCTGAACGTCAACCTCGAGGAAATCCAGAAGCGCGTGAAGGGGGCGAGCGAGGACCCAGCGACGCCCAAGGAGCTGAAGGAATATGTCGTCGCCGCGCAGCCTCGCCTGCAGAAAATGAAGGAGACATCCGATGAGCTTCTCAAGAAGATCGGCGGTCTGGGCGAGATCAAGCACCTGGACGAACTGCGGCAATACAAGCAGAACCGGGGATCGATCGCGGTGCTAGGACCCAAGGATCTGAAGGTAATTCCGCGCAACGCGATCTTCAAGACAGCGCCGACTGGCCGCGGGGGTACGGAAGAGACGCTCAAGCCGCGGTTTGCCGGCGAGCAGCAGATCACCACTGCCCTGGTGGCGCTGACGGCCAAGGACAAGAAGCGAATCGCGGTGGTTCGCTCGGGTGGACCGCCGGCGACGACGTCGATCCCGATGGCGGGTTACGACGCGCCGATGGCGGATTTCGGAGATCGCCTGCGCGACTACGGGATCGAGATCGTCGAAAAGGACATCAGCGGACAGTGGATGATGCAGGCGATGCAGATGCAGCAGCAGGGGATGCCGCTGCCGCCCGAGCCGAGCGACGAAGAGCTTAAGGGGATCCCGTGGGTCGTGCTGCTGACGCAGATGAACCCGCGGATGATGATGCAGAATCCGCAGGCCGGTCAACTGGGCGCGAAGGTTGGCGAGCATCTGAAGAACGGCGGATCGGCGATGATCCTTGTCGATCCGCAAGTTCAGCCTCTTGATTTCCTGAAGGATTGGGGAATTCAGATTAAGCCGGAGTACGTCGTCGTGCATGAGAAGGTCGCCGACAAGGGCGCGCGCTCTGACGATATCACCAACGATTGGCAGCGGCAGCAGGCGGTGTTCGTGATCAACGAGTACGGCGACCATCCGCTGGTCAAGCCGCTGAATTCACTGGATGGGTTGTTCGTGCCGGTGATTCCGGTCGATACGGTGCCCGCGAAGGGATTCAAGACGGCGAAGATCCTGCCGATGCCGACGTCGCTGAAATCGTGGGGCGAGAGTGACATTCAATCCCTGGCGCAGCAGAAGGAAGTGACGTTCACGGCGAAGAAGGATGACAAGGACGTGGATCTTCCCGGTCCGCTCTGGGCGGGCGCGGTTTCGGAGAAGGAAGATGGCGGCGGGCGGCTGGTGGTGCTGGGAAGCCGGCAATTTGCGACCGACGAGTTTGCGTCGGTGCAGGATCGCGCGGCGTCGGCAGTGCAGCGGTCGCAGGTGCTGCGGTTTCCGGCCAATGCCGAACTGCTCAACAACTGCGTCTTCTGGATCAGTCATGCGGACAACCTGATCTCGCTGAGCCCCAGCGCGTTGGAGGTGCCGCGGGTGTCGCAAATCAATGACAGATTTCTAACACTTCTAAAGGGCGGCGTGCTGATCGTGCTCCTGCCGCTGGGCGTCGTGGCGGCGGGGACGCTGGTTTACTTGCGCAGACGTGATTAACACGCGACGAGATCTAAACTATGAATTTCAAGACCACATTGATCCTGCTCGTGCTGCTGGCGGTCGTCGGCGCGTTCGTCGCGTACGACAAGTTCAAGGGCGAGCCTGATGAGAGTTCGAAGACGGTTGCCACCAATCGCCTCTTCGACGTCAAGGAGACCACGGACGTCAACTCGCTGACGATTCGCTCGACCGACGGCGGGGAGATCGTGCTCACCAAGACGCCGGACGGTAAATGGCGCATGACCAAGCCGGTCGAAGCAGCGGCGGAGAATTTGCAGGTTGATGGGCTGGTCCGCGACCTGATCGACCTGGAATCGCACGGGAAGATCGAGGTGACCAAGGAGACCGGCCTCGACAAGCCGCGCTTCAACATCGAGATGGGCGCCAAGGGTGGGAAGCTGCTCAAGTTCGCGATCGGCGAGCAGACGCAGCTTGGCGACATGTACGTCAAGATCGAAGGGCACGACAAGGCGGACGTCGTGTCGTCGTCGGTCTACGAGCGGCTGGCCAAGCCGGCGAATGATTTGCGCGACAAGCAACTGATCACCGCGGCGTCGCCCGCGATCAGGCAGATGGTGATCGAGGCGGACGGCCAGCCGAAGCTGGTGCTGCATAAGAGCGGGGAGCAGTGGGCGCTGGCCGAGCCAGTGAAACTGCCGGTGGATGAAGCGGTCATTACCGACCTGCTTGGGGCAGTGACCAACCTGCGGGCGACGGATTGGATCGCCAAGGATTCGCCCGAGCTGGCCAATGCGAAATTCGAGAAGCCGCAAATGACCGTCGCATTTACGACGGAGGCGCCGAGCACGCAGCCGGCAACGGCGACAGGGCCCTCGTCGCAGCCGGCGTGGACGACCATCACCTTCGGCCAGTACGACACGATTCGTCATTTGAAGCTCTTCGCCCGCATCTCGGATACGAATGCGGTCGTGAAGGTCGCTTCTACGCCGCTGGAGACGCTCTCGAAGAAGCCGATCGACCTGCGCGACAAGAAGGTGCTCGATCTGATGCCGGAGCAGGTGAGCAAGCTGTCGATCGTGACCGACCTGCCGGCTGGCGCTGCCCCGACCACGCGGCCGGCGAAGAAGACCGAAGTGGCGATCGAACGCCGCAAGCAGCTTCCCGCGACGCAGGCCGCCGCGACGACGAGGGCGACGACTCAGCCGGCCACAACGCAGGCGAGCACCACGCCAGCGACCAAGCCAGTGGTGGCCGAGGTTCCCAAGCCGCTATCGACCTGGGAACTCAAGACCGATCCGAAGGGTGATGCGGATGACGAACAGATGCGAAACCTGCTGGCCGATCTGCATCCGCTGCGCGCCGCCAAGTACCTGGAGGCCACGCCGGCGACCAAGCCGGTCGGCAATTACGTCGTCAAAGTCACTACAGAAGGCCCCGGCGGTACGCCCGTTGTCGGTTACGAGCTCAAGCTGATCGATCCGGGCGGTGACCGGGCGCTGATGGCTGAATACAATGGCTTGAGCTTTGAACTTCCCAGAACCTTCCTGACCAGGATCGAGGGCAATTTTGCCAAGAAAGCCAAAGTCGAAACCGCCCGGCCGATCAACCCCGATGACGCTGGGTTTGAGCTCCCTGGGAAATAAATCGGCGCTGACCGAAGCGCAGATTACCGAGCCGGTTCAGATCCTGGAGGCGTTTGACAATCCGCGGCCGGGGCGCGATTACGAAGTGAAGTTCGTCTTCCCGGAATTCACCAGCATCTGTCCGGTGACAGGTCAGCCGGACTTTGCTACGATCACGCTGGCCTACGTTCCGGATCGCCTCTGCGTCGAGATGAAGAGCCTCAAGCTCTATTATTTCGCGTATCGCAACAAGGGCATCTTTTACGAGGCGGTCGTCAACACGATCCTGGACGACCTGGTGACGGTGCTCAAGCCGCAGCGGATGACCGTCATCGGCGACTTCGCGGTTCGCGGCGGCACGGCAGGCACGGTCACCGTCAGCTACGAGGGTCGCAAACGCACTGGTTTGTAAGTGGAACCCCGGCAGATTTTTGTATGTCGTGACCGGCTGATTGGTTATACTCGCGCTGCGGCGGTGCCGTCGGCGACGCCAGACTTAAACACCTTGGGACGAGACCGTCTTCCACGATGATTCCCCAGCCGCCACCGGGACAAGGTCCGATTGACCCGCGAGGAGCATTTGCTCCCCCGCCCGCGCCGGGCATGTCCGCCGCCGGGGCTATGCCGCCCGCGCCGCAACAGAATTATCCGCCGCCACCGATGTATCCCCCGCCCGGACCGATGATGTACCCGCCGCCGATGTTCATGCCGCCGGGCATGTTCAAACCGCAGCGTAGCTTCGCGCGGATCATCTTCACTACGCTTGCGACGGCGGTGTTTGGGCTTTCGATCACGCTCAACCTTTACCTGCTCGCGTTCTCAGTCCTGGGCGGCGGTCTGGGGTTGTCGCGCGCGGCGGGGATCGAACAGACCGTCCTGGTCGAAGGCGACCCGAAGGAAAAGATCGCGGTCATCCCGGTTTCGGGCGTGATCCTCACGAATACCGCCGATCGATTCAATGCGATGCTGACCGCCGCGGAGAAGGACCCGAACGTCAAGGCGATCGTGATCGACGTTGATACGCCCGGGGGCGCGGTTACGCCATCGGATGAAATCCACGCCCGCATCCTGCGCTTCCGCCAGCAATTCCCGACGCGCCCGGTCGTGGTCACGATGGGCGGCCTGGCGACCAGCGGCGGGTATTACGTCTCCTGCGCGGGCGAATATGTCTTCGCGCAGCGGACCACGCTCACGGGCAACATCGGCGTCATCCTGCCGCGCTACAACTTCAGCAAGCTAGCGAAGTCGTACGGCGTCGAAGAGGTGACCGTCACCGCCCCGGCAAACGGATTCAAGAACGCCGGCTCGTCACTGGCGCCGATCGACGAGAAGGACAACGAGTACCTGCAGGGCCTGATCAACGATGCCTACGGCAGTTTCAAGACCGCCGTCAAGACCGGCCGCGCGGGTAAGCTTGCTGGCAAGATTGAAGAGATCGCCAATGGCAAGGTCTACACGGCGTCCGAAGCGCTCAGCCTCGGTCTGGTCGATCAACTGGGCTACGCGACCGACGCTTACGACAAGGC